>NZ_WWJT01000088.1 GCF_009865385.1 Streptomyces sp. SID486 | reverse complement strand
GGCGGCGCAGGCGCTGCGGCAGGGCGAGTGCACCCTCGCGCTGGCCGGGGGAGTGACGGTGATGGCGTCGCCGGGCACCTACGTGGAGTTCAGCCGGCAGGGCGCCCTCTCCCCGGACGGCCGCTGCCGGTCCTTCGCCGACGACGCGGCCGGCACCGGCTTCTCCGAGGGACTGGGCGTCCTGGTCCTGGAGCGGCTCTCCGACGCGCGGCGCAACGGGCACGAGGTGCTGGCCGTGATCCG
>NZ_WWJT01000087.1 GCF_009865385.1 Streptomyces sp. SID486 | reverse complement strand
TCAGGCGGGAACGATGTTCTCGGCCTGCGGGCCCTTCTGGCCCTGCGTGACGTCGAAGGTAACCTTCTGGCCTTCCTGAAGCTCGCGGAAGCCCTGGGTGGCGATGTTCGAGTAGTGGGCGAACACGTCAGGACCGCCACCCTCCTGCTCGATGAAGCCGAAGCCCTTTTCCGCGTTGAACCACTTCACGGTGCCAGATGCCATATTGAATCTCCCTTGGGGGGCAGTGCCGGAGTCCGCACCTTGCGGATCCCGAGTCGCCGCGATGATCACCCCTCCGGAAAGATCCGGAAAGCTCTGCAAAGAAACAAGTCTCTGGCAACCAAAACTGCAACTGCTATCACGCTAACACAGGGTCGGGCGGAGGTGCCCGGGGGTTTTCGGCTCCGGCCAGGGATTCCATCCCACCGAAGACCGCATATCTGTATCGCCGGAAACAGATATCCGCTCCCGGCTCGGCCAGGCTTCACCAGCGCGTCGGCGGCGGTCGCCGCCGTCGCGGTCGTCGACGCCCCGGCACCGCCTGCCGTGCGGGGCGATTCGGGCGCCAGCGGATATGGTTGTCTTCACTGGCCGCGACAGGTTTTCGGACTGGCCCAGTCTGCCCAACCCGCCGGAACGAGCGGGCGATCAGGCACATGACCTGCTCCGATGAAACCCCCGGATGGATCCGCCCGGGGGTGCGTCGCGGAGCTCCGGCCGGCCTGCCGCCCGCCCGCCCGCCCGTGCACGGAGTACGCCTCTCAGCCGTGCTCCTCGTGCGTCTCCGGCGCCTGCTCCTCCCCGTGCAGACCCTCCGGGCGGCGG
>NZ_WWJT01000086.1 GCF_009865385.1 Streptomyces sp. SID486 | reverse complement strand
ATGTACCGCACCGGCGACCTCGTCCGCTGGAACGCCGACGGCGAGCTGGAGTTCGTCGGCCGCGCCGACCACCAGGTGAAGATCCGCGGGTTCCGCATCGAACCCGGCGAGATCGAACAGGTCCTCACCGACCACCCGGACATCGCGCAGGCCGCCGTCGTCGCCCGCGAGGACCAGCCCGGCACGACACGTCTGGTCGCCTACGTCGTGGCGCAGGGAGCGCTGCGGGCCGAGGACGTCCGGCAGTTCGCGCGGGACCGGCTGCCGGAGTACATGGTGCCCTCGGCCGTCGTGCTGCTGGGGGAACTCCCGCTGACGGCCAACGGGAAGCTGGACCGGGCCGCGCTGCCGGCGCCGGAGTCCGGGGCGACGGGGGCCGGCCGGGAGGCGCGCACACCGCAGGAGCAGATCGTGTGCGACCTGATGGCACAGGTCCTGGGGCTGCCCCGGGTCGGGGTCGACGACGACTTCTTCGAGCTGGGCGGGCACTCCCTGCTGGCCACCCGGCTGATCGCCCGGATCCGGGCGGCCTTCAGCGTCGAGATCGGCCTGCGGACGCTGTTCGAGGGGCGTACCGCGGGAGCGGTGGCCGCCCGGCTCGACACGGCGGGGCCGGCGCGGCTCGCCCTGGCCAAGCAGCGGCTGCCCGAGACGGTGCCGTTGTCCTTCGCGCAGCGCCGGCTGTGGTTCCTGCACAAGATGGAGGGGCCGAGCGCCACCTACAACATCCCGTTGATCCTGCGGCTGACGGGCGAGCTGCATCTCGACGCCCTGCGCGCGGCCCTCGGGGACGTGGTGGCCCGGCACGAGAGTCTGCGCACGGTGTTCCCGGAGGCCGACGGCACTCCCTTCCAGCACGTCCTGGACGAGGTGGCCGTCGAGCTGCCCGTCACCGACTGCACCGAGGCCGGGCTGCCGGAGGCCCTGGCGTCCGCGGCTCGCCACGCCTTCGACCTCGCGGGCGAACCGCCGTTGCACGTGGAGCTGTTCGGCCTCGCGCCGGACCGGTACGTCCTCATCCTCGTGCTGCATCACATCGCGGGTGACGGGTGGTCACTGGGCCCGCTGGCCACCGATCTCACCCACGCCTACACCGCCCGCGTCCAGGGACAGGCCCCCGACTGGGCACCCCTACCGGTCCAGTACGCCGACTACACCCTCTGGCAGAACGAACTCCTCGGCGACCAGAACGACCCCGACAGCCTCTTCGCCACCCAGATCACCTACTGGACCCGACAACTCGCCGACCTCCCCGACCACCTCGACCTCCCCACCGACCGACCCCGCCCCACCATCACCACCTACCGCGGCGACTACCTCACCGTCGACATCGACCCCACCCTCCACCAACACCTCACCGACCTCGCCCGCACCACCGGCGCCAGCCTCTTCATGGTCCTCCAAGCCGGACTCGCCGCCCTCCTCACCCGCCTCGGCGCCGGCCACGACATCCCCCTCGGCAGCCCCATCGCCGGACGCACCGACCACAACCTCGACCACCTCATCGGCTTCTTCGTCAACACCCTCGTCCTACGCACCCACACCCACGACAACCCCACCTTCACCCAACTCATCAACCAGGTCCGCGACACCTCCCTCCACGCCTACGCCCACCA
>NZ_WWJT01000085.1 GCF_009865385.1 Streptomyces sp. SID486 | reverse complement strand
AGCACGGCGGCGCCTTCCTCGACGCGCTGGCCGCCGACGGGGCCCCTCGCGCCGTGTGGAACGCGCTGCCCGGACCGCTGTGGAGCGAGGAGCTGGCCCGGGCCGTCGCCGCCACCCTGTCCTCCGGACGCGGCGCCCTCGTCGTCGTACCGGACGGGCGGGCCGCGGCACGGGTGGACGCCGCGCTGACCGCGCTGCTCGGCCCCGGCCGGCACGCGCTGCTGACCGCCGACGCGGGCCCCGAGAAGCGGTACGCGCAGTGGCTGGCGGTGCGGCGCGGTGCCGTACGCGCCGTCGTCGGGACGCGGGCGGCGATGTTCGCGCCCGTGCAGGACCTGGGGCTCGTCGCCGTCTGGGACGACGGTGACGACAGCCACAGCGAGCAGCACGCCCCGCAGCCGCACGCCCGCGATGTGCTCCTGCTGCGCGCCGCGCTGGACAAGTGCGCCTTCCTGCTGGGTAGTTGGGGCTGCACGGTGGAAGCCGCCCAGCTCGTCGAGAGCGGCTGGGCCCGGCCGCTCCTCGCCGGCCGCGACCAGGTGCGCCGCACCGCGCCGCTGGTCCGCACGGTCGGGGACGAGGACCTCGCACGTGACGAGGCGGCCCGGGCCGCCCGGCTGCCCACGCTCGCCTGGCAGGTGGCCCGTGAGGGGCTGCGGCACGGGCCCGTGCTGGTCCAGGTGCCCCGGCGCGGGTACGCCCCGCGCATGGCCTGCGCCCAGTGCCGGGTGCCCGCCCGCTGCCGGCACTGTTCCGGCCCGCTCGAAGGGCAGGACGGGGGCGTCCTGCGCTGCGGGTGGTGCGGTCGCGAGGAGAGCGCCTGGCACTGCCCCGAGTGCGGCGGTTTCCGGCTGCGTGCCCAGGTCGTCGGCGCGCGCCGCACCGCCGAGGAACTGGGGCGGGCCTTCCCCGCCGTACCGGTGCGCACCTCGGGGCGCGAGCACGTGCTGGACACCGTCCCGGACGCACCGGCACTGGTCGTCAGCACGCCCGGCGCCGAACCGGTCGCCGAGGGCGGCTACGCGGCGGCCCTGCTGCTCGACGGCTGGTCCATGCTCGGGCGACCCGACCTGCGGGCCGGGGAGGACGCGCTGCGCCGGTGGATCGCGGCCGGAGCGCTGGTGCGTCCCCAGACCGAGGGCGGGACCGTGGTCGTCGTGGCCGAGCCGACCCTGCGGCCCGTCCAGGCCCTGGTGCGCTGGGATCCCGTCGGGCACGCCGTGCGCGAACTGGCCGAGCGGGCCGAGCTGGGCTTCCCGCCGGTGTCCCGGATGGCGGCCGTGTCCGGCACGCCGGCGGCCGTGGCCGAGTTCCTGGCCGCGGTCGAACTGCCCGCGGACGCCGAGGTGCTGGGGCCGGTGCCGCTGCCGCCCCCGCCGCCCGGC
>NZ_WWJT01000084.1 GCF_009865385.1 Streptomyces sp. SID486 | reverse complement strand
TCCGGCGGCCAGCAGCAGCGCGTCGCCATCGCCCGGGCGCTCGCGATGGGCCCCGAGGTGATGCTGTTCGACGAGCCCACGTCCGCGCTCGACCCGGAGCTGGTCGGAGACGTCCTCGCGGTCATGCGCATGCTGGCCCGGGAGGGCATGACGATGATGGTCGTCACCCACGAGATGACGTTCGCCCGCGAGGTCGCCGACCGGGTCGTCTTCATGGACGGCGGCGTGATCGTCGAGGACGGCAGCCCCGACCGGGTCATCGGTGACCCGCAGCACGAGCGCACCCGGCACTTCCTCTCCCGCCTGCTCGACCCGGCGATGGCCGAGGTGGAGGAGGAGACCTCCGACCGGGTGGGGAAGTCCGAGCGGTAGCTCACTAAGGTGCGGTGCATGAGCGATCACGCGGTGCTGCACGTGAAGGGCCGGGTCCTGGCGGGGCCCGAGGACGTCCGCGACGAGCTGTGGGTGGTCGGCGGCCGGATCTCCTACGACCGCCCCGCCGGCGCCCGGGACGTCCGGACCGTCGAGGGCTGGGCCCTGCCCGGCCTCGTCGACGCGCACTGCCATGTGGGCCTCGACGCGCACGGCCCCGTCGACGCGGCCACCGCGGAGAAGCAGGCGCTCACCGACCGGGGCGCGGGCACCCTGCTGATCCGCGACGCCGGCTCGCCCTCCGACACCCGCTGGATCGACGACCGGGACGACCTGCCGAAGATCGTCCGGGCGGGCCGGCACATCGCCCGCACCCGCCGCTACATCCGCAACTACGCCTGGGAGATCGAGCCGGAGGACCTGGTCACCTACGTCGCCCAAGAGGCCCGGCGCGGCGACGGCTGGGTGAAGCTGGTCGGCGACTGGATCGACCGCGGCCTCGGCGACCTGGCCCCCTGCTGGCCCCGCGAGGCGGTGGAGGCCGCCATCGCCGAGGCCCACCGGCTCGGTGCCCGGGTCACCGCCCACTGCTTCGCCGAGAGTTCCCTGCGCGACCTCGTCGAGGCGGGCATCGACTGCGTCGAGCACGCGACGGGCCTCACCGACGACCTGGTCCCGCTCTTCGCCGAACGGGGCGTCGCGATCGTCCCCACCCTCGTCAACATCGCCACCTTCCCCCGGCTCGCGGCCGGCGGCGACGAGAAGTTCCCGCGCTGGTCGGCCCATATGCGCCGGCTGCACGAGCGGCGCTACGACACCGTGCGCGGCGCCTACGACGCCGGTGTCCCCGTCTACGTCGGCACGGACGCCGGCGGCTCGCTCGCGCACGGCCTGGTCGCCGCGGAGGTCGCGGAGCTGGTCACCGCCGGCATCCCGCCCGTCGAGGCCGTCTCGGCGACGACCTGGGGCGCCCGCGCCTGGCTCGGCCGGCCCGGCCTGGAGGAGGGCGCCCCCGCCGACCTGGTGGTGTACGAGGCCGATCCCCGGGCGGACGTACGGGTGCTCGCGGCGCCGCGTCGGGTGGTGCTGCGCGGGCACGTCGTCGAGTAGATGTGCCCGTGATTCGAATCGGCGTGCGTCATATCCACGTTTGAGTGAAGTGACCCTGGATCGCTGACCGTTCACCCACAGTGCGTACAAGGTTGACGGGTCCCAAGCATGTCCCGTCTGGGGGTCCCACCGCCTTGAACAGCAACGATTTCCGCATGCCCGCACGCCGTCTCGCCGCGCTGGCCACGGTCACCGCGCTCACCGCCGCACCCGCCGCCCTGGGCGCGGGCGCGGCGCACGCCACCGGTGACCACGGTCGCGCCTCCGCCGTCGTCCTGCGCACCGGGCTCGACGTGTCCCTGCTCGACAAGACCGTGAACGTCCCGCTCGCGGTCACCCTGAACGAGGTCCACGCACCGCAGAGCGCCGACCGGAGCGCGCTCTCCGCCCGGCTCGACGGCGTGAACGGCGGCGAACCGTTCACCGTGCTCGGCGCGGACGTCGCCACGGCCGCGGCCACGGTGACGAAGAAGCGCGCCGAGGGCTCCGTCCGGCTCGTGGGCGCCAGGCTGCACGTCCCCGGCCTGCCCCTGCTGTCCCTCCTCCAGGCCGACACGGTCACCGCGAAGGCCACCTGCGAGGTGGGCAGGGCACCGGCCGCCGCGGCGAACGTCCTCGGCGCGGTGACCGTCCTCGGCAAGCGCGTCACCCTGACCGCCGGGGGCACGACGGAGGTGAAGGTGCCCGGCGTCGGCGAGGTCCGCCTCGACCTCTCCCGGCGGACCACGACGACCCTGACGGCCGCCGCGACCGCCCTCGAACTCAAGGTCTCCGTCAACCCCTTGAAGCTCAACGTGGCCGACGTCGAAGGCAAGGTCACGCTGGCCGAGGCCACCTGCGAGTCCCCGATGGCCCCGCCCACCGCCAAGCCCGTCCAGAGCCACGACCCGGCCGCCGACGTCCGCCCCCAGGGCGCCCCGGCCCAGGCCGACCTCGCGGAGACCGGCGGCAGCTCGGCGACCCCGTACATCGCCGGCGGCGCGCTGGCCCTGCTGCTGTTCGGCGGCGGCGCGGTGACCCTGGCCCGCCGCCGGAAGAACTGACCCCGCCC
>NZ_WWJT01000083.1 GCF_009865385.1 Streptomyces sp. SID486 | reverse complement strand
GGGCGGCGGCCGGTCCGCCGCGCCCGGCGGCGGCGCCAGGCCGCCGACGTCTTTCGGACGACGCTCTCAGCGGCCGCCCGGCGCCGCCGGGGTGCGACGAGCGGGACCCGGCGGAGGGCGGTGGCGCACCGGTTCACGGGTGCGCACGAGCGCTACGCGCATGCGGTCACCGGGATGTACGCCTGTGTAATATGCGTGCCCGTCATGGACTTCACGGATGTGTCACTCACCGCGCTGCGGGTCCTGCGAGCCGTGGCGGAACAGGGAACCTTCACCGCCGCCGCGGCATCGCTGGGCTACACCCAGTCGGCGGTCTCCCGGCAGATCGCCGCGATCGAGCGCGCGGCGGGCGCCGAGCTGCTGGAGCGACGGCGGGACGGGGTGCGGCTCACCCCGGCGGGCCGTGTCGTCATGCGCCGCGCCACGGTCGTGCTCGACGAGATCGACGCGACCGCGCGGGAACTGTCCGGCCTGCCCGGGCAGGCCGGGACGGTCCGGCTGGGCTGGTTCCCCAGCGCCGGCGCCGTACTCGTACCCCGGGCGCTGGCGGCGCTGCGCCGCACGGACCCCGAGCTGCACGTCGTCGGCCGGGAGGGCGGCACTCCGGCACTGGTGCGCGCTCTGCGGGCCGGCAGCCTGGACCTGGCCCTGCTCGCCTCCGCCCCTCCGTTCCGGCCACCGGACACCGAGTCGCCCCCGCTGCGGCTGCTGACGCTCACCGAACGCGCCCTGCGCCTGGCGGTGCCCGCCGCACACCCACTGGCCCGCGGCGACTTCGTCGACGTGGCCGATCTGCGCGGCCGGCGCTGGATCGCCGGTTCCTCCTCGGGGGACGACCACGTGATGGGCGTCTGGCCCGGCCTGGACGAGCGGCCGGAGATCGCTCACACCGCCCGCGACTGGCTGGCCAAGCTGCAACTCGTCGCGGCGGGCTGCGGCTTGACCACCGTACCGGCCGTCTTCGCCGCGGTGGCGCCCCCCGGCGTACGCGTCCTCCCGGTACGCGGCGGCCCCCAGGAACAGCGACGCCTGCTCCTGGCCCGCCTTCCGCACCCCCCGACCGAGGCGGTCACCCGCCTGACCGCCGTACTCCGGGCGACCGCCCTGGACACCGACGGTCCCGCTCCGCCACCGTCTCCCCGCCCGTGAGCGGTCCCGGCGCCGGTGGCGCGCCGGTTCCGGCCGCCGCGACCGCGCCGGGGCCAGACGGCCACCACCGGGCAGCCGCGGGGGAGTCGCGGGGGAGTCGCGGAGGACGGGCGGGACGCGGTGGAGCTCCGATGCTTGATCGCCGCCGGGGCCGGGCAGGACGCCCCCATGACTGCTCTTCCCAAGGAGATCCGCGAGAGGATCGAAGCGCCGAACATCTGGTACGTCGCCACGGTCGACGCCGACGGCGCGCCGCACGTGAGCCCGATGTGGGTCGGCCTCGAAGGCGATCTGGTCGTCTTCAACACCGCTGTCGGGCGCATCAAGGAGCGCAACCTCCGCCGCGATCCGCGCGTCTGCCTGTCCAGCGCGGACCCGGACGACCCGTACGACCGCGTCCAGATCCGGGGGCGGGTGGTCCGGTTCGTCGAGGGTGCGGAGGCGGACCGGAACATGGACCGGCTGGCGGCCACCTACGTGGGCACCGAGCGGTTCGAGTGGGGCATCCCGGGTGAACGCCGTGTCCTCGCCTACGTGGAGCCGACGAAGGTACGGCACGTCGTGGGCGTCGAGCCCCTGCCGCCGGGCGCGCCCGGCTCGGGGAGCCGGGGCCCGTCGCCGTCCGGCGTGCAGGAGCAGGACGGCTGACGGCGGACCGCGGGGAACCGGGCGGAACGACGGGGCGGCTCGCCGTGGCCGGGCGGCCCGCCGACGCGGGCGCGCGCGGCGGGCACCGGGTGCGCCACGGTCCCGCTACGGCTCCAGGTGCGAGGCGAGGACCGCCGCCTGGACCCGGCGCTGCACACCCAGTTTCGCCAGCATCCGTGAGATGTGGTTCTTGACGGTCTTCTCCGACAGGTAGAGCCGTCCACCGATCTCGCGGTTGGTCAGCCCGTCACCGACCAGGGCCAGGATGTCCCGTTCGCGGGGCGACAGGCGGGCCAGCTCGGGCGGCAGCGACGGGGCCTCCGCCGGGTCCGTACGCAGGGACCGCATGAGCCGGGCCGTGGTCATGGGGTCGAGCATCGACTGCCCCGAGGCGACGGTGCGGACGGCGGAGACGAGGTCGGAGCCCCTGATCTGCTTGAGCACGTAGCCCGACGCCCCGGCCATGATGGCGTCCAGCAGGGCGTCCTCGTCGTCGAACGAGGTCAGCATCAGACACGCCAGCTCCGGCATCCGGCTGCGCAGCTCCCGGCAGACGGTGATGCCGTCGCCGTCCGGCAGCCGTACGTCGAGCACGGCGACGTGCGGGCGCAGGGCGGGGCCGCGGGCCAGCGCGTGCTCGGCGGTGCCGGCGTCGCCGACCACGCGGATGTCCGGTTCACCGTCGAGCAGGTCGGTCAGGCCGCGCCGGACGACCTCGTGGTCGTCCAGCAGGAAGACACGGATCGGATCCAGCTCGGTGAAGGCACGTGTCTCGGTCATGACGGCCTCTCGTTCCCCGGGGACGGACAGGCTGCGGCTGCCCACGAGCTGATCATCCACC
The DNA here is from genome assembly GCF_009865385.1 of Streptomyces sp. SID486. Lineage (GTDB taxonomy): Bacteria > Actinomycetota > Actinomycetes > Streptomycetales > Streptomycetaceae > Streptomyces. The sequence continues at coordinate 391 of NZ_WWJT01000083.1, read as the reverse complement.
GTCCGCCGCCGGCCGGCCAGGGCCGACCGGCCCTACTCGTCCCATGGTCGCCGCGGCCACGGCACCACCGCACCCCGCCCCCGCCCACTCACCCCGTCGTCGTAACGGCCGGGGGTGCCACCGCACCCCACCCCCGCCCACTCACCCCCGTCGTCGTAGCGGCCGGGGTGCCACCGCACCTCACCTCCACCCACGCGACGCGACGGTCGTCCCACGCGACGCGACGGTCGTCACGATCACGGCCCACCGACCTCGCCCGGTCACGGCTCCACCGACCTCGCCCGGTCACGGCACCACCGACCTCACCCTCCCCGGCGGCCGCACCGGCCGCGCCACAGCCGGGCGGCCGGTGCGGTGCCGGCGTCCGGGGCGGGGCCACCAGGCCCCCGCA
>NZ_WWJT01000082.1 GCF_009865385.1 Streptomyces sp. SID486 | reverse complement strand
GCCGCCGGAGGCCGCCGCCATGGGCATCGGCGCGCCGTACCCGCCGAACGCTCCGGGCGGCCCGGTGCGCAGCGCCCGCTGCCGGTCACGCTCCCGGCGCCGCCACTCGGCGAGCGGCTCCTCCTTCAGCGGGAACGCCCGGAGCTGCACCCCGCCCCACACCTCCTCGCCGGTGACCTGCCCCTCCACCGTCGCACCCAGCCCCAGGGGTACGGCCACGAACTGGCGGACCGTGCCCTTGCCGGAGTTGATGCCGTCCAGCCAGGGCTGGCGGGGCAGCACCACGTAGTTCTGCGGGTGCCGGGACAGCCGGTCGCGCCACGGCTCGCCGGACACCGCGCACACCTTGCCGACGCCGACCTGCAGCGCGGCCGGCTCCGCCGTGCCCGCGAAACTCAGCCACATCGCCTCGCGCAGGTACACGGGCAGCAGCACACCGCCGCGCGCCCGCCACTCCTGCGGCACCCGGTCGGCGTAGTCCGCCACCCGCCGGACCGGGAACTCGCCCAGCCCGGGCGGCAGCGGATGCGTTCCCGTCTCCGGCAGCCGCAGGGTGCGCACGAACCGCACGTGCACCCCGCCCGGCAGCCGCAGGCCGTTTCCGTCGATCCGGACTCCGGAACCGGTCATCCGCCCGCCCTCCCGCTCTCCGCTCCGCGCGCCGGGCCGCCCCGGCGCCTTCTCACCGATAACGCTCACCGAACCCCGCGCGGTTCCGCCACAGCTTCTCCTGCACGCCGAGCCGGTCGCGCAGCCAGGCCATCCGCGGCAGCTTGGCCCGCTGCTCGCGGGAGACCCGGTCCAGCTCCTCCAGCAGGCGGCGGGTGCGGTGCTCGGTGTTCAGCTCGTCGATGATGCGGGTCGTCTCGGTCAGCACGGCGCCCAGCAGCTGCCAGTTCGCCCAGTCCTTGCCGATCTCCTCGCGGAGCAGTTCGGCCAGCCGGTCCCGGGTGCCGGCCGCCGTGTGCAGCTCGGCCGTCAGCCGGGCCTCCGCCGACTCGGCGTTCTGGCTCAGGTCGGTGGTCACCAGCACCGCGAAGCTGACGACCGCGTCCGCGATCTCCGACAGCAGCTGCGCCACGGTCGCCCCCACCCGGGGCGGGAACAGCTCCTCGGGCCCGCGGGCCTTCGCCAGGTCCGTGAAGGAGCGGGCCAGGACCCGCAGGACCACCGTGCAGATCTCCAGCGTGTCCAGTCCGGTGCGCAGCACCACCCGGTGCAGCAGCCCCTCCTTCACCCGCGGGTTGAGCCGCAGGCTGTCCTCGGCCTGCCGCAGCGCCGCGTCCACCTGCACGATGTCGTGGTCGAGCCGGCGTGCCTCGTGCAGCCGCTCGGCGGCCCGCTGCCAGGGGATCCGGCCCGCCGCCTCCTCGCCCATGCGCAGCATCAGCTGGCGCACCCGCCGCGCGAGGTCCTCGATGGACCGGCCCGCCGCGTCCACCCACACCGGTGGCGGCAGCAGCAGGTTGCAGGCGGTACCGACGACCGCGCCGATCAGCGTCTCCACGATCCGGGCCCACGCGGTGAACCCGACCGTGGTGACGCCGAGCACCAGCATGGCGCTGATCGCCACCTCGGCCACGTACTCGTCGACGCGGACCAGGTGCCCCACGGCCAGTGCGGCGACGATCAGCAGCGCCAGGCTCCACCAGGTCAGTCCCACGAGCACGCTGAAGGCGATGGCGACCAGCACGCCGGCCACCACCGCGTTCACCCGGCGGATGCCGTTGGTGAGTGTGGCGAAGAAGGTGACCTGCACGACCAGCAGCGCGGTCAGCGGCGCGGTGAGCGGGGCCGGTTCGGGACTCAGCCGGAGCGCGATCACGTAGGCGATCGTCGCGGCTGTCGCTGAGCGCAGCGTCTGGACGACCACCGGTTCACGGCGGCGCCCCACCAGGCGCAGCACTCCCGTGGTCCACTTTCGTACGTCGAGCATCCCTTGGCCTGTTCCCGTTCCTCGGGTGCATCGAACGTGGCCGTTTGCGGACTGTTTCCGGCCGTTCGTTTTCGCACACGACCGGATTCGGTCGACTTTCGCCGCCGGTCCCGGCCTCAGGAGGCAGCCGCGCCGCGATGGCGGGCGGGGTTCACGCGTACAGCTTGTCGATGAAGGCGCACAGGTTGCCCCGCATGCGGGCGGTCTGCTCCGCCAGGGTCAGGCTCTCCTCGAACCGGGCCCCGGACTGCGGGACCTTCCGGCCGCGCAGATACAGCGAACACGCCAGGTCGGCGCAGAGGTACAGCCCCACCGAATTGCCCTCGCGGCCCGCCGGCCCCGCCTTCCGCGCGGTCATCAGGGACACCCCGCCGCCGGGATGCGTGGTCAGGCACGCGGAGCACATGCTGCGGTGCAAAAAGCCGCTCCGGGAGGCCGGCAGGCGCAGGGCGATGCCGACGGGACGGCCGTCCCGTTCGATGACCAGATAGCTGCGGTCGGGGGCGCCGGGATCCCGCCAGCCGAGGAAGTCGAGATCGTCCCACGGGCGTTCGTCGAGATCGCGCGGGACGGCCAGCCGCTTGGCCTCGCCCTTGGAGCAGTTGACGAACGAGGCGCGGATGTCCTGCTCGGTGAGCGGTCGCATGGGGGTCCTTCCGGGGTCGACGGCCGTTACCTAGGGATCCTAGGAACACGGCTATCGTATTTAGCCGGAGGGCGGTGGAGCCACCGGATTTCCGGACGCGGGGACGGGGGCGGTCACTCCTCCCTCGCCTCGGGGGCTCTCGCCTCCGGCGGCCACACGCCGCTGACCAGTACGCCCTGGGCGTAGGCGCGGGCGACCAGCTCGGTGCGGTTGGCCGCGCCCCACCGCGCCGACAGGCGGCGCAGGTGGTAGGTGACGCCGTCCGCGGTGAGACCGAGTTCGCGGGCGGCGTGGGCGGTGGTGGCTCCCCCCGCCAGCAGGGCCAGCACCTGCCGCTCCACCGCGCTGGTCCGCACCGGCTCCGGCGCGGCCGCGCGGCGCTCGCCCAGCACCCGCAGCATCACCAGCAGTGCCGGTGTGTCCTCCACGCTGTCGCTCACCGGGTCCGCCGTCAGCTCCCCCTGCCGCTCGGAACCGCCGGCCGTCCGCCAGCACACCGACACCTGGTAGCGGGAGCGGTGCCGCAGCCGCAGTGCCTCGGCGATCCGCTCCACCTGGCCGGCCTCCCGCGGCCGGAACAGCTCCAGCACATGCCGGCCGCGCAGCCGGCCCGGGGTCGTACCGCACTCCGCGGCCATCGCCGGGTTCGCCAGCACCACCTGGCCGTGCACGTCGCAGACCGCCACCGGCACCGCGACCCGGTCGAACACCATCAGAGCGCGGTTGCGCCACACCACCGCGTCGGCCCGTTCCGCTTCCATCCGCACCTCCCGGCCCGCCGCCATCCAAAAGGAAGAAGCAGGTCAGCGGCAACTCGACGGACGACCGGTGAGACCACGCCCGCGGCCCGTCCGTCCGCGCACCCGGGCCGCGGACCGCCGGCCGCGGACCGCCGGCCGCGG
>NZ_WWJT01000081.1 GCF_009865385.1 Streptomyces sp. SID486 | reverse complement strand
CTGCCCCGCCCGGGGCCGCGTCGCCGGCCGCGACGCCCGTGCCCCGCAGGCTCCTGACGGCCCGGCCGGCCGGACGCCCGCCGTACCGGTCCAGCCAGTCGACGCGCACCCACAGCAGCGTCTGGCCGGCCCGCTCCAGCCGCCCGATCCAGGCGGCCTTCAGCCGCAGCCCCGCGCCGAGCCCGGCCAGCAGCATGCCGCCGGCCGCGGGCACCGCGAAGGCGGAGCCGAACGCGACCGCCCACCCCAGCAGCAGCCACCAGCGGTGCCCCCGGCGCCAGGTGCGCACGGTCACGGCCCGGTCCTGCAACACGTCGTACCGGCCCGCGCGGGCCGTCCCCCGGGCGAGGGCCGCGTACCGGCCCCGGCGGACCAGCGCCACGCCGGCCGCGCCGGCCAGGAACAGCGCCGCCCCGGCCAGCACGCCGATCCGGCGCCCGGTCAGCCCCTGCGGTACGGCACCGATCCCCGCGGCGAGCACCCCGAGCCACCACAGCGGCCCGGCACCCGCCCGTACGACGACGGCCACCCGGGCCAGTCCCTGTCCTCCGCGTCCTCCGCGTCCTCCGCGCGCCACGCAGCCTCCCGTGTCACGTGTCTCCACAGCACACCAGTCGGGCGGGACGTTAACGGCAGAACGTGAGACGAGTCTGAGAGCGGAGAGAAGGGTGACGGGGGCGAGCGGGGCGGGGGCGGCAGGAGTGGCAGGGGCCTCGCTCCGGCCGGCTCACTCGACGAACAGTCCGCGGGCCGCCGCCCGGGTGTCGAAGTCCTCCAGCCGGGCCTGGGCGTCCGGCAGGCCGTCGCACAGCGCCTCCAGCAGCACCCGGCCGAGCAGCATCGGCGCGCACGCGGTGTCGAAGGCGAGCCCGGTGCCGACGGCGGCGGGCAGCAGCAGGTCGGAGTGCTTGGCGACCGGGGCGAACGCCGAGTCGGCGACCGTGACGACGGTCAGGCCCGCGTCCTTGGCGTAGGCGAGGCTGTCCACCACCTCGCGTGGATGGCGCGGCAGCGCGAAGCACAGCAGGGCGGTGGCACCGGCGCGGACCGCGGCGTCGACGCGGTCGTGGATCATCGTGCCGCCCTCGTTCAGCAGCCGGACGTCCGGGTGGACCTTGGCGGCGAAGTAGGCGAAGCCGTACGCCTGGGAGGCGGCGGCACGCAGCCCGAGCACCGGCAACGGGCGGGAGGCGGCGAGGACCCGGCCGGCCCGCTGCACCGGTCGGGGGTCCGCGAGCAGTTCGGCCAGGTGCCGGAGGTTCTCGATCTCCGCCTCGACGGCCTGCTGGTACTCGTTGTAGGCGCCGGCCCCGGCGGCCGGCTCGGCCGGGACGACCTCGCGCAGGTGCTTGCGCAGGGCGGGATAGCCGTCGAAGCCGAGGGCGACCGCGAACCGGGTCACCGAGGGCTGGCTGACCCCGGCCAGTTCGGCCAGCTCCACGCTGGACAGGAAGGGCACGTCGGCCGCCCGACGCACCATGCTGTGCGCGATGCGGCGCTGGGTCGGCGTGAGCCGGTGCCCCTCGAACAGCGCCTGCAACCGGTTCGCCGGACTGTCGGTCGCGCTCATCTCCGTACTCCCCCTCCAGATCTCCTCGCCGCCCCGGGAGAGTACAGCGCCGAGGCGGCACCGGACACGGACTCCCTATTCAAGGAGTTCGCCTCTGCATACCGTTATACAGCGCGTGGGGGGAACGCGCCGCGATCCGGTGGTTCTCCCGGCCCGGGAACCGGGGGTTGACCCCAGTGCGCCGGTACGGTCCCGTCTCTAGGCTGGCCGGCATGGACACACTCGATCCCCATGACGACGTCGGTCTGAGAACGGACCCCGACCTGCGCAAGGAGCTGGACGCGACCGTGCGGGCCCGCAGGGAACTGGGCGACGAGTACGACTCCGCCCTGGTGGACTCCTTCCTGGAGAAGGTCGAGTCGCGGATCGACGACGCGGTGGACCGCCGGCTGCGACGGCAGCTGGCCGAGCGGCAGATGGCCACGGCCCGCGCGTCGCGGCGGCCGAACCCGGTCGACTCCTGGGGCGAGCGCTACGGCTTCGCCCTGATCACGCTGGTCCTCGCGATCCCGCTGTCGGCGATCGCCGGTGCCCTCGCGGGGATCGCCGGGACGGTCGCCACCTGGATCGGCATCGTCGGCGTCAACGCGGTGCAGGCCGTACGCCTCCACCCGGAGCTGCTCGCGGGCCGCGGCCGGGACCGGTCCGCCGCGGACGACTGAGCGGACCCGTCTCCCGGCGCTCACACCGGCCGGGCCGGCACTCCCCCGTGCCGCGGGCCGGGCCGGCACTCCCCCGTGCCGCGGGCCGGGCCGGCGGCACGGGGTCCGCGAAAGAGTTGCGCGGGGACCGCCGCACCCCCGTTTCCGGGGGGCGGGACGACGGCGGTCCCCGCGAGGGACGCGGGCCGGGTCAGGCCGGGCTTGCGCGTCCGTGGCGTCCGTGGAGGTCCGGGAGCCGCTCCGGAGGTCCTGGGCGCCGTTCGCCGCCGGCCTGGGCGGGGAGCCGATCCCGCCCTGCCGACACCCACCACTGTGCCGGGCCCGTGTTAAGCGGGTGCTGCGCGCACGTGACACGCTCGTACCACTTGCGAGCCGGCTCGATCGGCCCAGGTCATCACGTGTTCGCCGGGGTCACCCCGGGTTCACCGGGGGGTCGCTACTTGTTGCCGCCCTTGGCGAGGAAGGCCAGCAGGTCCTGCCGGCTGATCACGCCGGTCGGCTTGCCCTCGACCAGGACGATCGCCGCGTCGGCGGTGCCCAGCACCTGCATCAGGTCGCCGACCGGCTCACCGGAGCCGACCTGGGGCAGCGGGGCGCACATGTGCTTCTCCAGCGGGTCCTCCAGCGAGGCCCGCTTGCTGAACAGGGCGTCGAGCAGCTCCCGTTCCACCACGGAGCCGACGACCTCGGCGGCCATCACGTCCGGGTGACCGGCGCCCGGCTTGACGACGGGCATCTGCGAGACGCCGTACTCGCGCAGCACCTCGATGGCCTCGCCGACGGTCTCCTCCGGGTGCATGTGCACCAGGGACGGGATGGCTCCGGCCGCCTTGTCGCTGAGGACGTCACCGACGCGGGCGCTGGGGCCCTCGTCCTCCAGGAAGCCGTAGTCGGCCATCCACTCGTCGTTGAAGATCTTCGAGAGGTAGCCGCGGCCGCTGTCCGGCAGCAGGACCACCACGACGTCGTCCGGGCCGAGCCGCTCGGCGACCTCCAGCGCGGCGACGACGGCCATGCCGCAGGAGCCGCCCACCAGCAGGCCCTCCTCCTTGGCGAGGCGGCGGGTCATCTGGAAGGCGTCCTTGTCGGAGACCGCGACGATCTCGTCGGCGACCGTGCGGTCGTAGGCCGTGGGCCAGAAGTCCTCGCCGACGCCCTCGATCAGGTACGGCCGGCCGGAGCCGCCGGAGTAGACCGAGCCCTCGGGGTCGGCGCCGATGACCTTGACCTTCCCCTGGCTGGCCTCCTTCAGGTAGTTGCCGGTGCCGGAGATGGTGCCGCCGGTGCCCACGCCCGCCACGAAGTGGGTGAGCTTCCCCTCGGTCTGCTCCCACAGCTCGGGGCCGGTCGAGTGATAGTGCGAGAGCGGGTTGTTGGGGTTGGAGTACTGGTCGGGCTTCCACGCGCCGGGGGTCTCACGGACGAGGCGGTCGGAGACGTTGTAGTACGAGTCCGGGTGCTCGGGGTCGACGGCGGTCGGGCACACCACGACCTCGGCGCCGTACGCGCGCAGCACGTTGATCTTGTCGGTGCTCACCTTGTCGGGGCACACGAAGATGCACTTGTAGCCCTTCTGCTGGGCCACGATGGCAAGACCCACACCGGTGTTGCCACTGGTCGGCTCGACGATCGTGCCGCCCGGCTTCAGCTCGCCGCTCTGTTCGGCCGCCTCGATCATGCGCAGGGCGATGCGGTCCTTCACGGAACCGCCGGGGTTGAAGTACTCCACCTTGGCCAGGACGGTCGCCTGGATGCCCTTGGTCACGTTGTTGAGCTTCACCAGCGGGGTGTTGCCGACGAGGCTGATCATCGAGTCGTGAAATCGCACCGTTGTCTCCGGTCGCTGCAAAAAGATGTGTTCGTAGTGGTGCCGCCAGCCTAAGGCCAGCCGTCCGGCGGGGAAGGTCGTTCACTGGGCGTTGAGATTGACGCACGGTCCGTACGGGGCAAGGAGTGGATACGGCTACGAGGAGGTGGCGGCGACGCATGACGAGCATGTCGAGGGCGCGGGTGGCCCGGCGCATCGCGGCCGGGGCGGCGTACGGCGGTGGCGGGGTCGGGCTGGTCGGCGCGGCGGCGGTCGGTCTGGTGCTGGCGGAGGTCCGGCTGGCGCGGCGCCATGTGGGCAACGGCAGCAGCGGCCGGGTGCCGGTGGCCGACGGGGTGTACGGGCACGGGTACGACATCCCCGGCGAGCCCCCGCTCCGCCTGACCATGCTCGGCGACTCCACGGCCGCGGGGCAGGGGGTGCACCGGGCGGGGCAGACACCGGGGGCACTGCTGGCCTCCGGGCTCGCGGCGGTGGCGGAACGCCCGGTGGAGCTGCGCAACGTCGCGCTGCCCGGGGCCCGGTCCGACGACCTCGACCGGCAGGTGGCGCTGGTGCTGTCCGGCGCCGCCCCGGTCCCCGACATCTGCGTGATCATGGTCGGCGCGAACGACGTCACGCACCGGATGCCGGCCACACGCTCGGTGCGGCACCTGTCGGCGGCGGTGCGGCGGCTGCGCACGGCCGGCGCCGAGGTGGTGGTCGGCACCTGTCCCGACCTCGGCACCATCGAACCGGTGCAGCAGCCGCTGCGCTGGCTGGCCCGGCGGGCGTCCCGGCAGCTGGCGGCGGCCCAGACGATCGGGGCGGTGGAGCAGGGCGGCCGCACGGTGTCGCTGGGCGACCTGCTCGGCCCGGAGTTCGAGGCGAACCCGCGCGAGCTGTTCGGGCCGGACAACTACCACCCGTCGGCGGAGGGTTACGCGACGGCGGCGATGGCCGTGCTGCCCACGCTGTGCGCGGCACTGGGCCTGTGGCCGGCAGAGGAGGAGCGGCCGGACGTGTCGCGGCGCGAGGGTTTCCTGCCGGTCGCCCGCGCGGCGGCGGAGGCGGCCTCGGAGGCGGGCACGGAGGTGACGGCGGCGATGCCGACGGGGCCGCGGGGACCGTGGGCGCTGCTGAAGCGCCGGCGCCGGCGCCGGGTGCCGGAGGCCGAACCGGCGACGCCGTCGCTGTGACACCCGACGGCACGGCGGCTCCGCCGCTGTGCCGCCACGACGGCTCGGTGACTTCGGCGCTGTGCCGCCCCGACGGCTTCACGGCCAAGCAAGCGCTTAGTAAATTGCGGTCAGTGTCACACCCCGACACCGATGACCTCGCCCGTACGGCCGGGTAACTTCCCAACCGGCCCTGCCCACTTTCTGTCACTGGAGCCGTGATGCCCGAAGCCGTCATCGTCTCGACCGCCCGCTCCCCCATCGGCCGCGCGAACAAGGGCTCCTTGAAGGACCTGCGCCCCGACGACCTGACCGCCACGATCATCCAGGCGGCGCTCGCCAAGGTTCCCGAGCTGGACCCGCGGGACATCGACGACCTGATGCTCGGCTGCGGCCTGCCCGGCGGCGAGCAGGGCCACAACCTCGGCCGGATCGTCGCCGTGCAGATGGGCATGGACCACCTGCCGGGCTGCACGATCACCCGCTACTGCTCCTCCTCCCTGCAGACCTCCCGCATGGCCCTGCACGCCATCAAGGCCGGCGAGGGCGACGTCTTCATCTCGGCCGGCGTCGAGACCGTCTCCCGCTACGCCAACGGCAGCTCCGACATGCCGGGCGCCCGCAACCCGCTGTTCGCCGACGCCGAGGCCCGGACCGTCGCCGTCGCGCAGTCCGAGGGCTCCACCTGGCACGACCCGCGCGAGGACGGCCTGCTGCCCGACCCGTACATCGCGATGGGCCAGACCGCCGAGAACCTCGCCCGCGTCAAGGGCGTCACCCGCGAGGAGATGGACGAGTTCGGCGTCCGCTCCCAGAACCTCGCCGAGCAGGCCATCAAGAACGGCTTCTGGGAGCGCGAGATCACCCCGGTGACGCTGCGCGACGGCACGGTGGTCAGCAAGGACGACGGCCCGCGCGCCGGAGTCACCCTGGAGGGCGTCCAGGGCCTCAAGCCGGTCTTCCGCCCGGACGGCCTGGTCACCGCCGGCAACTGCTGTCCGCTCAACGACGGCGCCGCCGCGCTCGTCATCATGTCCGACACCAAGGCCCGCGAGCTGGGCCTGACCCCGCTCGCCCGGATCGTGTCCACCGGCGTCTCGGGCCTCTCGCCCGAGATCATGGGCCTGGGCCCGGTCGAGGCCAGCAAGCAGGCGCTGCGGCGCGCGGGCCTGACCATCGACGACATCGACCTGGTCGAGATCAACGAGGCGTTCGCCGCCCAGGTGATCCCCTCCTACCGCGATCTCGGCATCGACATCGACAAGCTGAACGTCAACGGCGGCGCCATCGCCGTCGGCCACCCCTTCGGCATGACGGGCGCCCGGATCACCGGCACGCTCATCAACTCGCTGCAGTGGCACGACAAGCAGTTCGGCCTGGAGACGATGTGCGTCGGCGGCGGCCAGGGCATGGCGATGGTCATCGAGCGCCTCAGCTGACCCACCGTCCGTAGCGGAGCACGCACAGCACGTCGCAGAAGGGCCCAGAACCTGGGAAACGCCAAGGTTTTGGGCCTTTCCGTGATCCAATCTCCCCCAGGATGTGACCTATGTCGCCCGCCGGTCACATCGATGCAGGTCAGCGCGGATCAGCACAGCGCACGACGAAACCGTGAGCCCGAAGTTCTGCCCGTTTCGTGACGTTACGCACTGACAGTTGGTTAGTCCGGCCTTCAAGCTGATGTAGGAAGTCGGGGGTCGACTTTGAACCGGGAGTATGTCAGTGAGCGCCATGCCGATCGCCCTGCTGCTCACCACGGCAGCCACCGGCGCCGTGGGCGTCGCCGTCCTGCGTACCGTCCTCAAGCTGCGCCGCCAGCTGACCGAGCTGCAGCGGCAGCTCGGCGAGGACCGGACGCCGAGCGCGCGCGCCGTGCTGCCGCACGCGCGGGCCGCCGCCGACGCCGACCAGATACGCGCGGCCGTGGCCGAGGCGCTCGCCGAGGAGCGGGAGCGCGAGCTGGCCGAGGCGCGTGCCTTCTGGGCCGCGCAGGAGGCGCGTGACGCCTCCGACGCGCCGTCGCTGTACGGGCTGCCCGAGGCCGATCTGTTCATGCCGCGCCAGGCGGACTTCGCCGGCCTGGAGCCGGTGGGCGAGCCGGCCACCGACGCCGACGAGTTCTCCGGGGAGTCGCCGGAACTGGCCGCGGCCCGCCGCCGGCACCCCTCGCACCCGGACTTCGTGCCGGTGCAGCCGCCGGCCGTGAACGACCACGAGCGCACGGCGACCGCCCTGGAACAACTGGCCGCCGAGCACGTCGAGCTGTCCGACGTCCGCCCCGGCCCGCTGGGCACCCTCGACGTCTACGTCTTCGCCGACGGCACCACCCTGTGCATGACCCCGGGTCACCGCGAGACGGCGGAGCGCCTGGCCGCGGCGGTGGAGTCGGGCGAGTGCCCGTACCTGCTGGGCGGCTCGGGCGTCTCCGGCGCCTACACGCTGACCTTCGCGTGCGGCGAGGACATGGTCTACATCCTGGCCGACCGGGTCATCGCGTCCCTCTGACGGTCCTCAGACACCCGCCCGCTGCCGCGCCTCCTCCACCAGCCGCACGGCCTCGGCGACCTGGTCGTCGCCGCGCACCGCCACGGCCAGGTCGTGCGCGGCCACGAGGATCTGGTCCGCCACGGCGAACATCCCCGCGTCCGGCATCTCCCGGGGCTCCGCGCCGGGCTCCTCCAGCGACTGGGCCCAGCGCGAGAGCTGCCGCGCCATGGCCAGCGCCTCGGCCGCGGCGCCGCGTTGCAGCCGGCTCTGCGGTGCCGCCCGCAACCGGTCGGCGAAGTGATCCACTGCTTGGGTCAAGGGCGTCGTATCAACCACCCGCCGAGCGTAACGCGCCGCACTGTTGCCAATACGCGAACGCTCAGGCACGGTGACGTGAAGGACCGGCTTACATCCCCTTTGTGTACGGAGGCGCCGATGTCCCACGTCTTCTCGGAGGAGACCCACCGCAATCTGCTCGCCCGCATCCCGCACTGCACCGGTCGTGAGGTCTCCGACTGGCTGCGCACCGTCGAAGAAGGTCCCGCACTCTTCCGCTTCGAGGAGAAGGTCAGCTGGCTCCGGCACGAGTACGACCTGGCGTACGGCCACGCCAAGGCGCTCGTGCACGAGTACGACCTGAGGAGGGCGGCGCGCAAGCTCCGCTGAACGCCGAAGGGCCCCGGGCGGGATGCCCGGGGCCCTGCGCACGGCCGATGCCGCTGGTCGCTGGTCGCTAGTCGCTGCTGCTGAAGATCGCCACCAGTCGCAGCATCTCCACGTAGATCCACACCAGGGTCATGGTGAGACCGAACGCGGCGAGCCAGGACTCGTTGCGAGGGGCACCGTAGGCGATGCCGTCCTCGATCTGCTTGAAGTCGAGGGTCAGGAAGAACGCCCCGAGCAGGATCGCGATGATGCCGACGATCGCGCCGAGCGGACCGAAGCTGCGCAGTCCGCCGTTCTCGGCGACGCCGAAGACGACCAGCAGCAGGTTGACCGCCGTGACCACCAGGAAGGCCATCGCGATGGCCATGCCGATGCGGGCGTAGCGGGCGGTGACGCGGATCCAGCCGGCCTTGTAGACCAGCAGGGTCGCGCCCGAGACCGCCATGGTGCCGAGCACCGCCTGGAACGGCGCACCGCTCCACCGGCTGTTGAACATCTCGCTGATGACGCCGAGGAAGACGCCCTCGAAGGCGGCGTACCCGAGGATCAGCGCGGGCGACGGGGTGCGCTTGAAGCTCTGGACCATCGCCAGGACGAAGGCGATCAGCGCGGCGCCGACGGCCAGGCCGTAGCTGGTGCCGGAGACCGGCAGCAGCGCCCAGGCGAGGACGGCGCCGACGGCGACCGTGCCGAGCGTGAGGGCCGAGCGGACGACGACGTCGTCCATGGTCATCCGGTCGGTGGTGACCGGGGCGTGCGGCGGGGCACCCTGCTGGACGTCCGCCTGCGCGTACGGGTTCTGCGCGTAGGGGTTCTGCGCGTACGGGTCGCCCTGTGCGTACCCGGCCTGCGGTGCGGTGTTGAAGCCGGCATAGCCGTTGTCGCGGCTGAACCCCCGTCGCGAGAAGACCGGGTTACTGCTCCTCATTTCACTCCTCCATGACTGCCGAGTGCAGCCTTGGGCTCAAGAGTAATGGATTGGCAAAGGACCGACCATGATACCTGAGGAGGATCTTTCCCCTGCCGTGCTGCGCAACACGCTACGCGCGCGTTCGATTCCCGGCCAGGGACGGACGGCCGACCGGGCGGCGGCCCGGGTGCACCCCGGCCGGGCGGCCGAGACCACGCGGGGGCCCGGCCCGCTCCGGGGCAGGGGGACGGCCGGCGGAGCCGTTCGACGGGTGGATGTCCTGAGCGTGACACGGGCGTGAGCGGCAGGCCGCCGACAGCGGGCCGAGTGCCCGGCCGGCCGGACGCCGTGAGGCGGAAAGTGCCCGGAGCCGGACTTGAACCGGCACGCCCGCGAAGGGGCAGCGAGGTTTAAGCTCGCCGTGTCTGCATTCCACCATCCGGGCAGGCCATGGGCTCCGCAACGAGGTCCCGAGCCTATCGGGAGCCATCCCCCGGACAGCGGAAGGGTGGCCCGATGTTGTCTTATTTTATTGACGTCTGAGGGTGCATCAGCACACGGAACGCGCCATCCGCACTTGCCAACAGCCTGACGGGGCGGGTGTACACGCGTACGCGAAATGACGGAATTTCACCGCCAGAACAAAGGCGGTCCACCGGTTCTTGACATCACGTCCGACCTCGGGGGTCGCCGGCCCTCGGGGTCGGCCGTCCTCCCCAGGTATGACACGGCGGCCTTCCGTCCGACCCGAGTCGCCCCCCGGAACCGGAACAGCGACTGACTCCACGCGCGCTCCGTGCCGGGACGATGGAACGGTCCCCAGGAACACACGCCGTCCCGTCAGGAGCATCCCCCCGTGACCACCACACCCACCGCCGGCCGGACCACCGCCGTGGCCGCACGCGCCACGGAGCTGTCGAAGATCTACGGGCAGGGTGAGACCCGGGTGGTCGCCCTGGACCGGGTCTCCGTCGACTTCCGGCAGGCCGAGTTCACCGCGATCATGGGCCCCTCCGGCTCCGGCAAGTCCACGCTGATGCACTGCGTGGCCGGCCTGGACACCTTCTCCGAGGGATCGGTGCGCATCGGCGACACCGAGCTGGACAAGCTGAAGGACAAGCAGCTCACCAAGCTGCGCCGGGACAAGATCGGCTTCATCTTCCAGGCGTTCAACCTGCT
>NZ_WWJT01000080.1 GCF_009865385.1 Streptomyces sp. SID486 | reverse complement strand
ATCGGACCGTGCGCCGGGCTCGCGCGCCTGCCCGCCGACGCTGCCGCCCGCGCCGCGGACCAGCTCGCGGCGGCGGGCGTGGCGGTGGTGTGCCTGCCCCAGGGAGGCTGCGGCGGCGCCGACGGCCGCGATCCGGCCCCGGTACGGCTGCTGCGGGCGGCCGGGGTGCGCGTCGCGGCCGGCAGCGGGGCCATGCGTGACGTCTCCAATCCCGTCGGGCGCGGCGACCCCCTCGAAGCGGCCTACCTCCTCGCCTCCGCGCACGGCCTGCGCCCGGAGGACGCCTACGACGCCGTGTGCGCCTCGGCCCGCGCGGTGCTCGGTCTGCCCGAGGTGCGCGTGGAGGCGGGCTTCCCCGCGGAACTGCTCGCCGTGCGCGGCGACCATCTCGCCGGCGCGCTCTCCCTGGCCTACAGCCGGATCGTGGTGCACCGGGGCCGGGTGGTGGCCCGTACGAGCGCGGTACGCGAGTACTGCAACTCGGCGGCCGCCGCGGAGCTGGGGCTGCCACGGCAGGGGCGCGGGGAAGTGTCCTGAGCGTGCGCGGGGACGGCCGCACGGGACCCGAGAGGGCCGGGACCTCCGCGCCGGTTGGCCCCTGTGCGGGCGCGGGCGCCGGGAGCCGGGCGGGCCCGTCCACACCGGCCGCCGGAGCGGGCTGAACGGCTGTCCACGCGGGCCGGCGGGTGCGACGGGCCGTGGGCCGGGCAGGCCGTCCGCGCCGGTTAACTCGTGCGGCGGATGCGTCCCTTCGGGCGTACGGTCGGATTCATGCGCATTGTCATCGCTGGTGGTCATGGTCAGATTGCGCTGCGGCTGGAGCGTCTGCTCTCCGCGCGCGGGGACGAGGTGGCGGGCATCATCCGCAAGCCCGAACAAGGCGACGATCTGCGGGCGGCCGGCGCCGAACCGGTCCTGCTCGACCTGGAGTCCGCCTTGGTGGAGGAGGTCGCGGCACACCTGCAGGGCGCGGACGCGGCGGTCTTCGCGGCGGGTGCGGGCCCGGGCAGCGGCACGGCCCGCAAGGAGACGGTGGACAGGGGCGCGGCGGTGCTGTTCGCGGACGCGGCCGTACGCGCGCGGGTACGCCGTTTCGTGATGGTGTCCTCGATGGGCGCGGACCCCGCGCACCGGGGCGACGAGGTCTTCGACGTGTACCTGCGCGCCAAGGGTGAGGCCGACGCGTATGTCACCCGCCAGGAAGCGCTGGACTGGACGATCCTGCGTCCGGGCTCGCTGACGGACGACGCGGGCACCGGGCTGGTCCGCATGGAGGCGCACACGGGGCGCGGGTCGATCCCGCGGGACGACGTGGCGGCCGTTCTCGCGGAGCTGGTGGACACGCCCGCGACGGCCGGTCTCACGCTGGAGCTGATCAGTGGTTCGACACCGGTGGCGGTCGCGGTCAAGTCGGTCGCCGGGAACTGACTCCGGGCGCCGGCCGTTGGCAGGGTGAACGCCCTTACCCCGCCGGCGACCCGTCAGAAGCCGGACCCCGCACGAAGGATCGGACGCGCGAAGGATCGGACGCGCGAGAAATCAGAACAGAGGCAGCTGTCCGGGAAAGACCGGCACGACGTAGCCGTCCAAGGACGGCTGCTCCGCACCGAGTTGCGCCTGCCGCCGCGATCCGGCGCAGGACACGAGTTCTCCGCTCTCCCGCGTCCCGGGCGGATCGTGACGCGCGAAGCGGCCTGCGACGACGGCGATTTCGCGACGGCACACGGGACAGGTTCTGCGACGGGAGGACATGCAGCCAGTGTGCCCGGAACAGGCCGCGGGTGCGTCGGCACACCGGGCCGCCGGTGCGTCCCGCACGGAACCGTCTGTGCGTCACCGCGCGGGACCGCCGACACACCCCACAGCACCGTCAGCGCAGCACCGCACGGGACCGCCGAGACGCCCCCATGGCACCCTCAGCCCGTCACCGCACGGCCCCGCACGGCGCCGCTGATACGCGTGCCCGCAGGACCGCCGATACGTCCCCGCAGGGCCGTCGGTGCGCCCCGCACGGGGCGAGCGTGGTGGCGCGGGTTCCGCGCGGGGCTGGGGTGGTCAGGTTCTGGTCTCCGCTTCCCACCGGTCGGGGCCCACTCCGCGCCAGTCGATCAACGGCGAGTCGGCCACCTCCTCCGGTTCGATCTCGAGCCCTGCCCGGCGCAGGAACTCCACCAGGTCCCGCACGTTGTGCGCGAGGCCGAGGATCTCGCCGTCCACCCGGACCCGGCGACCGCCGGTCGGGGACGGCATGTGCACGATGATGGGACGTTTCCCGGCCATGGCTCCAGCATCATTCGGACCGTCCGGGCCCGCACCCCGGCCGGTCATTCGAGAATCCCCAGCGCCGTGTCCGGTCGGCACAGCGGGCACGCGGGGACTCCTTCCTCGGTGAGGGCACGTACCGCCTGCTCCCGGCCGACACCTTTCGCCCGCCCGCCGGCACCGGTGCAGCCGCCGACATGGACGTACACCGCGCTACGACCGTTCAGGCCGCGCTCGACGGCCCACTCGGGACAGGTCTGCCGGGCGGCGGCACGGCGCTGCCGCCCGGCCTCCCGGCGTTCCTCGTCGGCGATCCACCGGTCCATCAACGCGAGCTGTCGGGCAGCCTGGTGTTCGACGACGCGGCGGGCGAAGCGCAGCATGTCGAGACGCGTCAGTGGACGGTCTTCGTTCACACGTTCGATTCTAGTGATGTCGGTCGGCGCGTGTAACCAGCAGGACCACCGGAACCGTGCACGGGGCAGCCGGTTCGCTTCCACATGAGAGGACGAAAGCGGCACCAGGCCCACGAGACCGCCGCCGGACGATGCGCGGCGCGAGCGCCACGAGAACCGGGAGCAGGAACGACGAAAGGGCCCGCGTCCAGCGTTATCGCTGGACACGGACCCTTTCGGTCGTGTGGCGGCGCCAGGATTCGAACCTGGGAAGGTAGAACCGGCAGATTTACAGTCTGCTCCCTTTGGCCGCTCGGGCACACCGCCGGGTTTGCTGCCACTCGAACCCGCTTTCGGCGGTGTTCCCCGGCAACGACGTAAACAATACCCGATGCGGAGGGGTGCTTCGCCACCCGATTGATCTCCGCCTCCCGGGTCGCGAGGTGGCTAGGCTGGTGCGGATGCGACCCGGTACCCCACCGGCCCGGCGGTCGCCGCCGCGCACCCCGGCACGCACCCGACACGCACCCGATACAAGGAGCCACAGGACATGGCCGACTCCAGTTTCGACATCGTCTCGAAGGTCGAGCGGCAGGAGGTCGACAACGCCCTCAACCAGGCCGCCAAGGAGATCTCGCAGCGCTACGACTTCAAGGGCGTGGGGGCCTCGATCTCCTGGTCCGGCGAGAAGATCCTCATGGAGGCGAACTCCGAGGAGCGCGTGAAGGCCGTCCTCGACGTCTTCCAGTCCAAGCTCATCAAGCGCGGCATCTCGCTGAAGGCGCTGGACGCGGGCGAGCCCCAGCTCTCTGGCAAGGAGTACAAGATCTTCGCCTCGATCGAGGAGGGCATCTCCCAGGAGAACGCCAAGAAGGTGGCGAAGATCATCCGCGACGAGGGGCCCAAGGGCGTCAAGGCGCAGGTCCAGGGCGACGAACTGCGCGTCAGCTCCAAGAGCCGTGACGACCTGCAGGCCATCATCGCCCTTCTGAAGGGCAAGGACTTCGACTTCGCGCTGCAGTTCGTGAACTACCGGTAGCCGGCGGGGCGAAGAGCCGACGGAAAAGGGTGGGCCCCTTGTGGTGCCCACCCTTCCGCGCTGCGCCGGCGCGCCGCGCTCAGTCGCGCGAGTTGCCGAACAGGATGCGGTAGACGATCAGCAGCACCAGGGAGCCGCCGATGGCCGCGGCCCAGGTCGCGCCGTCGTAGAAGTCCTTGCTGATCGGGTGGTCCAGCCAGCGGGCCGATATCCAGCCCCCGATGAACGCGCCCGCGACGCCGATGAGGGTCGTTCCGATGAAGCCGCCGGGGTCGCGGCCGGGCAGCAGGACTTTGGCGATGGCTCCGGCCAGCAGTCCGAGGATGATCCAACCGATGATGCTCATACCGTGAACCTGCCCTTCCGCGCCGAGTCCGCACTGTCCGGGTCCTGGTTTTCCGAAGAGGGCCCGCGTCCGCCACGCGCGTGTTCGTGCCGTGTCGATGAAGAGGACGTCACGGGGCCGTCCGCCGGTTGCCGCGTCCGGTCAGGGTGCGGCGCACGACACGTACCTCCGCCGGACGCGTACCTCCGCCGGACGCGATCGTCCCGATTCGTTCCCCATCGCGCTACAAGAACGCCGCGGTTCCGGCTGAGCACATGAGCGGCTGATACTTGTGGCAGCAGGCATGCCGACGGAGCGACCTGGAAAGGTGCCGATCATGAAGGTGTTCAACCTGCTGCTGAACATCCTGTGGCTCGTCTTCTGCGGCCTCTGGATGGCGATCGGTTACCTGATCGCAGCGCTCATCTGCTTCGTCCTGATCATCACCATCCCGTTCGGCATCGCGTCGCTGCGCATCGCCGGGTTCGTGCTCTGGCCGTTCGGCCGGACCACCGTGGACCGGCGGGACGCCGGAGCGGGATCGTTCCTCGGCAACGTGATCTGGGTGGTCTTCGCGGGTTGGTGGCTGGCGCTCGCGCACCTGATCACGAGCATCCCGCTCTTCCTGTCGATCGTCGGCATCCCGTTCGGGTGGGCGAACCTCAAGCTCATCCCGATCTCGCTGATGCCGCTCGGGCGGGAGGTCGTACCGACGGATCAGGGGTTCGGCGGGCGGTGACCCGCTCGGTGCCGGCCACGTCCGCGCGTACCGGCGGGCCGTCCCGGGCATCCCCGCCGGTCACGTGATCGCGCGGCTGCCGCCTACGACGACCCGCTCGGCGGCCGGGTGCCGGAAGCGCTGCTCCACTCGTGTCGTGTTTCCGCGCAGGAGGGCATGCGGAGGTGCCGCCTCCCGCCGGACGACCGAGTCTGGGATGAGACGGCGGGAGCCGCCGGTCACCCCTACTCCGCTACGTCCCGTGGCCGGAGCCCCGCGAACGCTGGAGCTTCCCATGAGCCCGTCTGTGACGTCGATGGCCGTCATCTGCGACTGGCCACTGCTTCGACTCGGCCTCGTGCAGGCGATCGACAGCCAGTCCGACCTGCAGATCACGGCCTCCTTCAGCAGCGTCCGCGAAGCGCTCCGCGAGGCTGACGAAACCAAGGTCGTCCTCATCGCCCTGCAGGTGTCCGACCAGGTGGCGTCCGATCAGGTCGCCCAGCTGACCCGCCAGGGGCGTGCCGTCATCGTGCTGTCCACTTCGCAGGCCCAGTCCGACGCGGTCCTGTGCATCAAGGCCGGCGCTCGCGCGTACCTCAGCAGGCAGACCGAGGTGTCGGAGCTGGTGGCGGCGGTCCGTGCGGTCGCTTCGGGCAGGAGCTACCTCGGTGCGAGCCTTGCCGGTCACAGCCTGCCCACGCCTCCGCCGCACCTCACCGGCCGTGAACGACAGATCCTGCAGCTCGTGGCCAACGGGGCGACGGACCGGGAGATCGCCGCCAAGCTGAACATCACCGAGAACACGGTTCACACGCACTTGGAACGGCTACGGAGGAAAATCGGCTCCCGTCGCAGAGCCGACCTCACGCGACTGGCACTGAGATACGGCGGCCTGGGAGACTTCTCCGCGGAGTGAGACCCATACCCATGCCCACGCCGTGGCAAGTGGCCGGGGTCTCCGTTGTTCCGCGCCGATTCGTATTCGTCCCGCCCCGGGAGTGTCGGTCATTTGGAACCGTCGCTCGGGTGGATGTCGTTCAGACTGTTCACGATGATCACGGACGTCGGGTTCGACGGCGTAGGTACCTGAATGAGGATCGGGACGTAGACGACACTGCCGTGCCTGAATTCCGCCTTTTTCGAGAACCGGTAGCAGACGACGGCGCCGGGATCGCCCCGTGTGGCATAGCAACGCATCGTCGACTTGGCGGGAACGGCCTGAATTGCGGAGGAGGCCGGGACTGTGGTCGCACTCGCCGGCGCGGTTGATACGAACGACATCGCACAGGCACATGCGGAGGCCGCAATGACGAACCCGGCCCTCTGTGCGGTCATCTTTCTCAATTTCCCTCACCTCGGAGGCCCTGAGGCGTAGCGACGGTCGTGGTTCATAGCAATCGGCCGTCACCTCGCAGAGGCGCCCTCTGCGAGGTGACGAACTCATCCATCGGTCGATCAGCCCTGGGTACCGCCCTGGGTGTTGCCGTTGCCACCCTGGGTACCGCCCTGGGTGTTGCCGCCGCCACCACCCTGCGTGCCGCCCTGGGTGTTGCCGGTCCCGCCACCCTGCGTGCCGCCCTGAGTGTTGCCGTTGCCGCCACCCTGCGTGCCGCCTTGGGTGTTGCCGTTGCCGCCACCCTGAGTGCCGCCCTGGGTGTTGCCCCGGCCGCCACCCTGCGTGCCGCCCTGAGTGTTGCCGGTCCCGCCACCCTGCGTGCCGCCCTGAGTGTTGCCGCCGCCACCACCCTGCGTGCCGCCCTG
>NZ_WWJT01000009.1 GCF_009865385.1 Streptomyces sp. SID486 | reverse complement strand
GCACCGCGCGGACCCGACGCACCCGTCCCCGGCACCGGCTCGGCGGCACCCGTCCCCGCCACCGGCTCGGCGGCACGCGCCCCCGCCACCGGCTCGGCGGCACGCGCCCCCGCCGCCGGCTCGGCGGTCGAGTGCCCGGTCGTCGTGGCCGGGCAGGTGTGGGGCCGGATCGTCGTGTCGGCGCGGAGCGAGGAACCGTTCCCGGTGAACACCGGGTCGCAGCTCGCGGCGTTCGCCGATCTCGTGTCCATCGCCATCGAGAACGCCCGGGCCCAGGCTGAACTGACCGCCTCCCGGGCGCGCATCGTCACCGCCGCCGACTGCGCGCGCCGCCGTATCGAACGCGATCTGCACGACGGCGTCCAGCAACGGCTCGTCTCGCTGCTCCTGCTGCTGCGCAACGCGCAGCTACAGCTGCCCGCGGGCCTGGGCCGGCTTCGCGCGGAACTCGACGACATCGTGGCCGGGCTCGGCGACACGTCCGACGAGCTGCGTGAGGTGGCCCGCGGCATCCACCCCGCGATCCTGGTCCAGGGCGGCCTGGCGCCCGCACTGAAGGCACTGGCCCGTCGGTCGGCCGTCCCCGTCGACCTGGCGGTCCGGGTGCGGGACCGGCTGCCCGAGCGGGTCGAGGTCAGCGCCTACTACGTCGTCTCCGAGGCGCTGACCAACGCGGCCAAGCACGCGCAGGCGTCCGCGGTCACCGTCACCGTGGACGCCGACTCGGACGTGCTGCGGGTCCGGGTGCGGGACGACGGGGTGGGCGGCGCGGGTTTCGCCGGCGGCACCGGTCTGGTGGGGCTGCGGGACCGGGTCGAGGCGCTCGACGGCCGGCTCTCCCTGGACAGCCCGCCCGCCGCGGGGACCACCCTCTGTGCGGAGCTGCCGGCCGGGCAGCGCGACGGGGGCCGGCCTTAGGCCGGCCCCCGTCGGGGGTCCGTCACCATCCCCAGTCCCCGTGTCCCCCGCCGTCGTGGTCGTAGCCACGGTCGAAGCCACCGTAGCCGCCGAAGCCACCGTAGCCCCGGTCGCCGTGATCGTGGCCGTAGTCTCCGTAGTCCCCGTGGCCGTAGCCGCCGTGACCGCCGCCGCCGTGGCCGTAGCCGCCATGGCCACCGCCCCCGTGCCCGCCGCCCCCGTGGCCGCCACCGCCGTGACCCCCGCCGCCATGGCCGCGTGCGAAGTCGACGGAGGTGACGGAGTGGTCGAGGTGAACAGCGTTCGCCGGCGCGGCGACGGCCGAGGTCGCGGCGCCGCCCAGGGCCAGTGCGAGGCCGGCGACGGCGGCGAGGGGCCAAGTGACGTTACGCATGATGAAACTCCTGTCGTGTAAGAGATGCCCGTTTTGTTGCTTTTTCACATTCAACGGTGCTCTCGCGAACAGGACAGAACAATCAGGCGAGCGGTAAGCGGCTCTACCTGCCAGCTGCAATGCGCTACCGGCGGCGCACTCCCGGGTGGCGGTCCGGGTTCACGACCGTGGACAGGCCGTTGAGCACGAGGCGGGTGCCTCCGCGCAGGTGGGCGACGTCGTCGGCGCCGTCCCCCGTGGGCACGAGCCAGGTGTACTGCTCGGTCCAGGCCAGCCGGGAGCCGGCGGGCTCGTCGGACAGCTCGACGGTGACCAGGGAGACCCAGCGTCGGATGCCGTCGACCTCGGCTTCGTAGACGAGGACGATACGGGCGTCCGGCACGATGTCCAGGAACCGGGAGCGGTAGGCGAGGCGCTGCTCCAGGTCCCCCGACACGAAGAGGTTGCGGGCACTCTCGCCGCCGCCCACCCGGAAGTCCAGCTCGTGCTCGGCGGTGGCGGAGCCGCCGGGCAGGCGGAACCAGCGGCGCCGCAGGGACGGGTCGGCGAAACCGCGGAAGACCTCGGCCGTCGTCACCGTGAAGTCCATGCCGACGGAGAACGAACCGTGCCGGGCAGGGGATGCCGGGCCTTCGGCCGTGGCGGTGCCCGGCTCCGCCGGTGCGGGATGACCTGCGTCCATGGGCTCAACCTAACACGGCCGCGACGGGCGGCGGACGGCCGCCAAGTTCCTTCCACAGCAGCTGACTTGGTGCCGCACCGGCCTGTCCCTGGGGGCTCAGCGCGCCCGGCCCGCCAGCAGGTCCCGCACCTCGCGGGCGTTGCGCCGGCTCACGGCGAGGACCCGGTCGCCGATCCGGACGGTCAGGTTGCCGCTGTCCACCCGGAGTTCCTCGATCCGGCCGAGGGCGACGAGACGGCTGCGGTGGATCCGGACGAAGCCCCGCGAGCGCCACTGCTCCTCCAGGGTGGACAGCGGTATCCGCACCAGATGGCTGCCCCGGCCGGTGTGCAGTCGCGCGTAGTCGCCCTGGGCCTCGACATGGGTGATGTCGGACAGCGGCACGAACCGGGTGATCCCGCCCAGCTCCACCGGCACCTGGTCGCCGACGGCGGGGGCGGACGCGGCCGGGCGGGGGCCCTGACCGGCCCGGACCAGCTCGGCGACCCGTCGTACGGCCTCGGCGAAGCGCTCCTTGCGCAGCGGCTTGAGCAGGTAGTCCACGGCCTTGAGGTCGAAGGCGTGCACGGCGAGGTCCTCGTGGGCGGTGACGAAGACGATCAGCGGCGGAGCGGCGAACCCGCCCAGCAGCCGGGCCAGTTCCAGTCCGCTCAGGCCGGGCATGTCGGTGTCGAGGAAGACGGCGTCGAAACCCTCCGCGCCGTCCGGCCCCCGCGCCCCGGCCCCGCCGAGCCGGCGCAGCGCCTCGGTGGGCTCCAGGGCGGCCACGGCCGTGCCGACCCGGGGGTCCTCCCCCAGCAGGTGCAGCAGCTCGTCGAGCGCGGGCCGCTCGTCGTCCACGGCCAGGACGCGCAAGGGCACGTCGTTCACCCGCATGTCCGGCAGCTCCCCTCGTCCCCGACCATGCCTCCATGGTGATCCCGCGGACCGTCGGCGTCGAGATCGCGGACGCCGGTGTGTCCCGGCCGTGACCCGGTCGTGTCCCGGGTCACGGCATCCGGTGCCCGGCGCCGACCGCTACTTGAGGCCGCTGAGCATGACCCCGCGGATGTAGTGCTTCTGCAGCAGCAGGAAGAGGGTCAGGACCGGCAGGACGCTCAGGACGAGGCCGGCCATGACGACGGGCATGGTGCGGGCCGGGTCGACGTGGTCCTGCAGCAGCTGGATGCCGACGGGGAGGGTCATCACGTCCGGGTCGGCCGTCGAGACCAGCAGCGCCCAGATGTACTCGTTCCAGGCGTCGACGAAGGTCAGCAGCCCGAGTGTCACGAGGACCGGCTTGGTCTGCGGTACGACGATCCGCCACCACACGGCGAACTCGCCGGCGCCGTCGATGCGCGCGGCCTCCAGGACCTCGTCCGGGAGCGAGATCATGAACTGGCGGGTGAGGAAGATGCCGAAGCCGTTGACGAGGAACGGCACGGCGAGCGCCACGATGCTGACGGTCAGGCCCGCGCCGCCGCGCCCGAGCAGGTCGTTGCCGCCGGCCAGCGGCCAGTGCACCAGGATCAGGAAGTGCGGGACGAAGAAGAGGAACGGCGGGAACATCATCGTCGACAGGACGAGACGGAACACGAACTCCCGCCCCGGAAAGCGGAGTTTCGCGAGGGCGTAGCCGGCGAGCGAGGAGGTGAGCAGCACCGATCCGGTGATCAGAGCGGTGGCGACGACGCTGTTGCGGAAGAGCACGGGCAGGTCGAGCTGGTCGACCGCCGCCCGGTAGTTGGACAGGTCGAACGCCTCGGGCAGGAACCGGTAGGGCAGCGTGCCGGCCTCGCCCGGTCCCTTGAACGACGTCATCACCATGTCGAGGAACGGCACCACGGTGAGCACCGCGCCGACGACGACCAGCAGGTACGACAACCACGGGAAGCGGCGGTGGTTCACACGTCCTCCCCCGTGCGCCGGAAGATCCACAACTGTGCCAGGGTGACCGCGAGGACGACCAGGAACAGCACGAAGGCGGCGGCGCTCGCGGTGCCCCAGTCGCCGTAGGAGAAGGCCCGCCGGTACATCTCCAGCGCGGCCACGTCGGTCGCGTCGCCCGGGCCGCCCTTGGTCATCACGATGATCAGCGCGAACGACTGCAGTCCGGTGAGGAACTGCGTGACGCACACGAACAGCAGCGACGGCCGCAGCAGGGGCAGGGTGATCCGGAAGAAGACGGTGGCCGGACCGGCGCCGTCGAGCGCGGCGGCCTCGTAGTACGACTCGGGTACGGACTTCAGCCCGGCGGTCAGGATGAGGATCGCCGAGCCGACCGAGGCCCAGGCCTGGACGACCACGACCGCGGGCAGCGCCGTGTCCGGGTTCTGGAGGAACGCCACCGAGTCGAGCCCGAGGGCGTTGAGGACACCGTTGACGAGGCCGCCCGGTTCGTACATGTACTTCCACACGTTGCCGACGGCGACGACGGTCGTGACGATCGGCAGGAAGTACAGGGTGCGCCACAGCCCCTGGAACCGCAGCTTGTCGATGCAGGTGGCGACGAGCACGGAGCCGGCGAGTGCCAGGGCCACGGTGCCCAGGGCGAACAGCAGCGTGTTGGTGAGGACCGGCACCAGGAACGCCGATCCGTCCGCGAACAGGCCGGCGAAGTTGTCGAGGCCGACCGGGTCGATGTCGCCGAGGTCGAACCCGGTCCAGCGGGACATCGACAGCAGCAGCGCGAAGCCGAGCGGCAGGACCAGGAAGACGGCGAAGAACAGCAGTGCGGGCGCCAGGAAGAGGTAGGCGAGCAGGGGCTGGCGGCGCCGGGCGCGGTCGCGGCGGCCGGGGCCGGGAGCGCGGGTCCGTGTGCCGTGCGCGGCCGGCCCGGCGGGCTCGGCCGTCTTAGGTGCCAGGGTGTTCACCATGCGCGTGCCACCTCCTGGTCGACCTGGCGGCGGGTGCTGCGCAGGGCCTCGTCGACCGACTGGCGGCCGGTCCACAGCGCCTCGATGTTCTTGCGCAGCACCGCCTTGGCCTGCTGGGCGCCCGGCCCGTTCGGCTCGGGCACCGCGTAGGCGAGGGCGTCGGCGAACGAGCGCAGGTTCGGGTCGCCGGCCGCGCCGAGCAGCGTCCGCATGTCGTCGGCCCGGCCGGTCAGGGAACCGACCGACACCTGCAGGCTGCTCATCCGGGTGGCCGTCGCGCCCCGCCCGGCGCCGTGCACGCCCGTCCTGCCGGTGTTGAGCCAGCGCAGGAACTCCCAAGCCTCGTGCGGGTGTTCGCTGGCCGTGTTGACGCCCAGCATGAAGCCGGTGCACAGGGTGGCGTGCGTGTCGCCCGCGTCGGGGACCGGCACGGGTGCGACGCCCACGTCGCGGTAGTCCTTGCCCATCAGGGCCTTCAGGCTCGCGGTCCACCAGCCGGCACTGATCACCATGGCCACCTGTCCGGACGGGAACGCCTGGTAGACGTTGACGCCGGGAGCGCTCGCGCGCCGGGACACGAGGCGGTGCTCCAGGTCCAACACGGCCCGGCCGGCCGGCGATTCGATGGCGGTGCTCCTGCCGTCGGCGGCGACGAACCGGCCGCCCGCGGCGCTGAGCAGGGCGAGCGTCTGGCCGACGGTGGTGGAGTCGTCGTAGGTCGACAGCCCGAACCCCTGGACCAGGGTGTTGCCGTAGCGGTCGCGTCTGGCGGTGCGGCGGGCCGTCTCCTCCAGCTCCCGCCAGGTCCGCGGCGGGCCGTCCACACCGGCCTCGCGCAGCAGCCGCTTGTTGTAGTAGAGGGCGTAGGTCTGCACCTCGGTCGGGTAGCCGTAGACCGTGCCGTCCACCGAGGCGGCGCCGACCGCGGCCTCGCCGTAGCCCCGCCTGATCTCCTCGGCGTGCTCGGGCGGGGCGGGCCGCAGGACGCCGGCCCGGACGAGCTGGCCGTTCCACAGGCAGTACGGGTGGAGGAGGTCCGCGCCCCGGCCGGCGGCCTGCCGGACCATGAACGTCGTCAGCAGGTCCGTGAACTCGACGGCCGTCGTGCGTACCTTGACCCGGTCGTGGGTGGCGTTCCACTCGTCGACCGGGCCCTGCAGGGCCGCCTTGAGGTCGCCGCTCGCGTAGTGCGACAGCAGGGTGAGGACGATCGGGTCCCCGGGCCGCCCGGTGCCCCGGTGCGGTGCGGCGCATCCGGCGGCGAGGAGCGCCGAGGGCAGCCCGAGGGCGACGTGCCGGCGGCTGGGACCGTGGGGGGCGGGGGGCGGCTGCCGGCCGGGGGCGCGGCGGG
>NZ_WWJT01000809.1 GCF_009865385.1 Streptomyces sp. SID486 | reverse complement strand
GCCGGAGCCGCCGGGCCCTGCGGGTACGCCCCGCCCTGCGGGTACGCCCCGCCCTGCGGGTGGGCCGGGCCCTGGCCGGGGGCGGTGGCCGGGGCCGTCGGGCTCTCCTGGGGCACGGGCGGAAGCGGTGCCGTCGGCGCGTGTCCCTCGGGCGGGGGGCCCTGCGGAGCAGCGGCGGGAGAGGCCGTCGGCACGGGAGGTGCGGACGGCGCCGGGGGTACCGTGTTGCCCTCGTTCTCGGTGCTCACAGCTCTTCTCCTCGGTCCACGCCTGTTGTCGTCGGTCGTACTGGTCTTGCAGTCAGCTTTTCCCATGGGCCGTCAGAGCACCATAAGCGGTGCCTGTGGGTCCGGCGGTCTTCTTTATATAGGATCTATTACGACCTACATGGCAAAAGTTACATAAACGATCAGGGCGGGTGCCCTGTTCGTCGCCCGGACGCGTCCGCGCCGCCCCGTGTACCCGACGACGATGGCACCATGACGCGGTGACCCACGCACCACAGCACTCCATCCAGGTCGTCGCCCACCGGGGCGCCTCCGAGGACGCCCCCGAGCACACCCTCGCCGCCTACCGTAAGGCGATGGAGGACGGCGCCGACGCCTTGGAGTGCGACGTACGGCTGACGGCCGACGGCCATCTGGTCTGCGTCCACGACCGGCGGGTGAACCGGACCTCCAACGGCCGCGGCGCGGTCTCCGCCCTGGAGCTGGCCGACCTGGCCGCCCTCGACTTCGGCTCCTGGAAGACGGGCGAGGGCTGGCGCGGACGGGACGAGG
Organism: Streptomyces sp. SID486; assembly: GCF_009865385.1. GTDB lineage: Bacteria > Actinomycetota > Actinomycetes > Streptomycetales > Streptomycetaceae > Streptomyces. The sequence goes on along the minus strand of NZ_WWJT01000809.1, from coordinate 118,344 downwards.
AGCCCGACTGGGAGCACCGGCCGGAGGACCGCGAGGACACCTCCGTACTCACGCTGGAACGCCTGCTGGAACTGGTCGCGGACGCGGGACGGCGGGTGGAGCTCGCCATCGAGACCAAACACCCCACGCGCTGGGCCGGCCAGGTGGAGGAGCGGCTGCTGACGCTGCTGAAGCGGTTCGGCCTGGACGCGCCGGCCACGGCCGCCGAGTCGCCGGTGAGGATCATGAGCTTCTCGGCCCGGTCGCTGCACCGCGTGCACGCCGCGGCGCCGACCCTGCCGACGGTCTGCCTGATGCAGTTCGTCTCGCCCCGGCTGCGCGACGGGCGGCTGCCCGCGGGCGTGCACATCGCGGGCCCCTCGATCCGCATCGTGCGCAACCACCCCGCCTACGTGGAGCGCCTGAAGCGGGCCGGCCATCAGGTGCACGTGTGGACCGTGAACGAGCCCGAGGACGTCGACCTCTGCCTCGAGATGGGCATCGACGCCATCATCACCAACCGGCCGCGCGCGGTGCTGCGCCGACTGGGTCGCTGAGCCCACCGGCCGCACCCCCCGGATCCGGGCGTACCGGCCGCTGCCGGGCGGATTCCGTCACGGGGTGTGCACCGGCGCGTTCGCTGCGTGTGCGGTCGCGTCGAATGCGTCACCGGAAGAGGACTGGCCGGTTTCCGGTCCAGGCCAAGAGGGCATCCACACCCTGGCGTGGGGCGAAGGAGGTCTCGGGGGTGGCGTTGGTGGTGGCACAGGAAGTGCCGACGTCGTCGAGCATGGCCGTTCCCCACGGCCCTGCCGGCGTGGGGAAGGCGCGGCACCGGATGCGGGCGCAGTTGCGCAGCGGCGGCGTGGCGGAATCGGTCATCGACGATGCCGTACTGATCCTTTCCGAACTGCTCAGCAATGCCTGCAAACACGGGCGGCCGCTGGGAGACGCGCCGGCCGGGGACGGTGACGTCCGCGCCGCGTGGCGCGTCGACGCGCACGGGCGGCTCATCGTGGAGGTCACGGACGGCGGCGGGCCGACCCGTCCGGCGCCCGCCACTCCGTCGGTGACCGCGCACGGCGGACGCGGACTGAACATCATCACGGCCCTCGCCGACGACTGGGGCGTGCGGGACGACGTCCGGGGCGAGGTGACGGTCTGGGTGCTGGTCCACGAGGACGTCCACGATCCCGATGCCGGGTGCCGGCCCGAGGCGTTCGCTACGCGCGTCACGCGGCCGGGGACGTCCGGGCTGCCGCTCACGGACCCGCCGCTGCCGGACCTGGCGTTGCCGGACCTGGCGTTGCCGGACAGGGCGGCCGCAGACCTGCCGCGACCAGGGGTGCCCGCCGCGGATCTGACGCGGCCAGGAGTCTCCGCCGCGGACCTGACGCTGACGGACCTGTCCGGCCTGGACTTCGCGGATGCGTTCGAGGACCTGGACTGACCGGGCGGGATCCGCAGACCGGGACCGACCGTCGGTGCCGTCGGGAGCCGGGAACGACCGGGCACGTTCGCGGGCCAGGGCCGACCGGGCACTTTGGGGAGCCGGCAACGACCGGGCGCGTACGGGGGCTGACAACGACCGGCCGCATTCGGAGGCCAGGACCGATCGGGTGCGTTCGGACCGACCGGCCGCGTTCGGAAGCCAGGACCGACCGGGCGCGTTCGGGAGCCGGGAACGACCGGACGCGTTCGGGGGCCGGGAACGACCGGACGGCCCCCGCGCGGCGTCGAGCGCGCGTGCGTTGTCCACGGGTTCCCGTAGGCCAGGGCCCGAACGGCTAGGCTCCGGACGTACCGAGAAGAGCCGTAACCGGGAGACGCCCACCATGGCCAAAAAGCGACCCCAGACGAAGGCCAAGCCGCAGCTGAACGACGGGGAGATCCCGGTTGTCGGCGCCCGAGAACCCTGCCCCTGCGGCAGCGGGCGGCGCTACAAGGCATGCCACGGCCGGGCCGCCGCGCATGCCGCGACCGAGCTGGTGCAGCGCCCGTTCGAGGGGCTGCCCGGCGAGTGCGACTGGGTCGCGCTGCGGGAGCTGGTCCCCGCGGCGACGGCCGAGCTGCCGCTGAAGGACGGCCTGCCCGAGGGCGTCCCCTCCGTCACGCTGGCGACGGTGCTGCCGATGGCCTGGCCCGCGCTGCGCCGCGACGACGGCTCGGTCCTGCTCGGCCTGCAGAACGACACGGCGTCCGGTGACATCAGCCGCGACCTCGCCGACACCCTGCTGCGCGCGCTGGAGGCCGAGCCCGGCACCCCGGTGCAGGGCCGCCGCGCCCCCGCCGGCAGCCCCCGCCTGCAGGATCTGCTGGACGCCGAGGGCGTCTTCGAACCGGTCGTGCACAGCGGCTTCGAGTTCTGGGTGCCGGACGCGGAGAACGCCACACCCGAGGTGGCCGCCTCCCTGGAGCGGGCCAACGCCGCCGCCATCCCGACCGTGAAGCTGTCCGGTGTGGACGCCGCGTACTGGTGCGAGACGCCGGAGAAGAACCACCTGCGCTGGGTCATGCCGCATCCGGAGGAGCAGCTTCTGGACGCTCTGGCGCGGCTGCACGCGGCGGGCCGCTCCAGCCTCGGCGAGGGCACCCGGCTCGTGGGCTCCTTCCGTGCTCACGGCCTCACCGTGCCGGTGTGGGACCTGCCGAGCGGTGTCTCGGCGGACGACGTGGAGAAGCCGGCCGCCGAGTTCGCCGAGCGGCTCGCCGCGGCCCTCGCCGTCAAGGAGCCCCTCACGCCGGACGAGCGCCGGGCGCGCGGCGGGCTGACCAACCGGCAGGTCACCCTCAGCTGAGCGCCGGGCCGCTGGTGTCACGGCTGAACGGTCGGTCAGTCGTGACACCGTGCCGCGCGGCAGGTGACTCCTGTCACAACTCGCCGTTCCGACACGGAATTCGGTGTCCGAATCGCCAAGACGGAATTTGCGAACCGCCGATCTCTTGTTACCGTTCCAGTAGCCCGGTTGCTGGTGCATCCCCCGTCGCCAGCAACCGGGCCTTTCCATGCCCTCGTCCGGTGGACGGCATGCCGCTTCCCGTCAACTGCGCGGGCGCTTTCAGGAGTTGCTGCCCGAGCGGAGCAGCAGCGCCCCCCGCGACCCGCGCGACGCGAACTCGGTGACGGCCGTGTAGGCGGCCGGTACGCCACGGGTGTGCTCGCGGGGTGTCTCACAGGTGGCGGGCTCGTCGCCGGCCCCGGTGACGCAGTGCGTCTGCACGGTCCGGTCATCCGGACCCATCAGGCTCAGCACGGAGTCCAGCGATTCGCCGGTGGCGTTGCGGTAGTAGGCGCGCGCCCAGGTGTCCTCGCCCTGCGTCAGCACGCACGTCTGCGCCTCGATGCCGTCGGGCGAGGTGAGTTCGGGGCCGCAGCGGGCCGCCGTGGCGAGTCCGATGCCGAGCAGGAACGGGGCGTGGCGGGCGGTACGCGCGCCGGTCTTCGCGTCCCCCCCGTCGGCGGCCGACGCATCCCCCCGGTCGGTGGCCGGCGCGTCCCCCCGGTCGGCGGCCGGTGCGGCGGCCCGGCCGGCGTCGCCCACCTGGCCGGAGGCCACGGTCAGCGGCAGCGCGACCACGCCCGCCACGATGCCCACGAGGGCGAGCAGACGGAGGTTACGGGCGTCCCGCCCGCCGCGGAGCGGCTGTGGGGCTCGGTGGCCGCCGGTATGACGCAGCATGCCCGGAAGACTACGAGCCGGCGGCGCCCGGCCGGCCCGGCCGCGCCCGACACCCTCACAACTCGGGTGCGCTCACACCCGTACGAGTGAGGGCGTCCACCACCGCGTCCACCACGGCCTCCACGCCGGGCACCCAGGGCGAGGCCGAGCCGGGCAGCGGAGCGCGCTCCCAGCGGACGGCACCCTGACCGGTCTCGGAGGGGGGCAGGGCGATGTAGCCGCCCGTGCCGTGGAAGCGCAGGGAGCCGGGGACGAAGTCCTTGGCGTAGAGCAGCTCGCCGAGCTGTTCCATGGAGTACGGCCGCACGAGCAGCGACCAGCGGGTGGGCGAGGCGATCACCGGCCCCAGCCGCATGCCGCGCCGGTCGAGCAGGGCCAGGGCACGGGAGGCGGCGAGTGCCGGCAGGCTCACCGCGCAGGGCGCCGGACCGCCCGTGGCCAGGATGATCGGGGCGCTCGGCCGGTTGGTCCACCACCAGCGCACCATGCGCGGGTCGGTGGTGGCCGCGAGCAGGCCGGGGTCGAAGGGGTGCGCTCCGGGCACCGTGCATTCCGGGTCGGGGCAGGCGCAGCGGGACCGGCCCCGCGCGTCCGGTGCCACACCGGGGAGTACCGGCCACCCCCATTCCGCCGCGAAGGTCAGGGCCGCGCCGATCAGCTCGGGCCTCCCGCCGTTTCGCCTGGCCAGGAGCCTGCGTCGCCTTCCGAGGATCTCGCGCATGAGCGCTCGTTCCTTTCCGTTGCACCGCTGGCAACACCGTGGGCTACATCACACCATGTGTCGATCACTTCACTGTGCGTATCTGATGGCGCATCACACCCCCGTGCACGGCATGGGGAACCCCAAGGGGCGAGCGTCGGTCGCGTCCGCGTCCATGGTGCGTCTGTTCAAAGGCACGGGCGCGGCACTGGGGTGGCGAAGTCTGGCGTTTTGCCGTCGCGCGTGGTTCTCTCCGCCTCCGCCACGGGAGGATGGGGCTCGGCCGTCGGTGGCTATGACGCCCGGGTCCGTCGCCAGGTTCCGGGCGGCCCCCAACCACCCCTGGCCTTCACCGAGTACGTACCCATCACGACCGTTGTGACGCTCCGTGGAGCAAGGCCAGTCGACCGCAATGGACCGATACCTGAGGCAGTTTTGAGCCAACTTGGCGGTAACGCAAGGGGTTCGGGAAAAACCCTCTCCCGCCCCCTGGACACCAGGAATCCCCGCAGGACAATGCTGGACATCCCCTCACGAGTGCGTGTACATGTGGAGACACTGCTAGCGGCGCAGAATGACATGGGGGTTTGCGATGCTTCTGAGCAATACGCACCGGTCTGAGAGCCGGACGCCATGAACGCCCCCCACCCTCCGAAAGTGGCCGGAATCGATCCCACACTCTCCACTCCCGCACACACTGTCGCGCCCGCACCTCCCGCCCCGGGTACCGGTCCCGTCCCGGACACCGCCTCCGTCCCCGCGCCGGGCACCCCCGCCCCCGGTGCCCTCCTCCAGGACCGCCTGGCCGGCTGGGTCTCCGATCTCACGACCCTCCACGAACTCACCGAGCGCCTCTCCCGCACCAGCGCCCTCGACCCCGCGCTGCACGAGATGCTGCGCGCCGGGGCCGCCCTGGTCGGCGCCCGCCGCGGCCTGGTCGTCCTGGAGCCCGCCGACGGGCTCGGCCCCCGCTCCACCCTCGGCCTCGGCCTCGGCCGCGCCGACCTCGGCCACATCGAGACCGTCCCGCGCGGCGCCCTGCCGTACGACACCGGCGGCGCCGCCGAGCTGGTCCACGCCGACCTGTTCGCCGAGGACGGCCTCGACCCGCGCCACCGCGAGGTCGCCGCCCGCCTGGGTTACGCCGCCAGCTACGCCCTCCCCCTCACCACCGAGTCCGCCGGCCGCCTGGGCGCGGCCGTCTGGCTCTACGACGAACCGGCCGAACCCGACGAGCGGCAGCGCCACCTCGCCGGCCTCTACGTCCGGCACGCAGCCGAGCACCTCGCGCGGCTGGTGGAGGTGGAACGCACGCGTGCGCGCATGGCGACCCTCGCCGAGGAACTGCTGCCCTCCCGGCTGCCCCGGGTGGCCGGCGTCCAGCTCGCCGCCCGCCATCGCGCGGGCGCGCGCGGTGGCGGCGACTGGTACGACGCGCTGCCGCTGCCGGACGCGGCCCTCGGCCTCTCCGTCGGCTCGGTCACCGGCTCCGGCCCGAGCGCGGTGGCCGCCATGGGCCGGCTGCGCGCCTCCCTGCGGGCCTACGCCGTGATGGAGGGCGAGGACCCGGTGGCCGTCCTGTCCGACCTGGAGCTGCTGCTGCGGCTGACCGAGCCCGCCCGCTCGGCCACCGCCCTGTTCGCCTACTGCGAGCCCGCCCTGCGCAAGATCACTCTGGCCGGTGCCGGGCACAGCCCGCCGCTGCTGATCGGCGAGCGGCGTACCGAGTTCGCCGAGACCTCCGTCTCCGCGCCGCTCGGCATGCTCGCCTGCTGGGAGGCGCCCAGCGTGGAGATCGAGGCGGAGGCCGGGGAGACGGTCCTGCTCTACACCGACGGGCTGCTGCACCGTACCGGCGATCCGATGGACCGGGCCTTCGCCCGGCTGCACGCCGCCGCTGCGAGCGTCCCGCGCGCGGTGCGGCACGATCCGGGAGCCGTCGCCGACCACGTCCTGCGCGCCGTGCTGCCGGACGAGCCGGAGGCGGGGTCCCGGTCCGGCCGGGCGAAGCCGGGACCGGGGGACGACGGCGACGAGGACGTGGTCCTGCTGGCGGCCCGTTTCGACTGACCGCGGAGCGCCGCCGCCCGGCACGGCTCGTCGGGCGCGGGACGCCGCCGGTCGGCATGACCGGGCATAACAGGTCATCCGGCCCCGCCCGCCACCGGTACGACCGTACGATGATGGAGGTCCCCGCTCGGTCACGAGCAGGAGCGCGCGGACCCCGGGGGAGATCAATGGCGTATCGAGGAGGATCACGTGTCCGACGAGCTCAACCCGGCTGTGCCCGACTCCGCTACCGCGGAGGGCCCCGAGACCGAGTCCGAGGAGACCGTCAAGCAGCGGAAGAACGGCCTGTACCCGGGTGTCTCCGACGAGCTGGCCGAGAACATGAAGTCCGGCTGGGCCGACACGGAGCTGCGTGACCTGAAGCCGATCGAGCAGGCCGCTCACACCGCGCGCCGCCGCGCCGCGCTCTCCGCCCGCTTCCCGGGCGAGCGCCTGGTCGTCCCGGCGGGCAACCTGAAGACCCGCTCGAACGACACCGAGTACCCCTTCCGCGCGTCCGTCGAGTACGCGTACCTGACCGGCGACCAGACCGAGGACGGCGTCCTGGTGCTGGAGCCGAAGGGGGACGGCCACGAGGCGACGATCTACCTGCTGCCCCGCTCGGACCGCGAGAACGGCGAGTTCTGGCTCTCCGGCCAGGGCGAACTGTGGGTCGGCCGGCGCCACTCCCTCACCGAGTCCGCGGCCCTGTACGGCATCCCGGCCTCCGACGTGCGCGAGCTGGCGGACACGCTGCGCGAGGCCACCGGCCCCGTCCGCGTCGTGCGCGGCCACGACGCCGGCATCGAGGCGGCCCTGACCGACAAGGTCACGGCCGAGCGCGACGAGGAACTGCGCGTCTTCCTCTCCGAGGCCCGCCTCGTCAAGGACGAGTTCGAGATCGGCGAGCTGCAGAAGGCCGTCGACTCCACCGTCCGCGGCTTCGAGGACGTCGTGAAGGTCCTCGACAAGGCCGAGGCGACGAGCGAGCGCTACATCGAGGGCACGTTCTTCCTCCGCGCGCGCGTGGAGGGCAACGACGTCGGCTACGGCTCCATCTGCGCCGCCGGCCCGCACGCCTGCACCCTGCACTGGGTCCGCAACGACGGACCGGTCCGCTCCGGCGACCTGCTCCTGCTCGACGCCGGCGTGGAGACGCACACGCTCTACACCGCCGACGTCACCCGCACGCTGCCGGTCAGCGGCACGTACAGCGAGATCCAGAAGAGGATCTACGACGCCGTGTACGACGCCCAGGAGGCCGGCATCGCGGCCGTGAAGCCGGGCGCGAAGTACCGCGACTTCCACGACGCCGCGCAGCGCGTGCTGGCCGAGCGGCTCGTCGAGTGGGGCCTGGTCGAGGGCCCGGTCGAGCGCGTCCTGGAGCTGGGTCTGCAGCGCCGCTGGACGCTGCACGGCACCGGGCACATGCTCGGCATGGACGTCCACGACTGCGCGGCGGCGCGGACCGAGACGTACGTGGACGGCGTCCTGGAGCCGGGGATGGTGCTGACGGTCGAGCCCGGCCTGTACTTCCAGGCCGACGACCTGACGGTCCCGGAGGAGTACCGGGGGATCGGTGTCCGGATCGAGGACGACATCCTCGTGACCGAGGACGGCAACCGCAATCTCTCCGACGGCCTGCCGAGGCGCTCCGCCGACGTGGAGACGTGGATGGCCTCGCTGAAGGGCTGATCCGCACACACATGGCCGGGTACCGGGGAGGTGCCCGGCCTTGTCGTACGCCGGGTACCGGGAGAGGTGCCCGGCCTTGTCGTACGCCGGCGGACCGCGACCGGTCGCGGCCGTGCGACGGAGCCGCGGGCAGGCGCGGCGACCACCGCACCGAGACCGTCGGCCCGCTCGCGCTCGCCGCGCCGACCGACAGCCACGCCCACGACCTGCCACGGGCGCGCGTCGCCCGCTAGGCCGTGAGCAGCGAGGGATCCTTCTTCCACTTGAGGATCTTGTCGAAGCTGACCACCGTCCCGCCGCGCCCGGGCCTGGCCCCGATGTGGACGTGGTCGGCGAGTTCCCGGATCAGGCAGAGGCCGCGCCCGTGCTCGGCGTCCGTCCGGGCGGGCCGCAGGTCCTGGGTGGCCCGGGTGAAACCGGAACCGGAGTCGGACACCTCGATACGGCACTTCTCACCGTCGAGGTACGCGGTCACCCGGTACGCCTCCGAGGCCCCCGGGCACGGGTTCCCGCCGTGCTCGACGGCGTTCGCGCACGCTTCGCTCAGGGCCACGGACAGGTCGTAGGAGATCTCCGGGTCGACGCCCGCCGTCTCCATCGTGCCGATCAGCAGGCGGCGCGCGAGCGGCACGCTCGCGGCCTCGCGCCGGAGATGGAGTGACCACCAGATGCTCATGCTCCAGCCTCCCGGCCGCGGCTCGACATACCGTTACCTATTGCCGCCCGTAGGCGCCCGTAAGCACTCAGTTGACGTGACTCCGCCCATACGGCCGATGCGCGGCGACCGGAATCGGTGTATGAGGGACGCCTGAGGCGACCTGCCGTATGCCACCGGTGAAGGCAGTGGGATGATGAGCCCCGCCATGACAGCCCCCCACCCGCGCACGGCGCGTCCCGGAGCCGGACTCCGGATACTGCGGGCCGCGGTGTTCGCCGCGGTCTGCGTCGCGCTGGCCGCGTGCGGGCACACCCTGGCCTCCTGCGCGGGCATGCCGCTGTGGACGCTCGGGGTGGGTTTCCTCGGATCCCTGCTGCTCGTGGCGCCGCTCGCCGGGCGCGCCCGCTCGCTGCCGGGCATCGCCGCGCTCCTCGCCGTCGGCCAGACCGTGCTGCACACGCTGTTCGGGCTGGGGCAGCACGGTGCGATGGCCTCCGCCGGCATGCCGGCGGGGTCCATGGCCCCGACCGGGACCGGCGGTCTCACGGGCGTGCTGAGCGACAGTGCGCTGGTGGAGCGCGCGGCGCGGCTGGTGTGCGGGTCGGCTCCGGCCTCCCTCACCCCGGGACACGCCTTCCGGCTGCTGCTGGACGCGCGGCTGATAGACCGCTCCGGCCGGCCGACGGCCGTCCCGGCCGGCATGGAGCATCTCCACGACGCCGCCGGAGCCTCGGCCGGTCTGCTGCCCTCGCTGCCGATGCTGCTCGGCCATGTGCTCGCGGCCGTGGCCGCCGGCTGGCTGCTGCGCCGCGGCGACCTGGCCGTGCTGCGGCTGATCGAGCTGTCGGCGCACGGAGTCACGGAGGGGGCGCTCGTCCGTTCCTTGCGCGCCGCTCTCGCTCTGGTGCGCGCCCTGTGCGCCGGCCCGCTGTGCGTCACCGGGACCGGTCCGCGCGGCCGTCGCCGGGAGAGGGACGACGCCCCGGCCCCGCACACCGCCGTACTCCAGCACACGGTGATCCGGCGCGGCCCGCCCGCCGCCGAGTTCCTCCTCGCCGCCTGACACGACGCGACCACCGCTCCAGCGCACCCGGGAAACGGAGAGCCGGACGGGAGGGCCGCCGTCGTGCGGCACGCACGTGTGCGCACACCGACATCGGTCCGGTCCACCACGAGTGGTACGGCCCCGCGCACGCGTACTCCTGATCACCAGCGCAACTCACCCGGAGTGGAGTACCCAACCGCCATGAAGGCTTCTCGCATCGCCGCCGCCACCGTCGTCGCCGGCTCGGCCGTCCTCGCCCTGTCCGCCCCCGCCTTCGCGCACGTCACCGTGCAGCCGGAGGGCACCGCGGCCAAGGGCGGTTACGCGGTCGTCGACTTCAAGGTCCCGAACGAGCGTGACGACGCCTCGACCACCAAGATCGAGGTCAACCTCCCGGCCGAGCACCCGATCGCCTCGGTGATGCCGCAGCCCCTCCCCGGCTGGAAGATCGACATCACCAAGTCCAAGCTGGACAAGCCGCTCACCATGCACGGCGAGAAGATCGACGAGGCCGTCACCAAGGTCACCTGGACGGCCGACGGCAAGGGCATCGAGCCCGGGTACTTCCAGAAGTTCCCGGTCTCCCTCGGCGCACTGCCCGAGGACGCCGACCAGCTCACGTTCAAGGCCATCCAGACGTACTCCGACAAGGAGATCGTGCGCTGGATCGAGGTGGCGCAGAAGGGCCAGGACGAGCCGGAGAACCCGGCCCCCGTGCTGGAGCTGTCCGCCGCCGCCGACGACCACCACGGCTCCGTGACCCCGGCCGCCGACGACAAGGCCGACAAGTCCGAGCAGGCGGCCGCCGACGACTCCGACGGCGGCACCGACAACACCGCGCGCGTGCTCGGCGTGGCCGGCATCGTCATCGGCATCGCGGGTGTGGCCTACGGCGTCCTCGCGGGCCGCCGCCGCACCGCCGCCTGAGCCCCGCGTTCCGCAGCGCACCGGGGCTCGTACGGCGCCTCCCACGGCGTCCCCGTACGACCCCGGTGCGCGCCGGATTTCACACTTCTGGGACATTTTCCTATGCGCAAGAAGACGTTCGCCGCGGCCGCGCTGTTCGCCGCCGCCACGCTGACCCTCTCCGCCTGCGGCAACGGGGACGACGACTCCTCACCGGTCGCCGTGGCCTCGGGCGGATCCGGTTCGAACCAGGTCGCCACCGTGCTCGACCAGCCGTTCACCAAGCCGGACCTGGTCCTGACCGACACGCACGGCAAGAAGTACGACCTCCGCGAGGAGACGAAGGGCCACCCCACCCTGGTCTACTTCGGCTACACGCACTGCCCGGACATCTGCCCGGCGACGATGAGCAACATCGCCGTGGCCAAGAAGGCACTGCCCAAGGCCGAGCAGGACGACCTGCGGGTCGTGTTCGTCACCACCGACCCCGGCCGTGACACGCCCGCCGAACTGGGCAAGTGGCTCCAGGGCATCGACTCCCGGTTCGTTGGCCTGACCGGCGACTTCCGCAAGATCCAGGCCGGTGCCCGGTCGGTCGGCATCTCCGTGGAGCCGACGACGAAGGACAAGAACGGCAAGCTCGTCTCGGTGCACGGCACCCAGGTCATCGCCTTCTCGCCGAAGACCGACGCCGGTTACGTCCTCTTCGGCGAGTCCGCCACCGCGGACGACTACACCAAGGACCTGCCCAGGATCGTCGAGGGAGCCAAGCCGTGAGGCGTCTCGCCCTGCTCACCGCCGGCGCGCTCGCCGGTGTCCTGGCCCTCACCGGCTGCTCCGGATCCGGCTCGAAGCCGGCGGCGGGCACGGCGGAGCTGTCCGTCAGCTCCTCCTACATGCCGCAGCCCGTCTCCGCCGACATGGCGGCCGGCTTCCTGACGATCACCAACGACGGCGGCACCGACGACGAGCTGACCTCGGTCAGCAGCGACGCCGCCGGCCAGGTCACCATGCACAGCACCGTCGGCGGGGCCATGACGGAGAAGTCGTCCTTCCCCATACCGGCCCACGGCCGGCTCGTGTTCAAGAGCGGGGGCAACCACCTGATGTTCGAGAAGCTGAAGCGTGCGCCGAAGCAGGGCCAGACGGTCGCCGTGCAGCTCACCTTCGCCAAGTCCGGGCCCGTCACCGTCGAGATGCCGGTGAAGTCCGCGACGTACAACCCGTCGACCGGCCACTGAGGGAGGGACCACCGTGACCCGGACCATCGCCCCCCGCCTGCGGACCCTGTTGCTGCTGTGCCTCGCCGTCACCGGCGCGCTGCTGGCGGGCGCCGGACCGGCCTCCGCCCATGCGGCACTGACCGGCAGCGACCCCGCGCAGGGGGTGGTGGTCGACAAGGCGCCCACCCAGGTGTCGCTCACCTTCTCCGAGAAGGTGGCCATGAGCGACGACTCCCTGCGCGTCCTCGACCCGCGCGGCAAGCCGGTCCAGACGGGCGGCCCCGCCAACGTCAGCGGCACGACGTACGCCGTGCAGCTCAAGAGCGGCCTGTCCAAGGGCACCTACACCGTCACCTACCAGGTCGTCTCGGCGGACAGCCACCCCGTCGCCGGTGCCTTCACCTTCTCCGTCGGGGCGCCCTCGCAGACCGTCGTCTCCGCCGGCGCACCGGCCGTGGGCGGCGGAGTCGTCGGCTGGCTCTACGCCGTCGGGCGGTACGTGTCGTACGCCGGCTTCATCGTGCTCGCCGGCGGCGCGGCCTTCGTGCTCGCCTGCTGGCAGCGCGGCGCCGGGGTACGAGCCCTGCAGCGGCTGGTCGTCGGCGGCTGGGTCGCGCTGACCGCGGCCACCCTGTGGCTGCTGCTCCTGCGCGGCTCGTACACCGGAACCGGCAGGCTCGCCGACGTCTTCGACCTCGACCTGCTCGGCCAGGTGCTGCAGACCAAGACCGGCGCCGCACTGGTCTCCCGGCTGCTGCTGCTCGCCGCGGCCGCGCTGTTCGTCGCCGTCCTCTTCGGGACCTACACCCGCCGTGAGGAGGGCACCGAGAAACGCGACCTGGCCTTCGGTCTCGCCGTCGGCGGTGTGGTCGTCGCGGCCGGGCTCGCCACCAGCTGGGCCATGGCCGAACATGCCTCCACCGGGCTCCAGCCGGGCATCGCCATGCCGGTGGACGTCGTCCACCTGCTCGCCGTCGCCGCCTGGCTGGGCGGCCTCACCGCCCTGCTGGTCGCGCTGTACCTGGCGCCCGCCGAGACCCCGGTCGAGGCCGCCGCCGTACGGCGGTTCTCCCGGCTGGCCCTGGGCTCCGTCCTCGCGCTCGTCGCCACCGGCGTCTACCAGTCCTGGCGCCAGCTCGGCTCCTGGTCGGCGTTCACCGGGACCCGCTACGGCCAGCTGCTGCTGGTCAAGATCGGGCTGGTGGCCCTGCTGACCGGCCTCGCGGTGGTGTCCCGGCGCTGGACGAACCGGCTCACGGACCGGGCCGTCACCGCCAAGGCCAAGAAGGCCCAGGCCCGGGCCCGGACGCAGGCCCAGCCCCGGACCGAGACCCAGAAGGAACAGGTGCCGGCCTCGAAGTCGCTGGGCAAGGGGTCCGGGAAGGGTGCCGCGAAGGGCGGGGTCAGCACCGCGAACGCCAAGGAGACCGGGAACGGAGAGAGCAGCACCGCGAACGGCAAGAGCGGCACCGCGAACAGCAAGGAAGCCGCGAACGGCAAGAGCGGCACGGGGAACGACCGGGTCGGCGCCGGGAACGGCAAGGAAGCCGCGAGCGGCAAGGGCAGCGCCGGGAACGGCCGGGTCGGCGCCGGGAACGGCAAGGGTTCCGGTTCCGGTGACTCCCAGCGCGCCGCCCAGCTCGCCCGGCAGCGCGCGGCCGTCGACGCCGCGCAGCGCAAGCGGCTGCGCGACGCCGACCCGAACCGTTTCGGGCTGCGCCGCTCGGTGCTCGCCGAAGCCGGTGTCGCCGTCGTCCTGCTCGCCGTCACCACCGCGCTCACCCAGACCGAGCCGGGCCGCACCGAGCAGGAGGCCAGGGCAGCCACCTCCACGTCGGCCGGCTCCGGTACGGCGGCCTCCGGTGCGCTCACCCTGGACATGCCGTTCGACACCGGCGGCACCGACGGCAAGGGCGTCGTCAGCATCGACCTGGACCCCGCGCGCGTGGGCGGCAACGAGATGCACGTGTACGTCCAGCGGCCCAACGGCCGGGCCTTCGACGTCCCGGAGGTGAAGGTCGCCTTCACCCTGGAGGCGAAGAAGATCGGCCCGCTGCCCGTGAACCCCGACCACATCACCACCGGTCACTGGTCCGCGAACGAAGTGCAGATCCCGATGGCCGGTGACTGGAAGGTCGCCGTCACGGTACGCACCTCCGACATCGACCAGGTGACCGTCTCCAAGAACGCGCAGATCGGCTGATCCACACCATGCCTGACCAGTCCACCCAGGAGACCCGTACGCCCGGCGCACCGGGCGCGCCGGGCGCGCGGCCCGCATCCGACCCGAGCGGCTTCTCCCGGCGTGCCCTGCTCGGCACCGCCGGCGCCACCGGGCTCGTGCTCGGCGCGGCCGGCGGGGCCGTGGGGTACACCGCCGCGCCCGCCGCCGCCACACCGCTGACCTCGGTGGGCTCCGGCCGGGCGATGTTTCACGGGAAACATCAGCCCGGTATCACCGAGGGGCTCCAGGCGAGCGGCCACCTCGTCGCCTTCGACCTGGCCCCGGGCGCCGGGCGCCGGGAGGCGGCGGCCCTGCTGCGCCGCTGGTCGGCGACGGCCGAGCGGCTGATGGCGGGGGAGACCGCCCCGCACGACGACACCGGCGTGGCCCGGGACGCCGGGCCGTCCTCGCTGACGGTCACCTTCGGCTTCGGACACGGTTTCTTCGGCCGGACCGGCCTGGAGAAGCAGCGGCCCGCGGCCCTCGACCCGCTGCCGCCGTTCTCCTCCGACCGGCTCGACAAGACCCGCAGCGACGGCGACCTGTGGGTGCAGATCGGCGCGGACGACGCCCTGGTCGCCTTCCACGCGCTGCGCGCGATCCAGAAGGACGCCGGCTCCGCCGCGCGGGTGCGCTGGCAGATGAACGGCTTCAACCGTGCTCCGGGCGCCACCGCCCGCCCCATGACGGCCCGCAACCTCATGGGCCAGCTCGACGGCACCCGCAACCCCAAGCCGGCCGACGCCGACTTCGACCAGCGGATCTTCGTGCCCGCCACCGGCGAACCGGCGTGGATGGCCAACGGCTCCTACGCCGTCGTCCGCCGCATCCGCATGCTCCTGGACGACTGGGAGAAGCTGTCGCTCACCGCCCAGGAACAGGTCATCGGGCGCCGCAAGTCCGACGGGGCGCCGCTGTCCGGCGGTGACGAGACGACCGAGATGGACCTGGACAAGGCGGATGCCGAGGGCGGCTACGTCGTCCCGCTCAACGCGCACGCCCGCATCACCCGACCCGACCGCAACGGCGGCGCGGCCATGCTGCGGCGTCCCTTCTCCTACCACGACGGCATCGACGCGGACGGCACACCCGACGCCGGTCTGCTCTTCGTCTGCTGGCAGGCGGACCCGCTGCGCGGCTTCGTCCCGGTGCAGCGCAAACTCGACCGGGGCGACGCCCTGTCGGCGTACATCCGGCACGAGGCGAGCGGCCTGTTCGCGGTGCCGGGCGGGGCGGCGGAGGGCGAATACGTGGGTCAGCGGCTCCTGGAGGGGTGAACCGGATCCAAACCACCCGGTCGGGTGGAAAACCTGAGACGCGGAGGACGGCTCCCCCTGCGGCCATTAGGGTGAGGGACATGCCAGCGAGCTACGCCTATCTCGGCCCGGAGGGCACCTTCACGGAGGTCGCCCTGCGCACGCTCCCGGAAGCTGCCACCCGGGAGCTGAACCCGTACGTCTCGGTGCAGTCCGCGCTGGACGCGGTCCGGACGGGCGAGGCCGAGGCCGCGTTCGTGCCGATCGAGAACTCCGTCGAGGGCGGCATCACCACGACCCTGGACGAGCTGGTCGCGGGCGAACCGCTGATGATCTACCGCGAGGTGCTGCTGTCGATCACCTTCGCGCTGCTGGTCCGCCCCGGCACGAAGCTCGCCGACATCAAGACGGTCTCCGCCCACCCCGCGGCCCAGCCGCAGGTGCGCAACTGGCTGCGCGGCCACCTCCCGGACGCCCTCTGGGAGTCGGCGGCCTCCAACGCGGACGCCGCCCGTCTCGTCCAGGAAGGCCGCTACGACGCCGCCTTCGCGGGCGAGTTCGCCGCCGCCCGGTACGGCCTGGAGGCGCTGGAGACCGGGATCCACGACGCGGAGAACGCGCAGACCCGGTTCGTGCTCGTCGGCCGCCCGGCCCGGCCGGCCGCGCCCACCGGTGCCGACAAGACCTCGGTGGTGCTGTGGCAGCGGGACGACCATCCCGGTGCCCTGCGCGATCTGCTCGGTGAGTTCGCCTCGCGCGGCATCAACCTCATGCTGCTCCAGTCCCGGCCGACCGGCGCCGGGATCGGCAACTACTGCTTCTGCGTCGACGCCGAGGGCCACATCTCCGACCGGCGGATGGCGGAGACGCTGATGGGCCTGCGACGGCTCTGTCTCCAGGTGCGTTTCCTCGGTTCCTATCCGCGCGCGGACATCACCCCGGGCGAGGCCCGGCCGATGCTGCCGGGGACGTCGGACGAGGAGTTCATGGCGGCGGCCGACTGGGTGGCGCGCTGCAGGGACGGCTGGGTCTAGCCGGTCGTACCTGCATACGAACGTTATCCACAGAAGTTTTCCACAGGTGCCCTTCTCGACCTGGGGACAAGTCGACAGGACCGGGTCATCGGGTCGACAAATCGCCCTGTACGGCCCCGCCGAGGCCATCAGCCCCTGAGTCACCCTTCGTCCACCCGTTTCCTTTGGTTCATCTTTTGGGGCGACCGTTTTCCACCCGAAAGTGGGTGTCGACTGGGTTTGACCCGGGAATTCTTCAGCCGGTCCGGACTTTCCGGAGTGATCAATTCCGGAGTCCACAGACCTTCCACACAGCCTGTGGATAACTCTTCGGAGGGTGTGGATCTCTGTGGACAACCGGTCCGCCAAATCCCCTTCCGCACAAGGGAATCAGGTCAACCGGGCACCCGGGACCTGCCCCGTCCCAGGGAGTGAGACGCTTTTCCCTTGACGCCGGGAACACGCTCGGCAATAACCGCATAACGGAACGTAAGCCACGAATCCCGACTCCCCGGAATAGTGATTCGGTGGCCGCCACCCCGCACCGGTAGCCTTGGCCTCGTGATTGACCTTCGCCTGCTCCGTGAGGACCCCGACCGTGTGCGCGCGTCGCAGCGCGCCCGTGGAGAGGACGTCGCGCTCGTCGACTCCCTCCTGTCTGCCGACGAGCGGCGCAGGTCCTCCGGCGTCCGCTTCGACGAGCTGCGCGCCGAGCAGAAGCAGCTCGGCAAGCTGATCCCCAAGGCCTCTCCCGACGAGAAGGCCGAGCTGCTCAAGCGTGCCGAGCAGCTGAAGGCCGACGTGAAGGCGGCCGACGCCGAGCGCGACGCGGCCGACGCCGAGACCCAGGAACTGCTGCTGCGCCTCGGCAACCTCGTCCACCCCGACGTGCCCGTCGGCGGCGAGGAGGACTTCGTCACGCTGGAGACGCACGGCACGATCCGCGACTTCGGCGCCGAGGGCTTCGAGCCCAAGGACCACCTGGAGCTGGGCCAGCTGCTCGGCGCGATCGACGTCGAACGCGGTGCCAAGGTCTCCGGCTCCCGCTTCTACTTCCTCACCGGCGTCGGCGCCCTGCTGGAGCTCGCCCTGGTCAACGCGGCGATCGCCCAGGCCACCGCGGCCGGCTTCACGCCGATGCTGACGCCCGCCCTGGTCCGCCCGGGGTCCATGGCCGGCACCGGCTTCCTCGGCCAGGCCGCCCAGGACGTCTACCACCTCGACAAGGACGACCTCTACCTGGTCGGCACCTCCGAGGTCCCGCTGGCGGCCTACCACATGGACGAGATCATCGACGCGGACAAGCTGCCGCTGCGCTACGCGGGCTTCTCCCCGTGCTTCCGCCGCGAGGCCGGTTCGCACGGCAAGGACACGCGAGGCATCTTCCGCGTGCACCAGTTCGACAAGGTCGAGATGTTCTCGTACGTCGCTCCCGAGGACTCGCAGGCCGAGCACCAGCGCCTGCTGGCATGGGAGAAGCAGTGGCTGGAGTCGCTGGAGCTGCCCTTCCGGGTGATCGACGTCGCCTCCGGTGACCTCGGCTCCTCGGCCGCCCGCAAGTTCGACTGCGAGGCGTGGATCCCGACCCAGGGCAAGTACCGCGAGCTGACCTCGACCTCGGACTGCACCGAGTTCCAGTCCCGTCGGCTGTCCATCCGGGTCCGCGAGAAGTCCGGCGGTGGCGACGCGGCCTCCGGCCGGGCGACGGGCGGGCAGGTCAGGCCGCTGGCCACGCTCAACGGCACCCTGTGCGCCGTACCGCGCACGATCGTGGCGATCCTGGAGAACCACCAGCTGGCCGACGGCTCCGTCCGGGTCCCCGAGGTGCTGCGCCCGTACCTGGGCGGCCGCGAGGTCCTGGAGCCGATCGCCAAGTGACCGGGTTCCCCTACCGGCTGATCGCCACCGACCTCGACGGCACGCTGCTGCGCTCCGACGAGTCGGTCTCCCAGCGCACCCGTGACGCGCTCGCCGCGGCCACCGCGGCGGGCGCCGCGCACATCGTCGTCACCGGCCGCGCGGTCCCGTGGACCCGGCACGTCCTGGACGACCTCGGCTACGACGGCCTCGCCGTGTGCGGCCAGGGCGCCCAGGTCTACGACGCCGGGAGCCACCGCCTGCTGACCTCGGTCACCCTGGACCGGCAGCTGGCAGGCGTTGCCCTGGCCAAGATCGAGGCCGAGGTGGGTCCGCTGTACCTGGCGGCCAGCCGCGACGGCCTCGACGGCGAGGTGCTGGTGGGCCCCGGCTACGCGGTCACCGGCAGGCTGCCCGCGACGCCGTTCACGGACGCCGCCGACCTGTGGACGGCGCCCCTCAACAAGATCTACATACAGCACCCGACGATGGGCGACGACGAGCTGGCGGAGGCGGCCCGGCAGGCGGCCGGCGGCTTCGTCACGGTGGCCATGGCGGGCGAGGGCGTCGTGGAGCTGCTCCCGCTCGGGCTGTCCAAGGCCACGGGCCTGTCCCTGGCGGCCCGCCGCCTGGGCCTGAAGGCCGCCGACACGATCGCCTTCGGCGACATGCCCAACGACATCCCGATGTTCGGCTGGGCGGCCCACGGTGTGGCCATGGCCAACGCCCACGAGGAGCTGCGTGCGGTGGCCGACGAGGTGACGTCCTCGAACGAGGACGACGGCATCGCGGTGGTGCTGGAGCGGTTGCTGGGCTGAACGCACCGGCCGTCCACGGAGGTTGATACGTTGGGCGGCCATGCGATCACGTGATTACGACCTCGACTTCCGCGACCGCTCGTCCCGCATACGTGCCTGGGGGATCGGGCTGCTGGCCGTGGCGGGGCTGCTGTGGACCTGGTGCGCCGTCCTGCTGCTCACGCCGTACGAGGCGGACCGTGAGGAGGGGGACCGGTACCCCGCCCAGTGCGAGTCCCGCCTGCTGACGGACCGTGGCACCGCCAACGAGGGCGTCCGCAAGGGTGACTACTGCGCGAACGAACGCGACTGGCCGGAGGTGCTGGCGGTCCTCGGCCTGTCCGTCCCAGTGTCACTCGCCGGCGCGGTCCTCTTCACGACGGGCACGGTGAACCGCATGATGAGCGCCCACGCGGAGGCGATGCGGGAACTGGACAAGATCGCCGACGCCCGGGCGGCCTGACCGCCGCCACGGAGGGCGGTCGTCGCGCGGGGTGGTGCGGGGAGTCGCGCGCGGTCGGTGCGGGGTGGTGCGGGGGTCGCGCCCCGGTCCCGCGGGATGCCGGGCCTGGTGGCGTCGTCTTGCGGAGGATGCACGAATCGAACGTGCGCGGGCTTTGAGACCCGACCATGGCTTAGCAAGCCAGTGCCTTACCACTCGGCCAATCCTCCGGGTGGGCGGCCCACGCGAGAGCGACATCGCGTGCTCGAAGCGGCCGCCCCGGGCAGCTCCCGTGGCATCACGGAGAGGTAATGAGTCTCTCCGGAGCCGGCCTCGGGCTGCCCTGTCGGGAGCCGGGCGTACTGCCGTGCATCGACATCGCCCACCTCCACTCCCGGTACGCGGCGCCGGGACGGTCCCGGCGGACGGGGCACAACCACTCTGCCTTCCCGCCGAGTTGCCCGCCACCGAATAAAGCCGCCATCGAGCGGAGGCGGGCCGCCACCGGTGGGCGGGTGACGCTAACGGCGGCGCCACCGTCGTCTGCGTGCCTTGCTGAAGAACCATCCCGCCGGCGGCTCGTCGGAGCGCCAGGGCTCCGGCTGCGGCTCCTCGGCCCGCCAGCGGGCGGCGAGCATCCGGGCCCGGGCGGACGGTTCGCGGGACCCGGCGGAGCGTATGAACTCCTCGTCGAGGACGATCCCGTCCCACTCGTCGGCGGGCAGCGCCTCGTCAGCCATGTCCGTGCCTCCCAGCAGTACGTCCCTGGAACCAGGGTGCCCTGACGGAGGTGAAGGCCCCGTCAGGGCGGTGCCGGCTACTCCTCGCCCGCCAGCGTCAGCGAGCGCAGCTTCTGGCCGGCGTACCAGGTGGCCAGGACCGTGACCACCACCAGCAGGACGGTGGCCGTCGGCAGGCTCACGTCCGAGGTCACCAGGTCCCCGCCGGTGACCTTGTGGGCGACGGCGAGCGACCACTGCTGGATGCTCAGCGTGCGCGCGCCCGGCACCAGGGAGCCGAACAGCGCCTCCCAGACCAGGGCGTAGACGAGCCCGAAGACCACCGCGTGCCGGGAGACCGTGCCCAGCAGCAGGAAGACCGCCGAGTAGGCGATGGAGGAGATCAGCGCGGCGACCGTGTAGGCGACCGCGATCTGCTGGCCGTTGCCGTTCAGGACGAGGCCCGCGATCAGGGTCGGCACCGCCGAGAAGGCCATGGTCACGGCGATGGCGACGATCAGCTTGGTGAGGATGATCGTGGGCCGCTTGAGCGGCTTGGACAGCAGGTAGACGACGGAGCCGTCGTCGATCTCCGGGCCGATCGCGCCCGTGCCGGCGATGACACCGATGATCGGCACCATGGTGGCGAGCGCGAAGCCGCCGAGGACGTCTGCCGCCGTCTGGTCGTCGGCCCCGGTCAGGCCGCGTACGGCAACGGAGATCACGATCAGCAGCAGCGGCAGCGCGCCGAGGATGAGGGCCCGGCGGCGGCCGAGCAAGGCTCGGTAGGTGAGCCGGGCGACGGTGGGGTCGTACATCTTTCGGCCTCCTACGCCGCGACGAGATACGAGAAGACGGACTCCAGGGACTCGTCGGACGGCGAGACCGTGAGCAGCCGGATGCCGTGGTCCCGGGCGACCTTCGGCAGCAGCGCGGTGAAGCGGCCGAAGTCCACGGCCTGGATGCGCAGGGCGCCCTCGGCGTGGTCGACCTCGATGCCGGCCGTCGACGGGTCGGCGATCAGTGCCGCCGCGAGGGCGCGGTCGTCGCTGGAGCGCACCAGGTAGCGGTGCGGACGGTCGGTCATCAGGCGGCGGATTCTGCGGAAGTCACCGCTGGCCGCGTGCCGTCCGGCGACGACGACCTCGATGTGCCGGGCGAGCTGTTCGACCTCTTCGAGGATGTGCGAGGAGAACAGCACCGTGCGGCCCTCGTCGCCCATCTTCCGCAGCAGGTCCATCAGTTGCATGCGCTGGCGCGGGTCCATGCCGTTGAACGGCTCGTCCAGCAACAGCAGCGACGGGTCGTGCACGAGGGCGCTCGCCATCTTCACGCGCTGCCGCATGCCCTTGGAGTATGTGGCGATCTTCCGGTCCTGTGCGTACTCCATCTCCACCGTGGCCAGGGCGCGCTGGGCGGCCTTGTCCCCGAGGCCGTGCAGCTCCGCGTTGGCCACGACGAACTCGCGGCCGGTGAGGAAGTCGTACATCGCCTCCCGCTCGGGGACGATGCCGATGTGCCGGTAGATCGTCTCGTTGCGCCACACGGGCTGTCCGTCGAGGGTGACGGTGCCGGTGGAGGGGGCGAGGAAGCCGCCCATCATGTTGATCAGGGTGGACTTCCCGGCGCCGTTGGGGCCGAGCAGACCGGTGACCCCGGGGCCGATGGTCATGGTGATGTCGTTGACGGCGACGACGTTGCCGAACCAGCGCGAGACGTGGTCGATGGTGAGAGTGCTCATGGGCGCGGCCCGTTCCTTGGAAGGGTGGAGGCGGGAGACGGACTGGGCTCGGTCACAGGCCGACCTTCCGGTAGCGGCGGACCAGCAGGGCGTAGCAGGCGGCGATCAGGCCCAGGACGAACACGGCGTAGACCACGCCCTCGCCGCTGGACGGGCCGGCCTGTCCGGGGAAGGCCGAGCTGCCGCCGAGGAAGGCCGACTGGACGCCGTCGATCAGCGTGATCGGTGAGAACAGGCCGATCCACGGGACGGCGTCACCGCTGCCCTGGACGTCGGCGATGGCCTGAAGGGTGGAGACCGCGCCGTAGGAGATGGTCAGCACGGCGATCACGGCGGCGATACCGAACCCGCGGCGCGGGGTGACGGCCGCGATGACCAGGCCGATTCCGGCGAAGAGCAGCGAGAGCAGGGCCACGGAGACCAGTCCCTGGGCGAATTCCTCGGTCTGGTGGGCGAAGCCCATCTTGGACAGGAGCGCGCCCACGTACATCACGAGCAGGGGGGCGGCGGTGAGGACGAACAGTGCCGAGGCGAGTGCCGCGAACTTGGCGCGGACGTAGTCGGCGGTCTCGATGGGCCGCGAGAAGTACAGCGGCACCGTCTTGAAGCGCAGGTCCCGCGAGACGGCCTGCGGTGCCTGGGAGGCGACGTACAGGCTGATCACGGCCTGCATGATGATCGCGTACCGGGTGTAGGACACCGGCAGTTCGTGCGCCTTGGTGGCGACGGCGACGGCGACCATGATGGCGGCGGGCACGCACATCACCGCGAACAGCAGCATCGGCAGCACCTTGGACTTCACCGAGCGGCCGAGGCCGTAGGCGCCGCGCAGGGACTGCGAGTACAGCGAGCGGCGGGCGTACGCGCGGCCGAGGCGGGGGCCGTCGTAGCCGCGGTAGCCGATGTCGTGGATGCGGGACTGGTCGCCGGTGGGCGTTGCCAGGGGATGCTCAACCGCCATGGCCGACGGCCTCCTTCCGCTGTTCGTCGTTGCTGATGAACACCTCGGAGATGCGGTGCCGGCGCTGTTCCATGCGCACCAGGCCGAGGCCGAGGTCGGCGACCACGTCCCGGACGAGGTCGTACGTCTCCTCGCCCGTGGCGGTCAGCAGCAGGATGTGTCCGGCGCCGGGCAGACCGCCGGGCTCCGCGTGCGTGGTCGCACCGCGCGCGTGGAGCGCGTCGCGGACGGCGCGGGTGCCGTCCGGGTGCGCGTCGCTGTCGGTGACCTCGATCGCGAGAGTGGTCGTGGTCTGGGTGAAGTCCGTGGTGGAGCTGGAGCGCAGGAGCTTGCCGCCGTCGACCACGACGACGTGGTCGCAGGTGCGTTCCAGCTCGCCCAGCAGATGGGAGGTGACCAGGACCGAGATGCCGAAGTCGGTGTGGATGCGGCGGATCAGGCCGAGCATCTCGTCGCGGCCGACCGGGTCGAGGCCGTTGGTCGGCTCGTCCAGGAAGACCAGCTTCGGGTCGTGCACCAGGGCCTGGGCCAGCTTCACGCGCTGCTTCATACCGGTCGAGTAGCCGCCGATGGGGCGGTAGCGCTCCTCGTACAGACCGACATGGCGCAGGGTGTCGGCGGTCCGTTCGCGGGCGGCGGCGGGCGGCAGGCCGGACATCCGGGCCATGTGCACGACGAACTCGGTGGCCGAGACGTCGGGCGGCAGGCAGTCGTGCTCCGGCATGTACCCGACCCGCTCGCGGATGGCGGCGCCCTTGGTGGCGACGTCGAGGCCGAGCACCTCGGCCCGGCCTTCCGTCGCGGGGGACAGCCCCAGCAAGATCTTGATCAGGGTGGACTTGCCGGCGCCGTTGGCTCCGACGAGTCCGGTCACACCGGGCCCGATGTCCACGGACAGCCGGTCGAGCGCGGTCACCCGGGGGAACCGCTTGCTCAGGCTTTCGGTCGCGATCACAGTCACGCCTCCGACGGTAGTGATCCGGACCACGTCCGTCGTCAGACCTCAGAGCCGTTTCCTCGTCAGCCCCAGGTATTACGGGGCCCTAGGGGGCGCCCACCCAAGGGTGGTCCGCGAGCGTCGGGCGGCCGTCGTCCACAGCCCTCGACCCGGCCTATTGACGCCGCCTCTAACAACTGTCACATTCACCAGTGTCAAGTTACGGACGCGTACCGCGGTCGGCCGGGCGGGTCGACGGGACAGGTCGCCGGCGCGACGGACGAGTCGTCGAGGCGACGGGACGGGACGGCATGACGACGGCAGTGAGCAGCGAACTGACCGCGGAACTGCGGGGGTTCGGACGGGTGCAGCGCCTCGCCTACGAGTGCGCGGAGGCGGTCGCGGCACGCCTGCAGCCGGGCGTGACCGAGCGCGAGGCGGCGCGGATGCAGCGGGAGTGGCTGCGCGAGCGCGGGGTGCGGGACTGGTTCCATCTCCCCTTCGCGTGGTTCGGCGACCGCACGGCGTTCGTGAACTTCCGCGTTCCGCTCCAGTTCTTCCCGACCGGCCGCGCCCTGGAACCGGGGATGCCGTTCATCCTCGACATGGCACCGGTGTACGAGGGGTACACCGCGGACATCGGGTACTCGGGCTCGCTGGGCGTGAACCCGGTGCAGGACCGGCTGATGGCCGATCTGGAGGCGCACCGGGAACTGATCCTGCGCGAGGTGCGCGAGCGGCGCCCGCTGCGGGAGATCTACCAGGACGTGGACCGGCTGATGGTCCGCCAGGGCTACGCCAACCGGCACCGGGCCTACCCGTTCGGGGTGATCGCCCACAAGGTGGACCGGGTGCGGGAGCGCCGCTGGTCACCCCGTCTGTTCGGGTTCGGCACGCAGTCCCTGAAGGGGCTCGCCGCCGACGTGCTGCACGGCCACCGCGACGGCTGGTCGCCGCTGTGGTCGCCGTACCGCTTCTCGGATCACCCGCCGCAGCCCGGGCTGTGGGCGGTCGAGCCGCACCTCGGCTTCCGGGGCACGGGCGCGAAGTTCGAGGAGATCCTGGTGGTCACCGACTCGCGGGACCCCGGGGAGAGTGCGTTCTGGCTGGACGACGACCTGCCGCACGTGCGGCGCTGGGCGGAGGAGAAGTGACACTGGAAGGCGCGCGTGAGCGCTGGGTGCGCACCGGCGGGGTCGAGCTGTGCGTGGCCGAGCTGGGCGATCCGGAACAGCCGACGGTCGTCCTGGTGCACGGCTACCCGGACAGCAAGGAGGTCTGGTCGGAGGTCGCGGCCCGGCTCGCCGACCGCTTCCACGTGGTCCTCTACGACGTCCGGGGCCACGGCCGCTCCACGGCCCCGCAGCCGCTGCGCGGGGGGTTCACGCTCGCCAAGCTCACGGACGACTTCCTGGCCGTCGTGGACGAGGTCAGCCCGGACCGGCCGGTGCATCTCGTCGGGCACGACTGGGGCTCGGTGCAGTCCTGGGAGTTCGTCACGGTGGGCCGCACGGAGGGCCGTATCGCCTCCTTCACCTCGATCTCCGGGCCCTGCCTGGACCACTTCGGGCACTGGATCGGCGCGCGCGTGAAGCGCCCGACGCCCCGCCGGGTGGGCCAGCTCCTCGGCCAGGGCGCGAAGTCCTGGTACGTCTACCTCCTGCACACGCCGGCCCTGCCGGAGCTGGCCTGGCGCGGTCCGCTCGGCAAGCGCTGGCCGAGGATCCTGGAGCGGGTCGAGCGGGTCCCCGGCGGGGACTACCCGACCGGGTCCCTCCCCTCCGACGCGGCGCACGGTGCCTGGCTGTATCGGGACAACGTCCGCGCGCGCCTGCGCAGGCCGCGTCCCGACGCGTACGCACACGCGCCCGTGCAGCTCATCACGCCCCAGGAGGACGCCTTCCTCTCGGAGCGGCTGTACGACGACCTGGACCGGTGGGTGCCCCAGCTGACCCGCCGCACGCTTCCGGCGAAGCACTGGGTTCCGCGCACCCGTCCCGACCAGGTCGCCGCCTGGATCGAGGAGTTCGTCACCACCGTGGCGGGCGGCCGGCCCGCCCCGGCCCCCACCGGCCGCCATGCCGACCGGTTCGCCGGGCAGCTGGTGCTGGTCACCGGCGCGGGCAGCGGCATCGGACGGGCGACGGCGTTCGCCTTCGCCGAGGCCGGAGCCCGGGTGATCGCCGTCGACCGCGACGCCGAGGCCGCGGCCCGCACCGCCGAGCTGTCCCGGCTGGCCGGCGCGCCGCAGTCCTGGGCCGAGCCGGCCGACGTCTCCGACGAACAGGCGATGGAGAAGCTCGCCGAGAAGGTCCACCACGAGTACGGCGTGCTGGACGTGCTGGTCAACAACGCGGGCATCGGCGTGTCGGGGTCCTTCTTCGCCACGACGACGGACGACTGGCGCAGGGTGCTGGACGTGAACCTGTGGGGGGTGATCCACGGCTGCCGCCTCTTCGGGGCGCGCATGGCCGAGCGCGGCCAGGGCGGCCACATCGTCAACACGGCCTCGGCGGCGGCGTACCAGCCCTCCCGTGCCCTGCCTGCCTACAGCACCTCGAAAGCCGCCGTGCTGATGCTCTCCGAGTGCCTGCGCGCCGAACTGGCTTCCCAGGGCATCGGTGTCACGGCGGTCTGCCCGGGCTTGGTCAACACCAACATCACCTCCACGACCCGCTTCACCGGGGTCGACGAGGCGGAGGAGCGGCGCCGGCAGCAGCGCAGCGCCCGCCTGTACGGACTGCGCAACTATCCGCCGGAGAAGGTGGCCGACGCGATCCTGGACGCGGTGGCCCGGAACACGGCGGTGGCCCCGGTGACCGCGGAGGCCAGGGGCGCCCACCTGCTGTCCCGCTGGGCACCGGGGCTGCTGCGGAGGATCGCCCGGGTCGAGCCCAGGTGGTGAGGCGGCGGAGGGGAGTTGACCATGTCCGGCCCCGCGGCCCGGAATGACTACCGCATCGAGGACCTCGCCCACCTCACCCGCACCACGGTCAGGACCATCCGCGCCTACCAGGACCGCGGTCTCCTCCCCCGCCCCGAGCGCCGGGGCCGCGCCAACCTCTACTCCGACGCCCACGTCGCCCGCCTGCACCAGATCGCCCACCTCCTCGACCGCGGCCACACCCTGGCCTCGATCAAGGAGGTCCTGGACGCCTGGGACACCGGGCGCGGCCTGGCCGGCATCCTCGGCCTGGTCGCCGAGGTGGAGGGCCCCTGGACGGACGAGCGGCCCGACCGCGTCACCCGTTCCGAACTGGACGCCCGCTTCGGCGGCACGTCCGACGACGACGCCGTGGCCGAGGCGGTCGACCTCGGTGTGCTGGAGCCGGTCGCCGGTGACCCGGACACCTTCCTCGTACCGAGCCCCCAAGAACTGTCGGTGGCGGCCGAGTTGCATGCCGCAGGGGTCCCGCTCGGCGCGATCTCGGACCACCTGCGGGAGTTGAGGGGGCAGGTGGAACACATCGCCGCCCGTTTCCTGGAGTTCACCACGGAGTACGTGTTCGCGCGCTACCTGTCCGACCCGGGCCACCGCACGGACGCCCATGCCGCCGAGGCAGCCGCTCTCGTGCGCCGCCTGCGCCCGCTCGCCCAGCAGACGGTGGAGGCGGAACTGGGCCGTGCGATGCGGGCGTTGGCCACGAGG
This sequence comes from Streptomyces sp. SID486, assembly GCF_009865385.1. Classification (GTDB taxonomy): domain Bacteria; phylum Actinomycetota; class Actinomycetes; order Streptomycetales; family Streptomycetaceae; genus Streptomyces. The sequence goes on along the minus strand of NZ_WWJT01000809.1, from coordinate 90,813 downwards.
CAGCTGCGCAGACATCTCGCGGCACCGCAACCGCCCGAGACGGCCGACGGCACTCGCACCGTGCGCATGCCCGCCGACACGATCGCCGCCGTGGAAAGGCTCGTCGGACGGGATCGCGTTCCGGACTTCATCACACTGGCGGCCGAACGGGAGGTGAGAGCACGGGCTTTGGACGACATGGCAGCAACGCCGTTTTCCCATACAGATGTTCATGAAATACCTTGAAGGGCATCATGGTTGTCCACAACTTCGCCAATTGGTCTGTGGATAAACCCAGTTGGCTGTGGATCAAACATCGGGACAAAAACAAGCTGCGTGATCCGTGTCTCTCCCACACGCTGGACCCATGGACGAACGACGTACCGTGAAGGTGTCCAAATACCTCTCCAGACACCTGCGCCACCAACCCGAGCGCATCGGGCTCACACCGGATCACGGCGGCTGGGTGGAGATCGACACGCTGATCGGCGCGGCCGCCGCACACGGCTTCCGGTTCACGCGCGACGAACTGGACCACGTGGTCGCCACGAACGACAAACAGCGCTTCGTGATCGACGGCGACAGGATCCGCGCCAGTCAGGGACACAGCATCGAGGTCGACCTCGGTCTGCCCCCGACACCCCCGCCCCCGCACCTCTACCACGGGACGGTCACCCCGAACCTGGCCGCTGTCCGGGCTGAGGGTCTGCTCCCCATGACCCGGCACGCCGTCCACCTCTCCGCGGACCGGGAGACCGCCACCCGCGTCGGCGCACGCCGGGGCCGCCCGGTGGTGCTCACCGTCGACTCCGGCGCCATGCACCGCGACGGTCACGTGTTCCACGTCAGCGCCAACGGTGTCTGGCTCACAGCCGCCGTACCGCCGCGCTACCTGAGCTTTCCGGACCCGTCCTGACCAGCACTCACCGGTGGCGCCCCTGGGCACCGCACGGCGACGACCCCGGCAGCGCCCGCCCCGGCCCCGAGCAGCGCACGGTGACCCCAGCCCCCTGCCCCGAGCACCGCACGGCGACCCCACTCACTCCCTGCCCCGGCCCCGAGCGCCGGACGGCGAACCCAGCACCGCCCCCCTGCCCGAGCGCCGGACGGCGGACGCATCCCCCTCGCGCCCTGGGGTGCCGGGCTGCGGCCCCCTCCCTCCTCACCCCGTAGCGCTCACGCCGCGGCGCCGGACGGACGCTCACGGTGACCCTTTCGTCCCTGGCCGGCCGGCCGCTTACGCTCGGACGCATGAGTCTGCGTCTGAGCACCGTGATCCTTCCGTACCGCCGCTGGCACGAAGGCGCCCGTGCGGCCTGGGAGCGCGCCGAACAGCTCGGTTTCCACACGGCGTACACCTACGACCACCTCTCGTGGCGCAGCTTCCGTGACGGCCCCTGGTTCGGCGCGATCCCCACGCTGACGGCGGCAGCGGCGGCGACCGAGCGGCTGCGCCTGGGCACCCTGGTCACCTCACCGAACTTCCGCCACCCGGTGACCCTCGCCAAGGAGCTGATCTCCCTGGACGACATCTCCGGCGGCCGGGTCACCCTCGGCATCGGCGCCGGAGGCACCGGTTTCGACGCGACCGCCCTCGGCCAGGACCCCTGGACCCCGCGCGAGCGCGCCGACCGCTTCGCCGAGTTCGTGCCCTTGCTCGACCGGCTGCTCACCGAGGACACGGTGACCCACGAGGGGCGGTACTACTCGGCGTACGAGGCCCGCGACATCCCCGGGTGTGTGCAGCGCCCCCGGCTGCCGTTCGCGGTGGCGGCCACCGGCCCCCGCGGGCTGAAGCTCGCCGCGCGGTACGGCCAGGCATGGGTGACCACCGGTGACCCCAAGCTGTACGAGACGGGCACGCCGGAGCAGTCCGTCGACGCCCTGCGCGGCCAGATCGGCAAGCTCTCCGAGGCGTGCGAGGGAGCCGGGCGGGACATCGCCGAACTGGACAAGGTCCTGCTCACCGGCTTCACCCCGGACCGCGGCCGGCCACAGGCGTCCCTGGACGCCTTCGTGGACTTCGCCGGACGCCACCGCGATCTGGGCTTCACCGAGATCGTCGTCCACTGGCCCATCCCGGACTCCGACTTCGCCGCGGACGAGAAGGTCTTCGAGCGGATCGCCATGGAGGCCCCGGCCCAGCTGGCCTGAGCGGCCCGGACGGCCGGGGTGAAGCGAGGAGGCGAGGAGGTCGGCTCCGCGCGGCCGGCGACCTGAGGCATCGACTGCGTCTCATCTGTGCGGACCGCCGCACGACCGTGCGGACGCCTGCGCGAGAATGACCGGGTGACCTCAGCGACCAGACAGCCCGGGACCCCTGCCGCCGCCCAGCCCGCGCGGCTGATCGCCACCGACCTCGACGGCACATTGCTGCGCGACGACAAGTCGGTCTCCGCGCGGACCGTCGCGGCCCTGGCCGCCGCCGAGGAGGCCGGGATCGAGGTCTTCTTCGTCACCGGCCGGCCGGCCCGCTGGATGGACGTGGTCAGTGACCACGTCCACGGCCACGGCCTGGCGATCTGCGGCAACGGCGCCGCCGTGGTCGACCTGCACGGCGGTCCCGGCGCCCACCGGTTCGTCAAGGTCCGCGAGCTGGCCCGGGAGAACGCCCTGGACGCCGTGCGCCTGCTGCGCGACGCGGCCCCCGGCACGGTGTTCGCCGTCGAGCAGACGTACGGCTTCCACCAGGAGCCGGACTACCCCAAGCTGCACATGGAGATACCCGACCACCTCCGGCCGGCGGAGGAACTGCTCGCGCCCGACGGTCCGGACGCCGACCAGCCCGTACTGAAGATCCTCGCCTACCACCCCTCCCTCGACCCCGACGCGTTCCTCACCCTGGCCCGCCTGGCGATCGGCGACCATGCCAACGTCACCCGCTCCAGCCCCAGCGCCCTGCTGGAGCTCAGCGGCCCCGGCGTCTCCAAGGCCAGCACCCTCGCCCTGTGCTGCGCCGAGCGCGGCATCTCGCACGAGGAGGTCGTGGCCTTCGGTGACATGCCCAACGACGTCGAGATGCTGACCTGGGCCGGCCGGTCGTACGCGATGGGCAACGCCCACCCGGACGTCATCGCCGCCGCGTCGGGCCGGACGGTCGCCAACAACGATGACGGTGTGGCCGTGGTGATCGAACAACTTCTCGCGGACCGCGCGCCGTAGCCGCCCGGCCCGGGTGTCACCCGAGGGAGCGCTGGAGTTCCTCTCCGTGGGACGCCCCCGACCCGCGGAGGGTGCCTCCGACCCGACCCGTGGGGTCCCCCGGCCCGTCCCATGGGGTCCCCCCGACCTGCGGGAGTGCCCCCGACCCGCGGAGGGTGCCTCCGGCCCGTCCCGTGGGGCCCCCCGACCCGTCCCATGGGGTCCCCCCGACCTGCGGGAGTGCCCCCGGCCTGCGGGGGTTACCCCACGGTTCACCGCGCCCCGACCAGCGTCTCCGTCTCGGTCTCCCGCCGCGCCATCTCCCGCAGCGGCCCGTCCTCGGCCACCAGCCGCTCGTACGGCCCCCGCTGCACCACTCGCCCCGCATCGAGCACGATCACCTCGTCCACCGCGTCGAGCCCCGCGAGCCGGTGGGTGATCAGCAGCGTGGTCCGGCCCTCGGTGGCGGCCAGCAGGTCTGCGGTCAGGGCGTCCGCCGTCGGCAGGTCCAGGTGCTCGGCGGGCTCGTCCAGGACCAGCACCGGGAAGCCGGCCAGCAGCGCACGGGCCAACGCCAGCCGTTGCCGCTGCCCGCCGGACAGGCGTGCCCCGTGCTCGCCGACGAGCGTGTCCAGGCCGTCGGGCAGCGAGTCCACCCAGTGCAGCAGCCTGGCCCGGGCCAGCGCGTCGCGCAGGTCCGCCTCGGTGGCGTCCTTCCGGGCCAGCAGCAGGTTCTCGCGCACCGAACTGTCGAAGAGGTGCGCGTCCTGCGCGCACAGCCCGACGAGCCGCCGCACGTCGTCCCCCGCCAGCGCGCGGGCGTCCACGCCGGCGAGGGTGTAGGTGCCCGCCACCGGATCCAGGAACCGCAGCAACACCTGGGCGAGGGTCGTCTTGCCCGAACCGGACACCCCCACGACGGCGATGCGGCGCCCCTGCTCCAGGGTCAGGTCAAACCCGGCGAGCGCCTCCCGCCGCTGCCCCGCATGGCGGGCGTCCACACCCTTGACGACCACGGGGAACGGCGAGGACGGCGCCCGTCGGGGCGACTCGGGCTCACGCACCGGCTCGGCGGCGTCCAGCACCTCGTACACACGCTCCGCGCTGCGCCGGACCCGCTGCCGGTACCGCACGGCCAGGGGCAGCCCGAGTACGGCCTCGAAGGCGGCCAGCGGAGTCAGGACGACCACGGCCATCGCGACGCCGTCCAGCCGGCCGGCCGCCACCGCCTCTGCCCCCAGCATCGCGGTGACCACGACGGTCAGCCCGGAGAGCAGCGCGGTGAGCCCGTCGCCGAGACCGGTGACGGCGGCGGAGCGGGCGGCGGTCCGGGTGAGGGTGGCGTCGGCGCGCCGGGCCGCGTCGGTACGGGCCGACAGCGCACCGGCGACGGTCAGCTCGGCGGTCCCGGTGAGCAGATCGGTCACGCGGGTGGCGAGCACCCCCCTGGCGGGCGCCAGCCGTCGCTCGGTCCGCCGGGCCGCGGTGGCCGTCACCAGCGGCACGCCGACCCCGGTCGCCAGCAGGCCCGCGGCGAGGGCGGCACCGGCCCCGGGCAGCAGCCAGGCCGTGAAGCCGACGGACGCCGCGGAGACCGCGAGGGCGACTCCGGCGGGCAGCAGCCAGCGCAGCCAGTAGTCCTGGAAGGCGTCCACGTCCGTGACCAGCCGGGTGAGCAGATCACCGCGCCGGGCGCCGCGCAGTCCCGCGGGGGCGAGGCGTTCCAGACGCCGGTACACCGCGACGCGGGTGTCGGCGAGCATCCTCAGGACGGCGTCGTGCGACACCAGTCGTTCGGCATACCGAAAGACGGCCCGCCCGATCCCGAAGGCCCGGGTCGCGGTCACGGCCACCATCAGATAGAGCACCGGCGGCTGCTGCGAGGCACGCGAGATGAGCCACCCGGAGGTCGCCATCAGCCCGACGGCACTGCCCAGCGCCAGACCGCCCAGCGCCAGGGCTCCCACCAGCCGCCCACGCGATCCGCCACCAAGCCCCCGGACCCGCCCCAGCACCCGCCGGGACCTACCCGTCCCCCCTTGCATCCGGCCCGGCCGTTCCCCGCCCGGTCCACCGCTCCGAGCCCCGGCCACCTCACGGGTGATCCCACCGGACCGGGCCCCCGATGCCTCACCACTCGGTCCACCGGGCCGGGCGACGGGCGGGCGGGGGCCGGGGCCCAGGGGGAGTGCCCCGGACGGCCACGCGTCCCCCACGTGCCCCTCGAGCTCCGCCCCCTCCAGCCGTACCACCCGGTCGGCCACCCCCAGCAACGCGGGCCGATGCACGACGAGCAGCACCGTGCGCCCGGCGGCGAGCCTCCGCACCGCAGCCACGACCTCCCCCTCCGTCGCCCCGTCCAACGCAGCCGTCGGCTCGTCCAGCAACAGCACGGGCCGATCCGCGAGAAACGCCCGAGCCAGCGCCAACCGCTGTCGCTGCCCCGCCGACAGCCCCGCCCCGTCCTCGCCTAGGACGGTGTCGGCGCCTTCCGGCAACGCCTCCACGAACTCCAGCGCACCCGCATCCCGCAGAGCCCGGCGTACGGCGCCGTCATCGGCCTCGGGCCGGGCGAGCCGTACGTTCTCCGCGATGCTTCCGGCGAACAGGTGCGGCCGCTGCGGCACCCAGGCGACGCGCGAGCGCCACTCGACCAGATCGAGACCGGCGAGGTCGGCTCCCCCGATCCGCACCCGCCCCTCGGTGGGCCGCACGAACCCCAGCAACACGCTCAGCAGCGTCGACTTGCCCGCCCCGCTCGGCCCGACCAGTGCGACGGTCTCACCAGGTGCGACGCTGAACGACACCCCGTTCACCGCGTCCACGGAACGCCCCGGATAGCGGACGCCGACCCCTTCGAAGCTCACGGCCCCCGCAGGCACCGCACCCGTACCGGCCTCGGGCACCGCCGTCTCCAGCACCGAGAAGATCTCCTCCGCCGCGGCAAGGCCCTCCGCCGCCGCGTGGTACTGCGCGCCCACCTGCCGCAACGGCAGATACGCCTCCGGCGCCAGCACCAGGATCACCAGGCCGATGTACAGGTCCATGTCGCCGTGGACCAGCCGCATCCCGATCGTCACCGCGACCAGCGCGACCGACAGCGTGGCCAGCAGCTCCAGCGCGAACGAGGAGAGGAAGGCGATGCGCAACGTCCGCATGGTCGCCTGCCGGTACTCGCCGGTGATCCGGCGGATGGACTCGGCCTGTGCCTTGGCCCGGCCGAACACCTTGAGCGTGGGCAGTCCCGCGACCACGTCCAGGAAATGACCCGACAGCCGGGACAGCAACCGCCACTGGCGGTCCATCCGGGACTGCGTCGCCCAGCCGATCAGCATCATGAAGAGCGGAATCAGCGGCAGGGTGCCGACGATGATCGCCGCCGACACCCAGTCCTCGGTGACGATCCGCGCCAGCACCGCCACCGGCACGACGACGGCAAGCCCCAGTTGCGGGAGGTAGCGCGAGAAGTAGTCGTCCAGGGCGTCCACCCCGCGCGTGGCCAGCGTGACCAGCGAACCGGTGCGCTGTCCGCTCAGCCACCCGGGACCGAGCGCCACCGCCCGGTCCAGCAGCCGCCCGCGCAGCTCCGACTTCACGGCCGCGCTCGCGCGATGCGCGGCGAGTTCCGTGAGCCACGCGACCATCGATCGCCCCACCGCCACGGCGGCCAGCAGGAGCAGGGGGGTGCGCAGGCCGGCGGCCGACTGCCCGTGCTGGAAGGCTCCGACGACGATCTCGGCGACAAGCATCGCCTGGGCGATGACCAGCCCTGCACCGACGGCCCCCAGGCCGACGACGGCCACGAGGAAGAGTCGGGTGGCCCGGGCGTAGCGCAGAAGGCGGGGGTCGATTGGTTTCACGTGAAACATGCCCTTCCGTACGGAGGGTGCGTTTCACGTGAAACACACCCTCCGCGGACTCAGTGCGCGGCGCCGGCGGCAGCGTCAGCAGCGATGTGCTGCGTGCCGATCCGCTTGCGGAAGACCCAGTAGGTCCAGCCCTGGTAGAGCAGGACGAGAGGTGTGGCGATCGCCGCCAGCCACGTCATGATCTTCAGGGTGTACGGGCTCGACGAGGCGTTGGTGACCGTCAGACTCCAGTCCCCGTTCAGGGTGGACGGCATGACGTTCGGGAAGAGCGAGAGGAAGAACATCGCCACCACGGCCACGATCGTGACGCCGGACAGCGCGAACGACCATCCCTCCCGCCCCGCCTGGTTCGCCACCAAGGCGGCCACGAGCGCTACGACAGCGGCGATCAGGGCCACCAGGCTCTTGCCGTTCCCGGTGTCGGCCTGGGTCCACAGCAGGAACGCGAGCGCCACACCGGCCGCGACCAGGCCGACCCACCGGGCCAGTCGCCGCGCCCGCACCCGGATGTCACCGACGGTCTTGAGTGCCGTGAACACCGCCCCGTGGAAGGTGAACAGCGTCAGCGTCACCAGGCCGCCGAGCACGGCGTACGGGTTGAGCAGGTCCCAGACGGTGCCGACGTACTCGAAGTTCCGGTCGATCTTCACGCCGCGCACGATGTTCCCGAAGGCCACGCCCCACAGGAACGCCGGGAGCAGCGAGGTCCAGAAGATCGCGGTCTCCCAGTTGCGCTGCCAGTTCTCCTCCGGCCGCTTGGCCCGGTACTCGAAGGCGACGCCCCGGACGATCAGACAGACCAGGATGAGCAGCAGCGGCAGGTAGAAGCCGGAGAAGAGGGTGGCGTACCACTCCGGGAAGGCGGCGAAGGTCGCGCCGCCCGCGGTGAGCAACCACACCTCGTTGCCGTCCCAGACCGGGCCGATGGTGTTGATCAGCACCCGGCGCTCGGGCCGGTCCCGGGCCAGCAGTTTGGTGAGGATGCCGACTCCGAAGTCGAAACCCTCCAGGAAGAAGTAGCCCGTCCACAGGACGGCGATCAGGACGAACCAGACGTCGTGAAGTTCCATGACTGTTCCCCCGGCCTAGTACGAGAAGGCCATCGGCTTGTCGGCGTCACGTGTGTCGCCGCCGATCTTCGTGGGCGGGTTGAGGTCGGCTTCGGTCAGCTCGGGCGGACCGGCCTTGACGTACTTCGCGAGCAGCTTGACCTCGACCACGGCGAGGATCGCGTACAACGCGGTGAAGACGGCCATCGAGGTGAGGACCTCGCCCTGGGAGACACCGGGGGAGACCGCGTCCCGGGTCTGCAGGACGCCGTAGACGACCCACGGCTGGCGGCCCATCTCGGTGAAGATCCAGCCCCAGGAGTTGGCGATCAGCGGGAAGGCCATGGTCCAGGTCGCGATGCGCCAGTACCAGGGGGTGAGCTGCGGGCTGAGCGCCTTGTTCTTGAACAGCACCAGGTGCGGTACCTCGTCGTCGCCGACCCTCAGGTGCTGCGGGAGCATGAACTTCTTGCGGGTCAGCCAGAGTCCGGCCAGGCCGATGGCGAAGGAGGCCATGCCGAAACCGATCATCCAGCGGAAGCCCCAGAAGGCCACGGGGATGTTGGGCCGGTAGTCGCCGGGCCCGAACTTCTGCTGCTCGGCCTTGTTGACGTCGTTGATGCCGGGGACGTAGGAGTTGAAGTTGTCGTCGGCGAGGAAGGACAGCACGCCGGGTATCTCGATGGCCACACTGTTGTGCCCCTTCTCCACATCGCCGTAGGCGAAGATCGAGAACGGGGCCGGCTTCTGGCCGTCCCACAGTGCTTCGGCAGCGGCCATCTTCATCGGCTGCTGCTTGAACATGACCTTGCCGAGAGTGTCGCCGCTGATCGCGGTGAGCATGCCGGCGATGACCACGGTGATCAGCCCGAGCCGCAGCGAGGTCTTCATCTCGCGGATGTGCTTCTTGCGGGCCAGGTGGTAGGCGGAGATGCCCACCATGAAGGCACCGCCGGTGAGGAAGGCCGCGGCAAGGGTGTGGAATGCCTGGCTGAGAGCCGTGTTCTGGGTCAGCACGGCCCAGAAGTCGGTCAGCTCGGCCCGTCCCCTCGCTTTGTCGATCTTGTAGCCGACCGGGTGCTGCATCCAGGAGTTGGCCGCGAGGATGAAGTAGGCCGACAGGATCGTGCCGATCGAGACCATCCAGATGCACGCCAGGTGGATCTTCTTGGGCAGCTTGTCCCAGCCGAAGATCCACAGGCCGATGAACGTGGACTCGAAGAAGAACGCGATCAACGCCTCGAAGGCGAGCGGCGCACCGAAGATGTCACCGACGAAGCGCGAGTAGTCCGACCAGTTCATGCCGAACTGGAACTCCTGCACGATGCCGGTGACCACACCCATCGCGATGTTGATCAGGAAGAGCTTGCCCCAGAACTTCGTCGCTCTGAGGTACTTCTCCTTCTCCGTGCGCACCCAGGCCGTCTGGAGCCCGGCCGTGAGTGCGGCCAGGGAGATCGTCAGCGGGACGAACAGGAAGTGGTAGACGGTGGTGATGCCGAACTGCCAGCGCGCCAGTGTTTCCGGCGCCAAAGCCAGGTCCACGTCGTCACTCTCCTTACTACGCCGTGGTACAGCGGCGGTTTGCCCCCTTTGTCAGGCACATACAGGGAGCAAACGGGACGCGCTTGTGAACGCGTTCACATTCACAAGCCATTATGACGCACTGATTTTCGGCCGTCGAAGGGGGGTCCCCCCTTCGCCTTCACGTCAAGACCTTGGCAGCGACTTCAACATCTTGTTGAATTGCGCGCCATGCAGATACGCATTTCCTGGCCCGCCGGCCACCTCACCGCGACCCTCGACGCGACCACTCCGACCTCGCAGGCCCTCGCCAAAGCGCTGCCGCTCGTCTCGACCGCGAGCATATGGGGCGAAGAGGTGTATTTCGACACAGGCATCTCCGTTTCACGTGAAACGGACGAACGTCAGGTCGTGGAACCAGGCACGGTGGCCTTCTGGACGGACGGCGACGCGCTCGCCCTCCCCTACGGCCCCACGCCGATCTCGCGAGGCTCCGAATGCCGCCTCGCGAGTCCCTGCAATGTCCTCGGCAGCGTGGACGGGGACGCCCGCCTCCTGGCGACCGTGCGGGCCGGCGACCCCGTCCGGGTGGAGCTGATCGAGGAGTAGCGCTCCCGCCGGCCTCAGAGCTCCTTGCGGAACGCCTCCGCCGCCTTCAGAAAGATGTCGTTCGCCTCGGCCTCGCCGACCGTGACCCGCACACCCTCGCCCGGGAACGGCCGGACCACCACACCGTGCTCCTCGCAGGTCTGCGCGAACGCGACCGTGCGCTCCCCCAGCCGCAGCCACACGAAGTTGGCCTGCGTCTCGGGCACCGTCCAGCCCTGGGCCCGCAGCGCGTCGACCACGCGCTTGCGCTCGCACACCAGCGAGCCCACCCGGCCCAGCAGCTCGTCCTCGGCCCGCAGCGAGGCGACCGCCGCTTCCTGCGCGAGCTGGCTCACCCCGAACGGCACCGCCGTCTTGCGCAGCGCCGCGGCCACGGGCTCATGGGCGACCGCGAAACCGACACGCAGCCCGGCCAGCCCGTACGCCTTGGAGAAGGTCCGCAGGACACAGACGTTGGGCCGCTGCCGGTACAGCTCGATCCCGTCGGGCACCTCGGGGTCGCGGATGAACTCCCGGTAGGCCTCGTCCAGCACCACCAGCACATCGCCGGGCACCCGGTCGAGGAACCGCTCCAGCTCGGCCCGCCGCACCACCGTGCCGGTCGGGTTGTTGGGGTTGCAGACGAAGATCAGCCGCGTCCGGTCGGTGATCGCGTCCGCCATCGCGTCGAGGTCGTGCACCTCACCCGGTGTCAGCGGCACCTGCACCGACCGGGCGCCGCTGACCTGCGTGATGATCGGGTACGCCTCGAACGACCGCCAGGCGTAGATCACCTCGTCACCGGGTCCGCTGGTGGCCTGGATCAGCTGCTGGGCGACACCCACCGAGCCGGTCCCGGTGGCCAGATGGGAGAGCGGCACGCCGAAGCGCTCGGACAGCTCGTTCATCAGCCCGGTGCAGGCCATGTCCGGGTACCGGTTGAAGTCGCAGGCCGCCGCGGACACACTCTCCAGCACACCCGGCAGCGGCGGGTAAGGGTTCTCGTTGGAGGACAGCTTGTAGGCGACCGGTCCGCCGGCCGAGGCCGGCTTGCCCGGCTTGTAGGTGGGGATACTCTCCAGCTCGGCGCGCAGCTTGGGGCTCGTCTCGCTCACCGCAGTCCTCCTAGCGACCACCGGCGACCCGTCGACATCGCCGGCTTCCAATACTTCTCACCTTATGAGGATTCGGCGCCGCTGCGTACAGGTGCGCGACGACCCGGAACACGGGACCCGTCCCGGGGAGGAAGCGGATCCCACCTTCCCCACCGGCATCAGGGGCAACAGCGTACGAAGGCGTACGTTTCGGGGGGCGCGCCGTACATATATCTACGCGCCGGTGGCTTGCGCCGTGGCGCGCGTCCCTCATGAAGGTGAGTTGAGACCTCTTCGAGACATCGGGCACTTGGCAGGTCCATACGCGTCGACAAGACACGTCTTACTATTGGATCAGTCAACCTCCTTTCTTTCCAAAGGAGTTGGCGCTGTTTGACCATGCAGAAACGTGCCTGTCAACGGGTGCATATGCGTCCGCACTACCCCACCGCATGAGCCCTACTATCGGCTCGCCATGACAGCAGCAGGGAAGCACCAGGTGAGCCGCGCGGAAACCTCCCGTCGAGGCAGCCGGCCGGGCCGGGCGGGCATCAGGGACGTCGCCGCCGCCGCCGGAGTCTCCATCACGACCGTGTCCGACGCCCTCAACGGTAAGGGCCGGCTCCCGGATGCCACCCGGCGTCACGTCCGCGAGGTGGCGGACCGGCTCGGGTACCGCCCCTCGGCCGCTGCCCGCACCCTCCGTACCGGCAAGTCGGGCCTGATCGGCCTGACCGTGACGACGTACGGGGATGAACCTTTCACCTTCACGGAGTTCGCGTACTTCGCCGAGATGGCCAGAGCCGCCACGTCGGCCGCGCTCGCCCGCGGCTACGCCCTGGTCATCCTGCCCGCGACCTCCCGCCATGACGTCTGGTCCAACGTCGCCCTGGACGGCACGGTCGTCATCGACCCCTCCGACCAGGACCCGGTCGTCAGCGAACTCGTCCGGCAGGGACTGCCGGTCGTCTCCGACGGCCGCCCGGCCGGCGCCCTCCCCGTCACCGCCTGGGTGGACAACGACCACGAGGCCGCCGTGCTCGGCATCCTCGACCACCTCGCCGACGCCGGCGCCCGCCGGATCGGCCTGCTCACGGGCACCTCGACGGACACCTACACCCACCTGTCGACCACCGCCTACCTGCGCTGGTGCGACAGGGTCGGCCAGGATCCGGTCTACGAGGCGTACCCGGCCCACGACCCGTGTGCCGGCGCCGTGGCCGCCGACCGGCTGCTCGCCCGCCCCGACCGCCCCGACGCGGTCTACGGACTGTTCGACCCCAACGGCACCGACCTGCTCGCCGCGGCCCGCCGCTACGGCCTCCGCGTACCCGACGACCTGCTGCTGGTGTGCTGCAGCGAGTCCACCGTGTACGCCAGCACCGAACCGGCCGTCACGACGCTCTCGCTGAAGCCGCGCCGCATCGGCACCGCCGTCGTCCAGCTCCTCATCGACGCCATCGAGGGCGTCGAGTCGGACCAGCCGGTCGAGCAGGTGATACCGACCGAACTGATCGTGCGCACCTCCTCGCAGCGGCGGTCCCCGCGCACGACCGTCAGCCCGCCGCGTACACCGGACGAGAAGTAGCGCTCCGTGCCGTTCCGGCCGGTGCACGACCCGGCCGGAACGGCACGGAGCCGGCCGGGCGAGGGCCCGACCGGTCGGCAACCGGCCGCACACCTGCCCAAACGGGGCGAAAGCCGCGGTGAACTGGAGTCTTGTTCCGATTCACCACCCCTGGGTCATCACACGGCGCGACGCGCATTCCTATGATGGGCCCACGACACCGCGGACCGCTGCGACCAGGCAGTCCGAAGCGGTGCAGATGCGGCGCGATGGTGGAGGGGTCTGATGACTCAGGGGGCCGGTCAGGGACCCGAGACGGAGCGGACGGCGACGCTGCGCGACTTCCGGGTACCCGCGTACGTCCATGAGACCGGCCCGTACGTCAGCAGCGTCCACCCCGGCGACGCCGTCCCGGCCGTCGACGAGGCGTACCCCGAGGGGTACACGCCCACCCAGCGCGACCTGCCGGTCATCAACCGCGGCGACACCGTGCAGGTCCCCGTCGAGCCGGCTTCCGCCGCCGCTGCTCCGCAGCCCGTGGCGGGGCCCGGGCCGCTCTACGTCGTCGGTGACGTCCACGGCTATCTGGACGAGCTGGTGACCGCCCTGCGGGAGCAGGGCCTGATCGACGACGAGGGCCAGTGGTGCGCCGGCACCACGCGCCTGTGGTTCCTCGGCGACTTCACCGACCGCGGTCCGGACGGCATCGGCGTCATCGATCTGGTCATGCGGCTGTCCGCCGAGGCCGCGGCGGCGGGCGGCTACTGCAAGGCCCTCATGGGCAACCACGAACTGCTGCTGCTCGGCGCCAAACGGTTCGGCGACACCCCCGTCAACTCGGGCGCGGGCACCGCCACCTTCCAGGCGGCCTGGCTGCTCAACGGCGGCCAGAAGACCGACATGGACCGCCTCCAGGACCACCACCTGCAGTGGATGGCCCGGCTGGACGCCGTCGAGCTGGTCGACGGCTACCTGCTCGTCCACTCCGACACCACCGCCTACCTCGACTACGGCGACTCCATCGAGGCGGTCAACGACACCGTCCGCGAGGCTCTGACCCATAACGACGCCGACGAGGTCTGGGACCTCTTCCGCAAGTTCACCAAGCGCTTCTCCTTCCGCGACGAGGGGGGCGTCGAGGCCGTGCGTTCACTCCTCGATACGTACGGCGGCACCCGGGTCGTTCACGGGCACAGTCCCATTCCCTACCTGCTCGGCGAAGTCGGGTCCGAGGAGGGCGAAGAGGACGCCGGCCCGGTCGTGGAGGGTCCGCACGTCTACGCCGACGGGCTCGCCATCGCCATGGACGGCGGGGTGACCATGGCCGGAAAGCTCTTGGTCCGTCAACTGCCCCTGGATATCTGACCGGTTGCCGGGCAGACGTCCCTCCGACTGCGTACGCGCAGGCCGTGACGCGATTTCCGGCAATCCCCTGTCACCGCGCGCCGTCACGGCTCTACCATCGGCTTGTCCGTAGCAGGCTCCCCTCCGTTTCTGCCCGACGGCTCGCCGGCGTGCGAGCCCCAAGCCCTACGGAGCATCGGGGGATGCACATGAACAGCGTTCCGCAGCATCTGCAGAGCGAGGACCGCCAGGAATTCGAGCGGCTCCTCGATGAGGCGCTGCGCTCCGCACCGCACCGACCGGAACTGGCCGCTGTCGGACAGCGCCTGAACTCCGCGCAACTGCGCACCATGGCACTCAACGCCTCCGCCCTGATCACGGCGGCCGCCTCGGCCGAGTACGAGCGTTACCTCGGGATCCGTGACGAGCTGCGCCACCCGGTCCTCTCCGCACCTGCGGTCTCCGTCGACTCCGCCGCCGGCGAGTCCGGTCCGGCCGACACGGGACTCGTCACCACCCTCGGTGAGGCCGCCGAGAGCACCGGCGCCGGCGCCATCGCGGTCATCGCCGTCCTGGCTCCCGTCCTCTCCGGGACCGCGGCGGCGGTCTTCCTGCTGGTGGGCTACATCCTGAAGATGCTGGACCCCGGGCACACTCTCGCCCGGACCCTGCTGACCACCGGCTGGGTGTTCGGCGCCATGACCGCGGTGGCGATCCTCGTCGCGGCCGTCGGACTGCTGCTCACCGCCCTTCGCAACAGCGGCTCGGCGGACGCCCGGGCCCGGGACGCCGCGAACGAGGAACTGGCCAGAGCCAGGGAGGCCTGGCAGGACGCTCTGCTGGAGCGCGGCATCCTGCCCTTCCTCCGCGAGGCACTGGCCGAGCCCGGCCCGGCCACCGGCCACCGCACGGCCCCTCCCGCACCGCCCGGCCGCATGCCCCGCCTGGGCTACGACCGCCCCGGTTTCAGCAGCCCCGGCGACGGCACCGAGTCGGACCGGCCGAGTTTCAGCAGCCCTGACTACACGAGCCCGGACTTCGGCGGACCGGAGCACCGGCCCGAGTGATCCGGCCGCCGCCGGCCGGAGCGGAACCAGCGGCGGATCCACCTCATGCGGTTCAGTCGGCGATGGGCAGATACACCCGGTTGCCCGCGGCCGCGAACTCCTGCGACTTCCGCGCCATGCCGTCCTCGATCTCGGCCCGGTTGCCACCGTGCTCACGCCGGATGTCCTGCGAGATCTTCATACTGCAGAACTTCGGACCGCACATCGAGCAGAAGTGGGCCGTCTTGGCGGGCTCGGCCGGCAGGGTCTCGTCGTGGAACTCCCGTGCCGTGTCCGGGTCCAGTGCGAGGTTGAACTGGTCCTCCCACCGGAACTCGAAGCGGGCGTCGGAGAGCGCGTCGTCCCACTCCTGGGCACCGGGGTGCCCCTTGGCGAGGTCCGCCGCGTGAGCGGCGATCTTGTAGGTGATGACACCGGTCTTGACGTCGTCCCGGTTGGGCAGGCCGAGGTGCTCCTTGGGCGTGACGTAGCAGAGCATCGCCGTGCCCCACCAGGCGATCATCGCGGCACCGATGCCGGAGGTGATGTGGTCGTACGCCGGCGCGATGTCCGTGGTCAGCGGGCCGAGCGTATAGAACGGAGCTTCATCGCAGATCTCCTGCTGAAGGTCGATGTTCTCCTTGATCTTGTGCATCGGGACGTGCCCGGGGCCCTCGATCATCGTCTGTACGTGGAAACGCCTGGCGATCTGGTTGAGTTCCCCGAGCGTGCGCAGTTCCGCGAACTGCGCCTCGTCGTTGGCGTCGGCGATCGATCCCGGCCGCAGGCCGTCACCCAGCGAGTACGTGACGTCGTAGGTGGCGAGGATCTCGCACAGCTCTTCGAAGTTCTCGTACAGGAACGATTCCTTGTGGTGCGCCAGGCACCACGCCGCCATGATCGAGCCGCCTCGCGAGACGATGCCGGTCTTGCGGTTGGCGGTGAGCGGGACGTACGGCAGCCGCACGCCCGCGTGGACGGTCATGTAGTCCACACCCTGCTCGGCCTGCTCGATGACGGTGTCCTTGTAGATCTCCCAGGTCAGTTCCTCGGCCTTGCCGTCGACCTTCTCCAGGGCCTGGTAGAGCGGCACCGTGCCGATGGGGACGGGGGAGTTGCGCAGCACCCACTCGCGAGTGGTGTGGATGTTGCGTCCGGTGGACAGGTCCATGACCGTGTCGGCGCCCCAGCGGGTCGCCCAGGTCATCTTCTCGACCTCCTCCTCGATGGAGGAGGTGACCGCGGAGTTGCCGATGTTGGCGTTGACCTTCACCAGGAACCGCTTGCCGATGATCATCGGCTCGATCTCCGGGTGGTTGACGTTGGCCGGCAGCACGGCCCGGCCCGCCGCGATCTCCTCGCGGACCACCTCGGGCGAGACGTTCTCCCGAAGGGCCACGAACTCCATCTCCGGGGTGATCTCGCCTCGGCGTGCGTACGCGAGTTGCGTCACCGCTTGCCCGTCACGACCCCTGCGCGGCTGACGCGGGCGCCCGGGGAAGACCGCGTCCAGGTTCCGCAGCCCGCCGCGCGGCGAGGTGTGCTTGACCCCGTCGTCCTCGGGGCGGACCGGGCGACCCGCGTACTCCTCGGTGTCGCCACGGGTGATGATCCAGTTCTCCCGCAACGGCGACAGGCCCCTGCGGACGTCCGTGTCGGCGGACGGATCGGTGTACGGGCCGGAGGTGTCGTACAGGGTGACCGACTGCCCGTTGGTGAGGTGCACCTGACGGACCGGCACCCGCAGGTCGGGGCGCGAGCCCTCGACGTATGCCTTGTGCCAGCCGATGGACTTCCCGGCCTCCCCGGACTTCTCGTCCTGGGCGGAGGCAGGCGTGCGTGCGTCCTTGTTGGTCATGAGACCTACTCCCTACGCCGGCATTACCCGGTAACAGGTTCGGCGGTCGACGCAGCGGTTTCCGTCTGCCGACATTCCCTGTGGAACAGCGCTCGTTCCACGTGAAACATCGCGTCTACGGAGGTCAGCGCCCTCTCAGCCCGGTGCTCCGAGCTCCCGCGTGTGCAAAGGTGCCTCCACGCTAGCGTCATGTGTGGCGTGCTGAACAGTGGGCCCCCGGCGTTCTTGGGATGATCGGGCGGTGACCAGGATGGAGCAGTACCCCCACCAGCCGCCGGAGCCGCCCCGCCGAAGCGGCTCGGAACAGGGCACCGGACACGGCCACCGCGCCCACGACGGCGGTGGTGGCGACGGTCCCGGTCCCGGTCACTCGCACGGTCACAGCCACAGCCACGGCCCCGCCGCTCCTGTCTCCCAGCACCTGCGCAAGGTCATCGCCGCGATCCTGGTCCCCTTCACCGCGGCGGTCCTGGTCGGCCTCGTGGTGCTCTGGCCCGGACAGGCCCCCTCCCACAAGCGCACCGGGGTCGGCTTCGACCGGCAGACCCAGCAGGCCACGGTCGCCCGGGTCGTCGAGGTGAGCTGCAAGTCGGTGAACGCCTCGGGTGTGCCCCCGACCGGTGACGGCTCTGACGGCACCTCGGCTCAGCAACGGGCCCCCGGCGCCTGCAAGAAGGCGACCGTCCGGGTCGACACCGGCAAGGACAAGGGCCGCACGTTCACCGAGATCGTGCAGCCGGACCAGACGCGGCAACTGCACCAGGGCGAGAAGGTCGTGGTCGCCTACGAGCCGTCGGCGCCGACGGACCTGCAGTACTCGGTGACCGACGTGAACCGGAAGTTCCCCATGGCGCTCCTCGCGGGGATCTTCGCCGTGGCCGTCGTCGTGGTGGGCCGGCTGCGCGGCGTCATGGCGCTGGTCGCACTGGCCGTGAGTTTCCTGGTGCTGACGCTGTTCATCCTTCCCGCGATCCTGGAAGGGGCGAATCCGCTGCTGGTGGCCGTGGTCGGGGCGAGCGCCATCATGCTGATCGCCCTGTACATGTGCCATGGCCTTTCGGCCCGTACCTCGGTGGCGGTGCTCGGCACACTGATCTCCCTATCGCTGATCGGTGTGCTCGGCTCGCTGTTCATCGGCTGGGCCGCGCTGACCGGGAACACGGACGACAACACCGGCCTCATCCACGGCCTGTACCCGTCGATCGACATGAGCGGCCTGCTCCTGGCCGGGGTCATCATCGGTTCGCTCGGCGTCCTGGACGACGTGACGGTGACACAGACGTCGGCCGTGTGGGAGCTGCACGAGGCGAACCCGTCGATGGGCTGGCGCGGTCTGTACCGGGCGGGTATCCGTATCGGCCGCGACCACATCGCGTCCGTGGTCAACACCCTGGTGCTCGCCTACGCGGGTGCCGCACTGCCGCTGCTGCTGCTGTTCTCGATCGCGCAGAGCAGCGTCGGGACCGTGGCCAACAGCGAGCTGGTGGCCGAGGAGATCGTGCGCACGCTGGTGGGCTCCATCGGTCTGGTCGCATCGGTGCCGGTCACCACGGCGCTGGCCGCACTGGTCGTCTCGGCCGACCGCCCCGCTCCGCAGACGGCACCCGCCGGGGCCCGGACCGCGCCGGCGCGCGGCGGCCGGGGCCGGCGCCGGAAGCGGTGAGTACGGCACGGGCCGACGCCCCCCAGGAGAAGCGTTCCTGCACAGTTCTCGGGGGCATCAGGAGACCTCTGGGGGCCCCTGTCGGCGGAGCTTCAGCCGGCGCTCTGTTCCTCGGCCAGGATCCGGTCCAGGGCCTCGTCGAGGTGAGCGTCGAAATCGGCCAGCGCACCCTCCTGGCCGAGCGGCACGAGCTTGTCCGTGCGGTCGAGGAACGCCACGAGCGGTGGCGCCGACGAACGGAACAGCGCCCTGTCGGAGCCCACCTGAAGCCTGATCAGCACCTCGCCCAGCACCTCGGAATCGGCCGGGGCGATCCGCACGTCACCCTCCCCGCAGGGGCGGCCGACCCCGTCGATCAGCAGTTCACGGCCGAACGCCCAGGTCACCGGCGCATCTCCGGGGAGGTGGAAGGTGAGCCGCACGGCGTAGGGATCGCGGGTCTCGTAGCGCAACTCCACCGGAATGCGGAAGGAGAGCTCCTCCGACACGAGAAAGCTCATCATGACTTCTGCCTGTACGGACTCGCGCATCGCCTACCCCGTCATATGACGTCGACTGGCCGGGATTGATCCTCTGACCGTGGTCAAATCTTGCTTAAAGTGCACGACAGATCACAAGGAGTAAGTTTTCAGATACTGATAGAGAAGGCCAGGGAGCCCAGATTCCGCCCGATCTCGGCCTGCAGCCGGTGCGCGGCGGGCAGCAGGCGGTCGGCCTGGTGGACGGGGAGCGAGATGGCCACGGTGGCCACGGTGGTGCCCGCCGTGATCGGGACAGCCGCGCAGACGGTCCCCACCGCGTACTCCTGGCGCTCCACCACGGGCTCCATCCGCCGTGTCCGCGCCAGCCGGCGCAGCAGCGCGTCGTTGTCCCGCACCGTGTACGGCGTGACGGGCTGCACGGGGTACCGGGCGAGATGGTCGCGTCGGGCGTCCTCGTCCAGTTGGGAGAGCAGGCACTGACCGATCGCATGCGCGTGGCCGGTCTCGCGGAAGTCCGCCCACTCAGGGACCGCGGGTGTCTGTGGGGAGTCGGAGACGTGCACGACCTCGATCTCCCCCTCCCGGTACATCGCGTAGTACACCGGTACTCCGATGCGGTCGCGCCAGTGCGCCAGCGTCTCCGCCACCGTGCTGCGACGTTTCTGCCGCGCTCCACTGCGTCCCAGCCGTTCCGCCGCATCACCGAGGAAGAACAGCCCCTTCTCCCGGCGCAGATAGCCCTCGTGCACCAGGGTGCGCAGGAGGTGGTACGTCGTGGGCAGGGCGAGGCCGGTCTCACGGGCGAGCTGTTTGGCGGGGGCGCCGTAGGCGTGCGTGGCGACGGTCTCCAGCAGGCGCATGGCCCGCTGGACGGATCCGATGAGCGTGGCGGTGGACCTGTCCGCGGGGGTGGACGCGTCGGCCGCCCGGGGCTCCGGCCGGCCGGCGGGCGGCCGTGGAGCGGGGAGGTCCGGCCTTGGCGCGGGGAGATCCGGCCGTGGTGCGTGGAGATCCGCCGGAGGCGCGGGGAGGAGGAGGTCCGCTGTGGGGCCCTGCGGCTGGCCCGGGACGGCCAGGGAAGCCGGCCGCTGGGCGGGGGGAGCGCCGGAATGTGGTGCGGCGGGTGCGTCGGGGTCTGCCGGGGCGGTGTCGACCGTGGCCAAGGGTAGGTCACTCCCGAAGGGCGAGGGGGAGCCCGTGCGGGGGAAGAGCACGGATGGGGGCTGCGCCGTCCACGGCGCCGAAACCCGTGGGAGTTCCGGACTCTAATCGCCCGCCGGCGCTCTCAGACGCCCCAGGGGGAAACTTCCCTCCCCCGAGGGAACCGATCCTCCCGGCATCGAGCACCGGTTCCCTGCTGCCTCACCAGTCGCTGCGCGACGAGGAGTTCCCCATGAACTTGCGTACGACGTAGATCAGTCCGCCGACCAGGGCGACGAAGATCAGTGCCTTGAACAGCAGGCCGATCACGAAGCCGACCACGCTCGCTATCAGGCCGCCGAACACGACCAGGGCGATGACCGGCACCGCGACCCACTTAACCCACCACGGCAGCCCCGCGAAGATCTCCCGCATCGCCCTCGTCCTTTGTGTTGTCGTGCGTTGTCGGTGTTCTGCACTCGATGCTAGGGCCGTGAAGTGCCTGCGCGGGGGCCCGGCATCCCTTGTCCTCCCCTGACCTGTCCCCTAGGGAACCCTGGTGTCCGGCGTCACGCCTCGGGCGGAGAGAACACGACGAGCACCCTGAGGTCCTCGCTGATGTGGTGGAACTTGTGGGCGCTACCGGCGGGCACGTACACGACGCTGCCCCGCGCCACCTCGGTCGTCTCCAGGCCGACCGTGATGGAGGCCCGGCCGCTGACCACGAAGTACACCTCGTCCTGGTCGTGCGGCTTCTGCGGGTCGTGCTCGCCCGCGCTCAGGGCGTACAGGCCGACCGACATGTTCCGCTCACGCAGGAACTGCAGGTAAGCCCCCTCGTTGGCGGCGCGCTCCGCCTCCAGTTCGTCCAACCGGAATGCCTTCATCGCCGCCGCCGTCCTCGCCTCACCGTTCACCGTTCCCGTGCACGCCGTCCACCTGCTCGCCGCCCGTCCGGTCACTGTCCCGTCCGGTCTGCCACGATCAGACACATGAAGAATTTCGTAGTCAAGACGATCGCCAACGCGGGCGCCCTGGCCGTCGCCGTGTGGCTGCTCGACAAGATCACCCTCACCGGTGACAACACCGCCAAGAAGGCCGGCACGCTGATCGTCGTCGCCCTGATCTTCGGCTTGGTGAACTGGCTGGTCAAGCCGGTCGTGAAAGTGCTCACCTTCCCGCTGTTCATCCTCACCCTGGGCCTGATCACCCTGGTGGTGAACGCACTGATGCTGCTGCTGACCTCCTGGGTCTGCGGCAAGCTCGACCTGAGTTTCCACGTGGAGGGCTTCTGGACGGCCGTCCTCGGCGGTCTCATCGTCTCCGTCGTCTCCTGGGCGCTGCACGTCGTCCTGCCGGACGAGGACTGAGCACACCATGGCCTACCGCGTCTGCTTCGTGTGCACGGGCAACATCTGCCGCTCCCCGATGGCCCAGTCCGTCTTCCGCGCGCGTGTGGCGGAGGCCGGACTGGAGGACCGGGTGGTGGCCGACAGCGCCGGTACCGGCGGCTGGCACGAGGGCGAGCCGGCCGACCCGCGCACCGTCTCGGTCCTGGCGGAGCACGGCTACGACAGCGAGCACACCGCCCGCCGGTTCCAGCCGTCGTGGTTCGCCGGCCTCGACCTGGTGATAGCCCTCGACACCGGCCATCTCCGGGCCCTGCGACGGCTGGCACCCACCGAGGAGGACGCACGCAAGATCCGCCTGCTGTCGTCCTACGACCCCGCCGCAGGCGACGACCCCGACGTGCCGGACCCCTACTACGGGGGCCGCGAGGGCTTCGAGGAGTGCCTTGAGAGGGTGGAGGCGGCGAGCACCGGCCTGCTCGCCGCCGTACGGGAAGAACTGGAAGGACGGGCCGCATGAGCGATGGCACGAAGGACGCAGACCGCCCCGGCGACGGTACCCGCGCGGTACGGGCGGGCCTGCCCGAACCGGTCAAGCACGAGCCGACCCTGCCCGGACCGGTCTTCGCGGCCCACTTCCACCTGCCCGGCGAGGTGACGGGGCCGTACCTGTACGGCCGTGACGACAACCCGACCTGGACGCTGCTGGAGCGGGCCGTCGGCGAACTGGAGGCCCCCGGCCGCGAGGACGCCGAGACCCTGGTGTTCGCCTCAGGCATGGCCGCGATCTCCTCCGTGCTGTTCTCCCAGCTGCGCGCCGGGGACGCCGTGGTACTGCCCTCGGACGGTTACCAGGTGCTGCCGATGGTCGGCGCCCAGCTGGAGGCTTACGGCATCGAGGTGCGCACCGCCCCGACCGGCGGCGACGCCCAGCTGGAGCTGCTGGACGGGGCACGGCTGCTGTGGATCGAGTCCCCGTCCAACCCCGGCCTCGACGTGTGCGACATCCGGCGGCTGACGGAGGCCGCGCACGCGCGGGGCGCCCTGGTGGCCGTCGACAACACCCTCGCCACCCCGCTCGGGCAGCGTCCGCTGGAGCTGGGCGCCGACTTCTCCGTGGCCAGCGGCACCAAGCAGCTCACCGGGCACGGCGACGTGCTGCTGGGCTATGTGACCGGCCGGGACGCCGAGGCGATGGCCGCCGTACGCCGCTGGCGCAAGATCGTCGGCGCGATCTCCGGCCCCATGGAGGCATGGCTGGCGCACCGCTCCATCGCCACGCTCCAACTGCGCGTCGACCGGCAGAACGCCACCGCCCTCGCCGTCGCGGAGGCGCTGCGGCAACGGCCCGAGATCTCCGGCCTGCGCTATCCGGGCCTGCCCGACGATCCCTCGCACAAGATCGCGGCGCAGCAGATGCACCGCTACGGCTGTGTCGTCTCCTTCACCCTGCCCAGCCGCGCGCGTGCCGAGCGTTTCCTCGCGGCGCTGCGTCTGGTGGAGGACGCGACGAGCTTCGGCGGAGTACGGTCCACGGCCGAACGCCGCCGGCGCTGGGGTGGGGACGACGTCCCGGAGGGCTTCATCCGCATGTCTGTCGGTGCGGAGGACCACGACGACCTGGTGGCCGACGTCCTGCGCGCTCTGGACGAGTCCGCCGGATAGGCGCTTTCCGTACTTCCCGGCGATGCCACGAGGACGGTCCGAGCCTCCCCCCTCGTGGCTCGGACCGTCTGCGGCTTCCGCAGGGGAAACACCGCGTGAACAAGGCTAGTTGACTCTGCGTCAGTGTCCAATCACCGTAACGACAGCGGCCTATCGACATATTTATAGTTGGTGCCTGCCTGGAGGCCGGAGGAGGGCGCGGAGGGCAGGGACAGGGGAGGACGTGCCATGGATCTGGCCTTGCTGCGGACCTTCGTCGCCGTGCACAGGGCCGGCTCCTTCACCCGTGCCGCCGCCCTTCTCGGCCTTTCCCAGCCGGCTGTCACCTCGCAGATCCGGATCCTGGAGCGCCAGCTGGGCAGACCCCTGTTCCTCCGTCAGGCTCGCGGGGTGACCCCGACGACGATCGGTGACGAACTCGCGCACAGAGCGGCACCGCATCTGGACGCCCTGGCGGGGATAGCGGAGAGCGGTCTGGGCGAGGAGCCCTCGTGGCGGACGCTGCATCTGGCCGGCCCTCCCGAGTTCACCGCCGAGCGGGCGCTGCCCGCCCTCCTGGAACTGACCGGGGAAGACGGTCCGGGCTTCGCGCTGCGCGCCGTCTTCGGGACGGCCGAGGAGGTGCTGGACGGACTGGCCTGCGGACACCACGACCTGGCCATCAGCACGGCGCGGCCCCGCGGCCCCCTGCTCACCGCCACTCCGCTCTGCGACGAGGAACATGCGCTGGTCGCGGCCCCGCGCTGGGCGGATCGGATCGGCCCGGACGCGGTGCGGCTGAAGGGGGCACAGGCCCTGGAGGATCTGCCTGTCGTCGAGGTCCACGAATCGCTGCCCTTCGTCTCCCGCTACTGGGCCTCCGTCTTCGACTGCCGTGCGACCGCCACGGGCTCGGTGATCGTTCCGGATCTACGGGCTGTGCTCGCCTGTGCGGTCGCCGGGGCGGGACTGGCGGTCCTGCCCCGATATCTGTGTGCCTCGGCCCTGGAGCAGGGCACGGTCGTCGCCCTGGCCGACCCGGCGGTGCCGCCGTTGCGGACGTACTTCCTGGTGGTGCGCACCGGCACCCTCGCCATGCCTCATGTCGCCCGGGCTCACGAGTGGCTCCAGAGATCCGCCACGGTCTGGTGCTGACGCCGTTCGAGCGGGATGCACGTGTCTGTGACCACGCCGTTCGAGGGGGATGCGCGTGCCGTGGGCACGCCGTTCGAGGGGGATGCACGTGCTGTGGCCACGCCGTCGCCCTTCGCGATGTTTCACGTGGAACCAGCCGGGCCACATTTCTCCCATGACCGTCCGACCCGTGGTCAAGCGCACCGCCCGTGCCGTTCTCCTGGACGGTGACGACCTGATCCTGATCAAGCGCACCAAGCCCGGCGTCGATCCCTACTGGATCACGCCCGGTGGCGGGGTCGAGCCAGGCGACTCGACCGTCGTCGACGCCCTGCACCGGGAGGTGCACGAGGAACTCGGCGCGAAGATCGCCGATGTGGTGCCGTGTTTCGTGGACACGGTGGAACACATCGGCGAGGACGGCGGTGCGACCGGCGTGAAGGTGCAGCACTTCTTCGTCTGCCGGCTGGAGTCCATGGACCCGGCCCAGCGCCACGGCCCGGAAGTGGACGAGCCGGCCGGTGAGTACGAGATCGTCCGCATCCCTTTCACCCGTGTCGGCATCGCCTCCGTCCACCTCGTCCCCTTGTCCCTGCGCCACTACCTGGACGGAAACATCGAGGGAGTGCGCGCCATGCACGCCCCTGATCTCGGATGAGCCGGTTCGATCGGCCGTGGGCGCGGGGTGGCGGTGCCGTCGGTGTCGGCTACCGTGCGGGGCCGACCAACGCATAGGCATCCCACAGGTCCTGCCCTGTGTAGGAATGAGTCGCGAGGCCGGTCAGGTGGGCATCGGCGTTGACCGCCACGGAAACCGGTACGGCAGCGAACAGATCCCTGTCCGACGAGGAGTCGCCGTAGGCCACGCAGTCCGCTCGAGCCACGCCGAACTCCTCGCAGAGCCGCTGTGCAATGGTCACCTTGGCCGCGGCGTTGAGCGCTCCGGACGGGTCGACGGGCTGGGTGAACGGCACGGCCGGGAAGAGGGAGCCATGGGCAGCGTGGGCACCCCAGCCCAGGAGGCGTTCCACGAAGAAGGAGGGCGAGAGAGACACCACCGCGCAGTAGTCGCCCGCGCTTCTGATCTCCGCCCAGACCTCACGGATCCGGGCCAGCCAGGGCGCCGCCTCGAACGCGGCCCGCACATGTGCCTCGGTCAGATCGGCCCACAGGTCGTACACCTGCGCCGCGTACTCCGACGGGCTGATGCGCCCCTCCGCGATCGCCTGGTCCAACGCCACCGTCTCGGCCTCCAGGCCCAGCTGGCGGGAAATCTCCACCGGTGCCGTGGTCCCGTGCAGCAAGGTGCCGTCAAGATCGAAGAGATGAAGTCTGGCCATGACGGGGAAGGCTAGTCGGCCGCCGTTGTTTCACGTGAAACAGGGCCGGTATCCGCGACCTGTACGCATGGCCACGAGATGGCCAAAAGGACGTACGTCCGTCTCGAAACGGGTGGACGGCAAGGGGGCCGGTCGGACAGCCTGACCTGCGTGCCAACTCCTTCCCTCGCCACTCTGCCCATCCGTCGTCTGACGCTTCGCGATCTGAGCGCCTGCGCCGACCTGTCCGAAGACCGGGGGTGGCCACGCGAAGAGCACAAGTGGGGCTTCCTCCTCACAGCCGGGAAGGGATTCGGCATCGACGACCCCGGCGGCGGCCTCGTCGCCGCGTGCGTGGTCACCGAGTACGGCGGATGGGGGCGGCCGGATCTCGGCGCCGTCGGCATGGTGCTGGTCGCCGGGCGCCATGCCCGCCTCGGGGTCGGACGCCGTCTGATGCGGCACGTCGTGTCGAGCATGGGGACCACTCCGCTCACGCTGCACGCCACCCCTCATGGCCGCCCCCTCTATGAGGAGCTCGGCTTCAAGGCCGTGGGCCGGGTGGAGATGCTCATGGGCCGCTTCAGTCCCGGTGGTCCGGACACCGGGATCGTCACGCGCGCCGCCACCGCGGAAGACCTCCCCACGATCCTGCGCCTCGACGAAGAGGTGTTCGGTACCGATCGCACGCCTCTCATCACCCGGCTGCCCGCTTTCGCCGATCAGTTGCGGGTGGCCGAGGAGGACGGCCGGCTCATCGGCTACACGGCCGCATGGCCCAACATGGACACGCATGTCGTCGGCCCGCTGATCGCCCGGGACACGGAGACCGCCAAGGCCCTCATCGCCTCGCTGGCGGCCCGTACGGAGCGGCCCCTGCGTACCGACATCGACGTACGGCACGAGGAGCTGCTGGCCTGGGCCAAGGAGCGGGGACTGAACTCGGTGGCCTTCAACGCGGTGATGACCTACGGCATCCCGGAGCTTCCGGGAGACTGGACCCGTCGGTTCGCGCCCCTGACGGTCGCCGCCGGCTGAGCTTCCTACGACGCACGTCGGCCCCGCCGCTCGAAGCGGCGGGGCCGACGCCCGTTCAGTCCGGCCGCGGGCTCAGGCGAGTGCCTTCACGGCCGCGGTGGCGAAGCCATGGTCCTGCTCCGGCGCGCCGCCGCCGACACCGATCGCGCCGATGAGCCGGCCGTCCCGGTGGACGGGGACACCGCCCGCGATGAACAGCAGGGGCCGGTCGAGGGCGGTGGGCAGCGTGTGGAAGAGACCGCCGGGCTGGACGGCGTCGACGAGGTCGGCCGTGGGCGTGTTCAGCTGGAGCGCCGTGTAGGCCTTGCGGGTGCTGGTCTCGCCGGAGATCAGCACGGCCCGGTCGTCCCGGCGGAAGGCGAGCAGGTGACCGCCGGCGTCGAGGACGGTGACGCTGACGGTGACTCCGGCCTCCTCGGCTGCCCGGCGGGCCGTCGCGACGAGCAGTTCGGCGTCCTCGGTGGTGATCGGGGTGACGGCGGTGGTGCTCATGGAGGTGTCTCCTCGGTGGTGCTGTAGGGGTGCTTGCCGTGCCGGAGCAGACCCCCGGCACGGACGTCTGGGGTGGGTGAGGGCGTCCGCGGGGCGGCCGGCCCAGGGATGGACGGGCCCGCGGGGCGGCCGGCTCAGTGGTGGACGGGCGTCCGCTGCCCGGCCGGCGCCCCGGAGGCGGCCGCGGTCTTCTGCGTCCGGTCGCGACGCTCCAGTGCGGCGGAGAGGACGGCGAGGACCAGGGCGGCGGCGGCGAGGGCGGCACCGACCCAGTTGGGCGCCGTGTAGCCGAAACCGGCCGCGATCACCATGCCGCCGAGCCAGGCGGACAGCGCGTTGCCCAGGTTGAAGGCACCGATGTTGACGGCGGAGGCGAGCGTCGGGGCGCCATGGGCCTGGTCCAGGACGCGCTTCTGCAGGGGCGGCACGGTGGCGAAGCCCAAGGCACCGATCAGCATGATCGTCACGGCAGCGGCGATCTTGTTGTGGGCGGTGAGGGTGAAGAGCGCCAGAACGACGGCCAGGGCACCCAGCGAGACGTACAGCATGGGCATCAGGGCACGGTCGGCGAACTTGCCGCCGACGAGGTTGCCACCGACCATGCCGAGGCCGAACAGGACCAGCAGCCAGGTGACCGAGCCGTCGGCGAAACCGGCGATGTGGGTCATCATCGGCGCGATGTAGGTGATGGCTGCGAACACGCCGCCGAAGCCGAGGACGGTCATCGCCATGGCCAGCAGGACCTGGGCGTTCTTGAAGGCTGCCAGCTCGTGCCGCAGGTGTACGCCTTCCGGACGCGGCAGGTCGGGAACGAGCTTGGCGATGCCGGCGAGACCGACCACGCCGAGCCCGGCGACGATGGCGAAGGTGACGCGCCACCCGACGCTCTGTCCGATGAGCGTGCCCAGCGGGACGCCGACGACGTTGGCGACGGTCAGACCGGTGAACATCATGGCGATGGCGCCGGCCTTCTTGTCCGGTGCGACCAGTTCGGCCGCGACGACCGAGCCGATGCCGAAGAAGGCGCCGTGGGCGAGCGAGGCGATCACCCGTCCGATCAGCATGATCCCGAATGCGGGGGCCACGGCGGAGAGCAGGTTTCCGGCGATGAACAGGCCCATCAGCAGCATCAGCATCCGCTTGCGCGGGACCTTGGTGCCGAGAACGGTCATCAGCGGGGCACCGATGACCACGCCGAGCGCGTAGCCCGTCACGAGCAGGCCGGCCGTGGGGATGGAGACCCCGAAGTCACCCGCGACCTCGGGCAGCAAACCCATGATCACGAACTCGGTGGTTCCGATTCCGAAGGCCCCGATCGCGAGGGCCAGAAGCGCGAGAGGCATGAGGGGGTACACCTTCCCAAACGATTGCAGGAGCGCTTTGCGTTCGTTCACAATAGTTGCAGACGCGGGCTACTTGCAAGCGACGACTATTGCGGGGGTGCTCTACGCTTGTCGTGCAGCTGCTCCGGGACGGAGGACAACGCCAATGACAGCGACGGACCCTGCGCTCACCGCCCTAGCCCAGGGCTGGTGCGCCCTTTCTGCGCTGCACGGCCGGATCGAGGCGCACATCGAGCGCGCCCTGCAGGCCGAGCACGACCTGAGCGTGCGCGAGTACTCCTTGCTCGACGTGCTCAGCAGGCAGCACGCCGGCGAGGGCGGACATCTGCAGATGAAGCAGGTGGCCGACGCCGTGGTGCTCAGCCAGAGCGCCACCACGCGTCTGGTGACCCGACTGGAGGACCGCGGGCTGCTGGAGCGCTACCTGTGCCCCACCGACCGGCGCGGCATCTACACCGACGTCACCGCGGCCGGCCTGCGTCTGCTGGAGGAGGCGCGGCCCACCAACGACGCCGCACTCCGCGAGGCCCTGGACGGTGCCGCCAAGAACCCCGAACTGGCCCCACTGGTCCGGGTGGTGGAGTCGCTGAGCGTCCCCACATAGGGTGCCCGTATGGGAGATATCGACATACGCGCCGCGACCACCGACGACCTTCCGGCGATCGTGGCGATGCTCGCCGACGATCCGCTCGGTGCCCAGCGCGAGTCACCCGACGATCTGACTCCGTACCGGACCGCACTGGAACGTCTCGCGGACGACCCGAACCAGCATGTCGTCGTCGCCGTGCGGGAGGGCCGGGTGATCGGGACGCTGCAACTCACGATCATTCCCGGGCTCTCGCACAAGGGAGCCACGCGCGCACTCATCGAGGCCGTGCGTATCCACGCGGACGAGCGGGGCAGCGGACTGGGCGGCCGGCTGATCGAGTGGGCGATCGACACCTCCCGCCGGCTCGGCTGTCGGATGGTGCAGCTCACCTCCGACAAGGCACGCGTCGATGCCCACCGTTTCTACGAGCGGCTGGGCTTCACGGCCTCGCACGAGGGCTTCAAGCAGCACCTCTGACGTGACCTGACGACGTCATCCCCCGCCTGTGACCGGGGCCCGGAGAGGCGGGGGAGATCCCCGCTACGACGGCGCGGAGAGGGCCGCGCCGGGGCCTCTGCCGGGCGGCCGGAACGCTGAAGCCGCAAGGGGCGGGCGCAGGGTGTTTCACGTGAAACTCGCCCCTTGGGCGGCTCAGGGCTAGCCGATCCCCCGCCATCCCTCGGGGTCCACGCCACCGGGAACCGGAGCACCAGGGTCGTACGGCTGCCGGGTGAACACGAACGAGCCCAGGTCGAGATGGCTCACGGCCCCGTCCGGACGTCGTACCGGGCGCAGCACCTCGCCGGCGTAGTAACCCTCCAGGCCGGTCCAGGTGCCCTCCCCGTCCGCACGGAAGCGGGCCCTGCGGCCACCGCCGTTCAGCGGTGCCAGCGTGAGAAGGCCGTCGGCCCCCGCACGCAGACCGAAGGCATAGGTGCCCCAGTACCACTGCCCCACGAGTTCCAGAACCCCCGGATCGACTTCACGCAGAGGCCGCCACGGCTCGGGGATACGCGGCTCCGCCTCGGCGACGATCCGGACGAGGTCCGCTCCGACGGCACCCAGCAGCGGTCCGCTGGTGCAGTTGGCGAGCACCACCGCGGCCACGTCGTCCTCCACACTGATGGTGAGGTTCGCCAGAAAGCCCGGCAGTGAACCGGAGTGCCCGACGAGCAGCCGGCCGTCACGGCGCTGGAGCTGCATGCCCAGGCCGTAGGTGACCCCGTCCACCACGTCCGCGGCTTCGGCCGGCGCAGCCGGAGTGCGCATCTCCTGCACCGAACGCGCGCTCAGGACCCGGTCGTCTCCCCGGGCCAGGAACACGGCGAACCGCGCCAGGTCCCCCGTGGTCGACCAGAGCTGGCCCGCCGCCGCCATCAGGCCCAGGTCCTCCATCGGCTCGGGCAGCATCGCATCGGCCCACGGGTGCACGGCCCAGCCACTCGCGTGCGGGGGCTGAGGCATCGTGCTCGTCCGCCGCAGACCGAGAGGTACCAGGATCTCCTCACGCAGCACCTCCTCCCACGGAGCGCCGCGCAGTTCCTCCACGAGGGCACCGAGCACGGTGTAGCCGGGGTTCGAGTAATGATGCCGTCGGCCGACGGGATGCATGAGCGGCTGCTCCCCCAGGACATCGCTCAGCTCGGGCCGCAGCGAACCGGGCGTCCGCTCCCACCAGGGGGCGGGTGATTCGGCCGCCAGCCCGGCCGTGTGAGCGAGCAGGTCGGCGATCGTCGCCTCTCCCGCGCCGGTACCCGGCAGATGCTTCTCCAGCGGATCGGCGAGGTCGAGCAGGCCCTCGTCGCGCAGCCGCATCACCAGGACCGCGGTGAAGGTCTTGGTGATGGACCCGATCCGGTACTGCACGGTCTCATCCGGTCCGTGCCCGTCCACCGAGGTCCGCGCCCCGTGCCACACGGCCTGCCCGTCCCGCACCACGGCGGCGACCAGCGACGGCGCCCGCCCTTCTGCCTGCGCCACGGCGATCCGGTGCAGAAGGGCACGCCGGGTGCCCGGGAGCAGCTGTCCCTGAGTTGTCGTCATGGGCACAGTCCACCCGCTGCGACGACGGGCGTCGAATCCATTTGCCGTGGCCGCGTGGGCCTGCCGGGCGGATCAGGTCTGGGCCATGTCCACGAAACGGGAGTAGTGGCCCTGGAAGGCGACCGTGATCGTGGCGGTGGGACCGTTTCGGTGCTTGGCGACGATCAGGTCGGCCTCGCCCGCGCGCGGTGACTCCTTCTCGTAGGCGTCCTCGCGGTGCAACAGGATGACCATGTCGGCGTCCTGCTCGATGGAGCCGGACTCACGCAGGTCGGAGACCATCGGCTTCTTGTCGGTGCGCTGCTCGGGACCACGGTTCAGCTGGGAGAGCGCGATGACCGGGATCTCCAGCTCCTTCGCGAGCAGCTTGAGGTTACGGGACATGTCCGAGACCTCCTGCTGCCGGCTCTCGGCGCGCTTGGAACCACCGTTCTGCATCAGCTGGAGGTAGTCGATGACGACCAGCTTCAGGTCGTTGCGCTGCTTCAGGCGCCGGCATTTGGCCCTGATCTCCATCATCGACAGGTTCGGTGAGTCGTCGATGTACAGCGGCGCGGCCGACACGTCCGGCATACGGCGGGCGAGCCGCGTCCAGTCCTCGTCGGTCATCGTGCCGGACCGCATGTGGTGGAGGGCGACGCGTGCCTCGGCGGACAGCAGACGCATCGCGATCTCGTTGCGGCCCATCTCGAGCGAGAAGATCACGCTCGGGAGGTTGTTCTTGATCGAGGCGGCCCGCGCGAAGTCCAGTGCGAGGGTGGACTTACCCATGGCGGGGCGCGCCGCGATGACGATCATCTGCCCGGGGTGGAGGCCGTTCGTCAGCGAGTCGAAGTCGGTGAAGCCGGTGGGCACGCCCGTCATCTCGCCACTGCGGGAGCCGATCGCCTCGATCTCGTCGAGGGCGCCTTCCATGATGTCGCCGAGCGGGAGGTAGTCCTCGCTGGTGCGCTGCTCGGTGACGGCGTAGATCTCGGCCTGGGCACGGTTGACGATCTCGTCCACGTCTCCGTCGGCCGCGTATCCCATCTGCGTGATACGTGTGCCGGCCTCGACCAGGCGGCGCAGGACGGCCCGTTCGTGGACGATCTCCGCGTAGTACTCGGCGTTGGCCGCCGTCGGCACGGTCTGGACGAGGGTGTGCAGATACGCGGCGCCGCCGACCTTGTTGATCTCACCGCGTTTGGTGAGTTCGGCAGCGATCGTGATGGGGTCGGCCGGCTCGCCCTTGGCGTAGACGTCCAGGATGGCCTGGTAGATCGTCTCGTGCGCGGGCTTGTAGAAGTCGTGGCCCTTGAGGATCTCGACGACGTCGGCGATGGCGTCCTTGGACAGCAGCATGCCGCCCAGCACGGACTGCTCGGCGTCCAGGTCCTGAGGCGGCACCCGCTCGAAGGAGGAGCCTCCGCCGTCCCAGCTGTCGCTGTCCCGGCCCCGGTCGTGCTGTTCGTCACGGCCCCGGCCGCCGTCACCGCGCCGACGGGAAGCCGGCAGACGATCACTGGGCCCGCTGTCGGCCCACGGATCGTCCAAGGGCTCGGAAATGCTCACCGAGCCACCTCCTCCCGTCCGCACGGCGGACCTCGCCGTGGCCTCTTTTGTACGGCACGACACTGACAAATAAGAGGCCCAACTCCGGTTCTGACGCGTCGGATTTATGACGGTTCCCGGGCCGGACGAAGGACACGCACCGGGCCGGGAGAAGGAGCGGGCGCCGGACAACGGTAGGCCCGTCGGCACCGTCAGCCAATCTGGTTATCCACAGGCCATGTGGACGACCGCCCCGATGCTGTGGAGAACTCGGCGAAACCTGTGCACGACCCGGTGGACAGCCCTGTGAACAAGCCCTCGCTCTCACTGCGACCGATCCCTTGACCTGCACGTTTCCGATCCACCGGCTGTGCAGAAGAAAAACTTTCCCAGTCGGGCCAAGATCGCTTCGAACGGTACCCGAAAGGACACGACCCAAGACGAGAAGTAAGGATCAATCAGCGGTTGCATCGCTTACCTGTGGACGATTAGATTGATGCTCATGACACAGGCACCCGAGATACCCGAGGCCACCCGCCGACGGCACGACCGAGAGATCGTTGCGCTGGCCGTCCCGGCCTTCGGTGCGCTGGTCGCCGAGCCTCTCTTCGTCATGGCCGACAGTGCGATCGTCGGCCATCTCGGCACAGCCCAGCTCGCCGGCCTCGGTGTCGCGTCGGCCCTCCTCACCACCGCCGTGAGCGTCTTCGTCTTCCTCGCCTATGCCACCACGGCCGCCGTGGCCCGCCGCGTCGGCGCCGGCGACCTTCGAGCGGCGATCCGCCAGGGTATGGACGGGATCTGGCTGGCGCTCCTGCTCGGCATCGCGGTCATCGCCGCCTTCCTCCCGCTCGCCCCCGCCATCGTGGACCTCTTCGGCGCCTCCACGACCGCGGCCCCCTACGCCACCACCTATCTGCGCATCTCAGCCCTGGGCATCCCGGCCATGCTCATCGTCCTGGCCGCGACCGGGGTGCTGCGCGGCCTGCAGGACACCAGGACCCCGCTCTTCGTCGCCGTCGGCGGTTTCGTCGCCAACGCGGGACTCAACGCGGGGCTCGTCTACGGCGCCGGACTCGGGATCGCCGGTTCGGCCTGGGGAACGGTCATCGCGCAGTGGGGCATGGCCGCCGTCTACCTCGTGGTGGTCGTGGGCGGGGCTCGTCGGCACGGCGCTTCGCTCCGGCCGGACGCCGCCGGTATCCGGGCCTCTGCCCAGGCCGGCGTTCCCCTCCTGGTCCGCACCCTGTCCCTGCGGGCCATTCTCATGATCGCGACGGCGGTCGCGGCACGTCTGGGTGACGCCGACATCGCCGCGCACCAGATCATCCTGTCCCTGTGGAGCCTGCTGGCCTTCGCGCTCGACGCGATCGCGATCGCAGGACAGGCCATCATCGGGCGCTACCTCGGCGCCGGCGATGTCCGCGGAGCACGGGATGCCTGCCGCCGGATGATCCAGTGGGGCATCGCGTCCGGTGTCGTGCTGGGCCTCCTCGTGGTGGTCGCACGACCACTCTTCCTGCCCCTCTTCACCGGCGACTCCACGGTCAAGGACACCGCACTGCCGGCCTTGCTGCTGGTGGCGCTCGCCCAACCCGTCTGCGGCATCGTGTATGTCCTGGACGGGGTCCTGATGGGCGCGGGCGACGGCCCGTACCTGGCCGGGGCCATGGTCGTCACCCTGGCGGTGTTCACCCCGGCGGCCCTGCTCGTCCCCGCGTTGGGAGGTGGCCTGACAGCGCTCTGGGCGGCGATGACGCTGATGATGGCGGTACGCATGCTGACGCTGTGGCTGCGCAGTCGCTCGGGCCGCTGGATCGTGACGGGCGCTACCCGCTGACCGCGCACTGCGCCTCACCGGCCGTGCGCACCCGCTCTTCCACCGGCCGTTTCACGTGAAACAGGCCGCACCGAACCATCCGGTCATGTGAAAGGGGCCGCACCCGTGAGGGTGCGGCCCCTTTCACCGGCTCAAGCGAGCACGGCGATCACGCGGCGATCAGCCCGCGACGACCTCGATGTTGACCTTGGCGGCAACCTCGGGGTGCAGACGCACGGACGTCTCGTGGGCGCCCAGGGTCTTGATCGGAGCGGCCAGCTCGATGCGGCGCTTGTCGACCTCGGGGCCACCGGAGGCCTTGATCGCGGAAGCGATGTCGGCCGGGGTCACGGAACCGAAGAGACGACCGGCGTCGCCGGAGCGAACGGCCAGACGGACCTTCACGCCCTCGAGCTGGGCCTTCACGACGTTGGCCTGCTCGATGGTCTGGATCTCGTGGATCTTGCGAGCACGACGGATCTGCTCGACGTCCTTCTCGCCACCCTTGGTCCAGCGGATAGCGAACTTCCGCGGGATCAGGTAGTTG
Source organism: Streptomyces sp. SID486 (assembly GCF_009865385.1). Lineage (GTDB taxonomy): Bacteria > Actinomycetota > Actinomycetes > Streptomycetales > Streptomycetaceae > Streptomyces. The sequence goes on along the minus strand of NZ_WWJT01000809.1, from coordinate 55,622 downwards.
CGAGCGTAACCGTCCTTGACGTCGACGACGTCGCCCGCGGCACCGAGGCCGGAGACCTCGTGGGTGAGGATGATCTTCATGTGTCGGTCACCCTTCCCTTATCGCGCGGTGGAGGTGTAGGGCAGCAGCGCCATCTCACGGCTGTTCTTGACGGCCGTGGCGACGTCACGCTGGTGCTGCGTGCAGTTGCCGGTCACGCGGCGGGCACGGATCTTGCCGCGGTCGGAAATGAACTTCCGCAGCATGTTCGTGTCCTTGTAGTCCACGTACGTGACCTTGTCCTTGCAGAAAGCGCAGACCTTCTTCTTAGGCTTGCGCACAGGCGGCTTCGCCATGGTGTTTCTCCTGTGTGATCAAGAAGTTGGGGTACGGCCCACCTTCGGCCCGAGGACCTAGAAGGGGGGCTCGTCCGAGTAGCCGCCGCCGCTGCTGCCGCCGGAGCCTCCGCCCCAGCCGCCGCCACCGCCCTGGTTGCCACCGGCGGGAGCACCGCCGGTCGCCCACGGGTCGTCGGCGGGAGCGCCGCCGCCCTGCTGACCGCCGCCGGGGCCACCGCCCCAGCCGCCGCCACCCTGGCCGCCACCGCCGCCGTAACCACCCTGGCCACCACGGCCGCCACCGGCGGTCTTGGTGACCTTCGCCGTGGCGTTGCGCAGGCTGGGGCCGACTTCGTCGACGTCCAGCTCGTAGACCGTGCGCTTGACGCCCTCACGGTCCTCGTAGGACCGCTGCTTCAGCCGGCCCTGCACGATGACGCGCATGCCTCGCTGGAGCGACTCGGCGACGTTCTCCGCCGCCTGACGCCAGACCGAGCAGGTCAGGAACAGGCTCTCGCCGTCCTTCCACTCGTTCGTCTGGCGGTCGAAGGTGCGGGGAGTGGACGCGACGCGGAACTTCGCGACCGCCGCACCGGACGGGGTGAAGCGCAGCTCGGGGTCGTCGACAAGATTGCCGATGACCGTGATGACGGTCTCGCCTGCCATGGGGGAACCTCTCGGCGGGTTTGCTGCTGGCTGCTTGGTGCTGCTACTCGGATCCCGAGATCAGCTGAGCGGAAGAGCTCAGTGGGTCTCGGGGCGGAGGACCTTGGTCCGGAGGACCGACTCGTTCAGGTTCATCTGGCGGTCGAGCTCCTTGACGACCGCAGGCTCGGCCTGCAGGTCGATGACCGAGTAGATGCCCTCGGGCTTCTTCTTGATCTCGTAGGCGAGACGACGACGGCCCCAGGTGTCGACCTTCTCAACCTTGCCGCCGCCGTCACGGACGACGGTCATGAAGTTCTCGATCAGCGGGGAGACAGCGCGCTCCTCGAGATCGGGGTCGAGGATGACCATCACTTCGTAGTGACGCATGTGGAACCCACCTCCTTTGGACTCAGCGGCCACGGTCGTTCCGTGGCAGGAGGGTCGTGATGCGTACGCAACGGTATCGGCCGCCACTGACAATCGGGGCCTCGAAGAGGCCCCGCAGTGTTACCTGGGCAGGCGTGGGCAGACACCAGTGCAGACGGTACAGACTACCCGCACACCCGCTTCCGGTTGAAATCCGGGCGGGGGGACCGTCACTCTGTATACGTCGGGTGTGTACGGCGCTACTATCCGCCGCCTTCCGCAGGAGGTGCCCATGGCACAGGCAATGCATCCCACCATCGCCGGTTCCCTCTTCGCCACGGACGGCAAGTCCCGTCCGCTTCAGGACGCCCTGATGGCGATCACGCTGGTTCTCGGCGTCCTGTCCTTCATCACGTCCTTCTTCCACAGCCTCCACCTGCTGACGTCGTGGACAGGTCTGGTCGGGCTGGCCGTCGGCGTCTACGGCCAGTGGATCTCGGTGACCACACGGGAGCGGTTCGGCCTGATCCTGGGCCTCGGTGCCGCCGGGGTCGGTTTCCTGATCGGCATGGCCCACGGCGGACTGTTCGGCGGCCTCGTCGGCTGACTCCGCCGGGCCCGACGCCCATACGCCCAGTCGGGGCGCCCGCCAGGCGCAGTAGGCTTCGCGCGAGAGCCGGAGCCCCTGTACCCATGGGGACACACCAGCCCGAGGAGCGCCCCGAATGAGCCTGACCCTGAGGACCATCAGTCGCGAGCAGCATCTGGCATACATCCAGAGCCTGCCGTCGGCGAGCCACATGCAGGTCCCGGCCTGGGCAGATGTGAAGGCGGAGTGGCGCTCGGAGAGCCTGGGCTGGTTCGACGACCGCACCGGCGAGCTCGTCGGCGCGGGCATGGTTCTCTACCGCCAGCTGCCCAAGATCAAGCGTTACCTCGCCTACCTGCCCGAAGGGCCGGTCATCAACTGGTACGCGCCGAACCTGGACGACTGGATCCAGCCGATGCTGGCGCACCTGAAGCAGCAGGGCGCCTTCTCCGTGAAGATGGGCCCCCCGGTCATCATCCGCCGCTGGAACGCGGACACGATCAAGAGAGGCATCCAGGACCCGGACGTCAAGCGGCTGCGTGACCTGGAGGCCGACTTCATCGAGCCCCGCGCCTTCGAGGTGGCCGACAAGCTGCGCCGCATGGGCTGGCAGCAGGGCGAGGACGGCGGCGCCGGCTTCGGCGACGTGCAGCCCCGCTACGTCTACCAGGTGCCGCTGGCGAACCGTTCCCTGGAAGAGGTCCACAAGAACTTCAACCAGCTGTGGCGGCGCAACATCAAGAAGGCCGAGAAGGCCGGCGTCGAGGTCGTCCAGGGCGGCTACCAGGACCTGGCCGAGTGGCAGCGGCTGTACGAGATCACGGCCGTGCGTGACCACTTCCGGCCCCGCCCGCTGTCGTACTTCCAGCGCATGTGGACGGCCCTCAACACCGAGGACCCCAACCGCATGCGGCTGTACTTCGCCCGGCACAACGGTGTGAACCTCTCCGCGGCGACGATGCTGATCGTCGGCGGCCACGTCTGGTACTCCTACGGCGCCTCCGACAACATCGGTCGCGAGGTCCGGCCGTCGAACGCGATGCAGTGGCGCATGCTGCGCGACGCCTACGCACTCGGCGCCACCGTCTACGACCTGCGCGGCATCTCCGACTCGCTGGACGAGACCGACCACCTCTTCGGCCTGATCCAGTTCAAGGTCGGCACCGGCGGCCAGGCCGCCGAGTACCTCGGCGAATGGGACTTCCCGCTGAACAAGCTGCTCCACAAGGCGCTCGACATCTACATGTCGCGCCGCTGAGCCGCGCGGACGTTTGATTCCATAGCCTTCACAGCTCACCCACCTCTGATCCACCGCAGCCAGGAGAAAGGTTCCAGGTCCGGCCATGGCGCTCACGCTCTACGTCGACACCGCGCGCTGGCGGGCGCACCACAAGCACGTGCAGGAGCAGTTCCCGGGACTCGTCCCTGTCTGCAAGGGCAACGGCTACGGCTTCGGACACGAACGGCTGTCGGACGAGGCCACGCGGCTCGGGTCCGACCTGCTCGCCGTCGGCACCACCTACGAAGCCGCGCGGATCAAGGACTGGTTCAGCGGTGACCTGCTGGTGCTGACCCCGTACCGGCGCGGCGAGGAGCCCGTCCCGCTGCCCGACCGGGTGGTGCGCTCGGTGTCGTCCATCGACGGCGTCTACGGCCTCGTGGGCGCCCGTGTCGTCATCGAGGTGATGTCCTCGATGAAGCGGCACGGCATCAGCGAGCAGGAACTGCCGCAGCTGCACCAGGCCATAGAGAACGTCCGGCTGGAGGGCTTCGCCATCCATCTGCCGCTGGACCGCACCGACGGTTCGGACGCCGTCGAGGAGGTCATCGGCTGGATGGAGCGGCTCCGCATGAACCGGCTGCCGCTGCACACCATGTTCGTCAGCCACCTCAAGGCCGACGAGCTCGCCCGGCTCCAGCAGCAGTTCCCGCAGACCCGCTTCCGTGCGCGCATCGGCACGCGGCTGTGGCTGGGGGACCACGACGCCACCGAGTACCGCGGTGCCGTCCTGGACGTCACGCGCGTGGCGAAGGGCGACCGGTTCGGCTACCGGCAGCAGAAGGCGGCCTCGGACGGCTTCCTGGTGGTCGTGGCGGGCGGTACGTCGCACGGGGTGGGCCTGGAGGCCCCCAAGGCCCTGCACGGCGTCATGCCGCGCGCCAAGGGCGTCGCACGGGCCGGTCTCGCCACCGTCAACCGGAACCTTTCTCCGTTCGTCTGGGGCGGCAAGCAGCGCTGGTTCGCCGAGCCGCCGCACATGCAGGTGTCGATCCTGTTCGTGCCCTCGGACGCCCCCGAGCCGAAGGTCGGTGACGAACTGGTGGCCCATCTGCGGCACACCACGACCCAGTTCGACCGCCTCGTGGACCGCTGAGCCCTTCCAGGACAGCGAGAAGGCCGTGCCCGGTGCTCCGGGCACGGCCTTCTGCGTGTCGGCCGGCCCCCCGGACCGACGAGCCGTACGGTCTGTTCGCTCAGACGGCCCGACGAGCCGTACGGCCTGTTCGCTCAGACGGCCCGAAAAGCCGTACGGCCTGTTCGCTCAGAGAGAACGCTGCTGGTGGGCCAGCGTTTCCGCGCGGCCCCACTCCACCTGCGGTCCCTCGAAGTGGGCCGCGTGCCGTGGCGGATGGGCCGTCGCACCGAGGACGAACGCGTCCGGGGCGCCGTCGAGCACACCGCCGGAGGGGTCGTCGTCACCGGAACGGCGCACCACGTCCCGGTCGGGCATGAGGATGTCCCGCACGACCACGGCACACAGGTACAGCGTGCCCACCAGGTGCACCACGATCGCCCACTGGTAGCCGTGCGTCGGCAGACCCTTGTGGGCGTCTCCGCTGGTCGTGTAGGCGAGGTACATCCAGATCCCCAGGAAGTACGCCACCTCGCACGCCTGCCAGATCAAGAAGTCCCGCCACTTGGGCCGGGCGAGGACCGCCAGCGGCACCAGCCACAGGACGTACTGCGGGGAGTAGACCTTGTTGGTGAGGACGAAGGCGGCCACCACCAGGAACGCCAGCTGGGCGAAGCGGGGCCGGCGCGGTGCGGTGAACGTCAGCGCGGCGATGCCGAGGAAGCACAGCACCACCAGGACGGTGGCGGCGTTGTTGACGAAGCCGGTGGTGGGCGGGTTGCTGGAGTTCTGCGCCCAGATCAGCCAGAAGGAACCGAAGTCGACCCCTCGCTCCTTGCTGAAGGTGTAGAACTTCGCCCAGCCCTCGCGGATGTGGAAGCCCGTCGCGTCGTGCGTGATCATCACCGGCAGGTTCACCACGAGCCAGGCACCCACCGCGCCGCCCAGGGCCTGGAAGAACTCGCGCCACTTGCCGGCCCGCCAGCACAGGACCAGCAGCGGTCCGAGCAGCAGGAACGGGTAGAGCTTGGCAGCCGTGGCGAGCCCCAGGAGGACACCGAAGGCGAGGGCCCGGCCCCGGGACCACATCAGCATCGCGGCGGCCGTCAGCGCCACGGCGAGCAGGTCCCAGTTGACGGTCGCGGTCAGCGCGAAGGCGGGGGCCAAAGCGACCAGCAGACCGTCCCAGGGGCGGCGGCGCTGGGTGCGCGCCACGCACACGGCGATGACGGCGGCGCACACCATCAGCAGCCCGGCATTGACGAACCAGTACCACTGCTCCTGATGCTGGATGGAGCCGCTGTGCGGCGTCAGCCAGGAGGCCACCTCCATGAACACTCCGGTGAGCACCGGGTATTCGAGGTAGTCCATGTCACCGGGCAGCTTGTCGAAGTAGGGCACGAGGTGATCGGCGAACCCGCGCCCCTGGTAGAGGTGCGGGATGTCCGAGTAGCAGGCGTGCGTGTACTGGCTGCTCGCACCGAAGAACCACGCGCCGTCGTAGCAGGGTGCCTTCTGGACCAGGCCGAGGGCGAACATGCCGATCGCCACGAGTGCCACGACCCGGACAGGGGTCCACCAGGAGGTCCCGGGCAGGGCGCGCCGCCCCAGGGGTCCGCCGATCAGCTCACTGCCGGCGGCGGCGACCTCGTCCTCCCTGGTCGGCTGCACCGGTTCTGCCGCGACGGGCCGCACGGGCTCGGGCTCGTGCCTACTCGCGGGCGTCATCTCTGCACTGGGCATGGGGCACATCCTGCCGTACCTGTCCCGGAAAACGCCGAGGGCCGCCGCACCTGGTCGGTGCGGCGGCCCATGTTTCACGTGAAACAGCTCTCGCGGACGAGAGGGGCGCCAGGCGGTCTGATCGCCGGGCTATCCGTTCTGGCCTGCGAAGAAGCCTCCATCAGTGCCGTTTCCGGTGCCAGTGCTGTTGCCGTTGCCGTTGCCTCGGCTGTTCCCGGTACCGGTCGTCTCCGTGCCCGTGGGCGTCGGAACCGTTCCTCCGTCGGTACCACCCGTGTCCGTGCCTCCGATGCCGCCACCGGTGTCGTTGCAGTCGTTGCCCCACCCGAAGGTGCAGGACTCGCTGACCGACGGAGACGGTGAGGGGCTCGTCTTGCTCGGTGTCGGGCTCGGCGTGTCACTCGGCGACGGGCTCGGCGTGAAGGTCACGCTCGGGGTCGGGGAGGGGGCACCGGCCTCGTGCTGGACCGTGCCGATATCGGTGGCCTTCGGGAAACCGAGATCGTTCTGGCCCTTGAGCGCGGCCAGCATGTACTCGGTCCACACCTGCGTCGGGATGTCACCACCGTGGATGGAGTCCGCGCCCGCCGTGCCGTTCATGGACAGCAGCTTGTGGTTCTTGGGGTTCTCGCGGAACATCGCCACCGAGGTGGACAGCTGCTGGGTGTAGCCGACGAACCAGGCCGACTTGTTCTCGTCGGTGGTACCGGTCTTGCCCGCCGCCGCACGGCCGAGGGCCCGGGCCTTCTTGCCCGTACCGTTCTGGATGACGTTCTCCAGGACGTCCGTGACGTTGTTGGCGATGTTCGGGTCCATCGCCTCCTTGGGCGTCGGCTTCGGCTTGACGAAGCTGGGCGCGTCGGCACCGTTGACCTTGACCGCGGTCACGGAGTACGGCTCCGTCTGCTGGCCGGAGGCGGCGAAGGTCGCGTAGGCGTCAGCCATGCGGATCGCGCTCGGCGTGGACGTACCGATGGCGAAGGACGGGTTGAGGTCCTGGGACATGCTCTGCTCGAGGATGCCGGCCTGCCGGGCCACGTCCCGGACGTGCGTCATGCCCACATCGACACCGAGCTGCACGAACGGCGTGTTGACGGACTGCTCCATCGCCTTGCGCAGGGAGATGTAGCCCCAGGGGTAGTCGCTCTCGTTCTCCTGGAAGAAGGTCGAGTTGTCCTTGTTGAGGTAGTACGTCCCGTCCGGCTTCTGGACCTTGAGGTGGTCGTTGCCGTTGTACTTGCTCAGCGGGGAGACGCCCTCGCCGTGGGAGTTGTACTTGCCGTACTCCATGGCGGCGGCGAGCACGAACGGCTTCCAGGTCGAACCCACGGGGACACCGGAGGTGTCGGCGTTGTTGGTGAAGTGCCCGTTCTCATAGCCGTCGCCACCGTAGAGAGCGACGATCGCACCGTCCCTGGGCTTGACCGACGCCGCTCCGAACTGGACGTACTTGTCCAGCTCGCGGTGCTTCGGGTCGAGCTTCTCCTTCTGGACGTTCTTCACGGCCTTGGCCAGGGCGTCGACGTCCTTCTTCTTGAAGGTCGTGTAGATCTGGTAGCCGCCGCGGTCGAACTGCGCTTCGGTGATGTCGGAGTGGGCGAGCACGTACTTCTTCGCCGTGTCGGCCAGGTAGCTGATCTGGCCGGTCATGCCCTTGGTCGCCTTGCGGTCGTCGGGCTTGGGGTACTTGGCGATGGCCTCCTGGTACTGGCCGTCGGAGAGGTGCTTGTCCTTGTGCATCTCGCCGAGGATCCAGGACCAGCGGTCCTTGGAGCGCTTCTCGTTGGCCTGCGGGCTCGCCGACTTGTCGAGGTCCTGGTTGCCCGCGGGGTCGTAGTACGTCGGACCCTTGAGCAGCGCCGCGAGGACGGCGCACTCGCTCGGCTTGAGATCGACCGCGTTCTTGCCGTAGTAGGTCTGCGCCGCGGCCTGGATGCCGTACGCGCCCCGGCCGAAGTACGAGGTGTTCAGGTAGCCCTGCATGATCTGGTCTTTGTCGAGCTTGGCACCCACCTTGATGGAGATGAACATCTCCTTGAACTTCCGGGTGACCGACTGCTCCTGGCTGAGGTACGTGTTCTTCACGTACTGCTGGGTGATCGTCGAGCCACCCTGCGTCTGGCCGCCGCGCGCCATGTTGACCATCGCGCGCGCGATGCCCATGGGGTCGACGCCCGAGTCCTTGTAGAAGGACTTGTTCTCGGCGGAGATCACCGCGAACTGCATCGCCTCGGGGATCTGGTCGATGCTGACGTTCTGCCGGTTGATGCCGGTGCCGGTGGCCACCATCTGCTTGCCGTCGGCCCAGTAGTAAACGTTGTTCTGGGACTTGGCCGCGTCGTTCTCGTTCGGGATCGCCACCATCGCGTAGCCGACGCCGACCATCACCACCAGGCTGCCGACGAAGCCGAGGAACAGCCCGCTGACCAGCTTCCAGGACGGCACCCAGCGCCGCCAGCCGTGCTTGCCGACCCGGGGGTAGTCGATGAACCTCTTCTTGCCCGGTGCCGTGGTCGCACGGCCCCTGCCGCGCCCCGGACCGGTCTGCTCGGTCGGTCCACCGCGCCGGCCGCCAGGACCTGTGTTGTCGGCCGTTCTGCGACGGCCGCCCTTCTGCGCTGCACGGCGGGCCTCGGCACGGCCGCCGTAGGGTCGCTCCTCACCTGCCGAGCCGGCAGGCTCCCCCCCGGGGGAAGGGGCCCCGTAGGAGTCGGCAGGAGACCCGGTGGCGCCTCGCGGTGCCGCACGGCGGCCGGAGGACGGGCCGGACTGGCCGCGTCGGGCCGCGGCACGTCCGCCTCCCTGCGGCTGCGGCGGTTTGCGACGGTGCTCGCTCATCGAACGATTACTCCTCGGGCAGGCGCACCCGTGCGCGCCTGGAACGGCGGCTGGTTTCCGGTCCCCCCGAAGTACGGATGTGGTCGGTTCCGCATTCACCCGTACTGCACCGGGGACGAGGACGCTCCCCAGGCGTCACGCGGTTCCCGGTGGTGTCCATGCCGCACAGACTACGCACCACCAAAACCCGCCGAGCCCCGAAGTTCACCCCAAAACAGGCAACTTGCCTCCTACGAATCGGTGATGTGATCCCGTTCACCACCGTCCCCCTTGTCGCTCGGGGTGGGTCGTTCTATCGTCGTGATGTATCGAACCGATACATCAGCGCGAGATAAAGTCGCTGACAGGCACTGCGAGACCTGCGGGACCGACCTGCGGGGCCGAGAGGAGGCGACGATGAGCCGGCGCTCCGGCATCCTCGAGTTCGCCGTACTCGGCCTGCTGCGGGAGTCCCCGATGCACGGCTATGAGCTGCGCAAGCGGCTGAACACGTCACTGGGTGTGTTCCGCGCGTTCAGCTACGGGACGCTGTACCCCTGCCTCAAGACGCTGGTCACCAACGGCTGGCTGATCGAGGAACCCGGACACACGCACGACGACGCAGTCGCCGCCCCACTCGCCGGACGCCGCGCCAAGATCGTTTACCGGCTGACGGCGGAAGGCAAGGAACACTTCGAGGAACTGCTCTCGCAGACCGGCCCCGACGCCTACGAGGACGAGCACTTCGCCGCACGGTTCGCCTTCTTCGGGCAGACCTCGCGCGATGTCCGCATGCGCGTCCTGGAGGGCCGGCGCAGCCGCCTGGAAGAGCGCCTGGAGAAGATGCGCGCCTCGCTGGGGCGCACCCGGGAACGCCTCGACGACTACACGCTCGAGCTCCAGCGCCACGGGATGGAGTCCGTGGAGCGCGAAGTGCGCTGGCTGAACGAGCTCATCGAGAGCGAGCGGGCCGGACGGGACCTGCGGGGTTCCGTGTCCGGAGAGTCCGCTCAGCAGGACACCACCACTGGATCGACGGGCGGCCTGCCCCGTCCCGGGGACACCCCCCGGACGGATACGTCCGACGACACCGCCACGTGAGACCCAATCAGGGCCTCACTCGTACACACAGGGAGCAACCGGAATGGGTTCGGTTCGCGTAGCCATCGTCGGCGTGGGCAACTGCGCGGCGTCGCTGGTGCAGGGAGTCGAGTACTACAAGGACGCCGACCCGGCGTCCAAGGTGCCCGGCCTGATGCACGTGCAGTTCGGTGACTACCACGTGCGCGACGTCGAGTTCGTCGCCGCGTTCGACGTCGACGCCAAGAAGGTCGGCCTCGACCTCGCGGACGCGATCGGCGCCTCCGAGAACAACACCATCAAGATCTGCGACGTGCCCAACACCGGTGTCACCGTCCAGCGCGGCCACACCCTCGACGGTCTCGGCAAGTACTACCGCCAGACCATCGAGGAGTCCGACGCCGAGCCGGTCGACATCGTCCAGATCCTGAAGGACAAGCAGGTCGACGTCCTGGTCTGCTACCTCCCCGTGGGCTCCGAGGACGCGGCGAAGTTCTACGCCCAGTGCGCCATCGACGCCAAGGTCGCCTTCGTCAACGCCCTCCCGGTCTTCATCGCCGGCACCAAGGAGTGGGCGGACAAGTTCACCGAGGCGGGCGTCCCGATCGTCGGTGACGACATCAAGTCCCAGGTCGGCGCCACCATCACGCACCGCGTCATGGCGAAGCTGTTCGAGGACCGTGGTGTGATCCTGGACCGCACGATGCAGCTGAACGTCGGCGGCAACATGGACTTCAAGAACATGCTCGAGCGCGAGCGCCTGGAGTCCAAGAAGATCTCCAAGACGCAGGCCGTCACCTCCCAGATCCCCGACCGGGACCTCGGCGAGAAGAACGTCCACATCGGCCCGTCCGACTACGTCGCCTGGCTGGACGACCGCAAGTGGGCCTACGTCCGCCTCGAGGGCCGTGCCTTCGGTGACGTCCCGCTGAACCTGGAGTACAAGCTCGAGGTCTGGGACTCCCCGAACTCCGCGGGTGTCATCATCGACGCCCTGCGCGCCGCGAAGATCGCCAAGGACCGCGGTATCGGCGGCCCGATCCTGTCGGCGTCCTCGTACTTCATGAAGTCCCCGCCGGTCCAGTACTTCGACGACGAGGCCCGCGAGAACGTCGAGAAGTTCATCAGCGGTGAGGTCGAGCGCTGAGGCGCTGAGCACGCTCGCACGAGAACGCTCCTGCCAGGGCTGTGAAGGTCCCCGGGTCCACCGACCCGGGGACCTTCCGCATATGTGAGGCTGTCGCCCATGCCCGTCGTACGTGACCTGCGCCTGCTGGTGCGCCTGCGGTACTTCCGGCGCCTGCTGTACGTCCGCCTCCTGTCCCAGGGCGCCGACGGCGTCTACCAGGTCGCGCTCGCCGCGTACGTCGTCTTCTCGCCGGAGAAGCAGACCTCGGCCACCGCGATCGCCTCGGCGATGGCGGTCCTGCTGCTCCCCTATTCGCTGGTCGGCCCCTTCGCCGGCGTCCTGCTCGACCGCTGGCGGCGCCGTCAGGTCTTCGTCTACGGCAACCTGCTGCGGGCCCTGCTGGCCGCGGCCACCGCGGCCCTGATGATCGGCCACGCCCCCGACTGGCTCTTCTACGCCTCCGCGCTGTGCGTCACGGCCGTCAACCGCTTCGTTCTCGCGGGGCTGTCGGCGGCCCTTCCCCGGGTCGTCGACACCGAGCGCCTGGTGGTGGCCAACTCGCTGTCGCCGACGGCCGGCACACTCGCCGCGACCGCCGGCGGCGGCCTGGCCTTCGGCGTACGGATCGTGGTGTCGGACTCCGACGCGGTCGTGGTGCTGCTCGGCGCCTTCCTCTACCTGTGCGCCGGACTCGGTTCCCTCCGCCTGCCTTCCGCCCTCCTCGGGCCCGACCGGCACCCGGACCGGCCCCGCCTCGGCACCACGCTCGCCGAGACGGCACGCGAGCTGCTCGCGGCCGTCCGGCATCTGGCGGCCCCCCGACGCCGGGAGGTGGCCCGGGCTCTGGCCGCGATGACGCTGATGCGCTTCTGCTACGGCGCCCTCCTCGTCCTGCTGCTCATGCTCTGCCGTTACACCCTGTCCGACACCCCGGACGGAGGAATGCGGCTGCTCGGCACGGCGCTGGCCCTGTCCGGGGCAGGATTCTTCGCGGCGGCCGCGGTGACGCCCTGGGCGGTCGGGCGGCTCGGGCCGGTTCGCTGGATCACGGCGTGCGCCGGCACCGCCACGGTGCTGGAACCCGCTCTGGGTCTTCCCTTCACCACCGGCCCCCTGATGGTGGCGGCCTTCGTGCTCGGCCTGATCACCCAGGGAGCGAAGATCGCCACGGACACGGTCGTCCAGACCTGCGTCGAGGACGCCTTCCGCGGCCGGATCTTCTCCGTGTACGACGTGCTGTTCAACGTCGCCTTCGTGGGAGCGGCAGGCGTGGCGGCGCTGATGCTTCCGCCCGATGGCCGCTCCACGATGCTGGTGGTCCTCGTCGCCGCCGTCTACGGGGCGATCACCCTGGCCTTGGTCCGCTCCGAACGCCGGTCAGCCGACGAGCACCTGTCAGACATCGCCGAAACGGAGTGAGGGGCGACGTTTCACGTGAAACATCGCCCCTCGGTGCCACTGGTCCCCGAGTGATGTTTCACGTGAAACATCGACCGGACGGGATCAGCCCTGCGCGGCCCACCACTCCTTGAGAGCGGCCACCGCCGCGCCGTGCTCCATCGGGCCGTTCTCCAGGCGTAGCTCCAGCATGTGCTTGTACGCCTTGCCGACGGCCGGCCCCGGGCCGACTCCCAGGATCTCCATGATCTGGTTGCCGTCGAGGTCGGGCCGGATGGCGTCCAGCTCCTCCTGGTCCTTCAGCTGGGCGATGCGCTCCTCCAGGCCGTCGTACGCCCGGGACAGCGCCACCGCCTTCCGCTTGTTGCGCGTCGTGCAGTCCGAGCGGGTCAGCTTGTGCAGGCGCTCCAGCAGCGGGCCAGCGTCACGGACGTACCGGCGGACCGCCGAGTCCGTCCACTCGCCGGTGCCGTAGCCGTGGAAGCGCAGGTGCAGCTCGACCAGCCGCGAGACGTCCTTCACCAGCTCGTTGGAGTACTTCAGGGCGGTCATGCGCTTCTTGGTCATCTTGGCGCCCACCACCTCGTGGTGATGGAAGGAGACCCGGCCGTCCGTCTCGAAGCGGCGCGTGCGCGGCTTGCCGATGTCGTGCAGCAGGGCGGCCAGCCGCAGGGTGAGGTCGGGACCGTCCTGCTCCAGCTCGATCGCCTGCTCCAGGACGATCAGCGTGTGCTCGTAGACGTCCTTGTGCCGGTGGTGCTCGTCACTCTCCAGACGCAGCGCCGGCAGCTCGGGCAGGACATGGCCGGCCAGCCCGGTGTCGACCAGCAGCGCCAGTCCCTTGCGGGGGTGCGCCGACAGGATCAGCTTGTTCAGCTCGTCACGGACCCGTTCCGCCGAGACGATCTCGATACGCGCGGCCATCTCGGTCATGGCGGTGACGACCTCGGGGGCGACCTCGAAGTCGAGCTGGGCGGCGAACCGGGCGGCTCGCATCATGCGCAGCGGATCGTCCGAGAAGGACTCCTCGGGAGTGCCCGGCGTCCGCAGGACACGCGCCGCGAGATCCTCCAGACCACCGTGCGGGTCGATGAACTCCTTCTCCGGCAGCGCCACGGCCATCGCGTTGACGGTGAAGTCGCGGCGGACCAGATCCTCCTCGATGGAGTCGCCGTACGACACCTCCGGCTTGCGCGAGGTGCGGTCGTACGCCTCCGACCGGTAGGTGGTGATCTCGATCTGGAAGTTCCAGTCCGCGCCTTCGACACGGGCGGACTTCTGCGCGCCGACCGTCCCGAAGGCGATGCCCACCTCCCAGACGGCGTCCGCCCACGGCCGGACGATCTTCAGTACGTCCTCGGGGCGGGCGTCGGTGGTGAAGTCCAGGTCGTTGCCGAGCCGGCCGAGCAGCGCGTCACGGACCGAACCGCCGACCAGGGCGAGCGAGAAGCCGGCTTCCTGGAATCGGCGGGCGAGGTCGTCGGCGACGGGGGCCACCCGCAGCAGCTCGGCGACCGCGCGCTGCTGCGCCTGGCTCAGGGCAGAGGGAGTGTCTTCGTTCGGGTTCGGCACAACAGAAGAGGGTACGTGCCCCGCGCGAGCTGGGGCGCCTGCGTCGTGGTCCGGACGCGGCCGCCACGCATGCGGCGCGGACAGCTGCCCGCATACTCCCGCAAGCACTGCTCTTGCGGCGTACGCCCGCGCTCCCCTCGATACTGGATATAGGGGACGGTCCGGCGGCTGCCCTTCGATCTTGTGAAGGAGACCGCGGCACTTCCGTTCAGCGCGCATCGTTACCATGCGTGGACGCACATTCCGACGACCACTGACGACGAGGGACGGGCGAGCGCGTGGCCGAGGCGGCTGACTTCCAGGGGACCAGTGCCTCACCTGCCCGCCGCTGGTTGCGGCGGGCCGGAGCACTTCTCGCGGGTACGCCCCTGCTGGCCGGTGTGCTTCAGCTGCCTGCCGCCGGCCCCGCGCAGGCCGCCGGGTCCGACACGGTCTCCGTCTCCGTCGACTCGCTCAGCCCCAGTGCCCCGACGGACGGCGACACTCTGACCGTGTCGGGCACCGTGACCAACAACGGCAGGCAGACCGTCACCGACGCCCACGTGGGCCTGCGCGTGGGCCCCTCACTGACCACCCGCTCGGCCATCGACTCCGTGACCCGGCACTCCGACGAGGCGCAGGGCGGCTCCGGCACCGAGGTCGGCGGGAAGTACGAAGAGGACTTCGACAAGCTGGCCCCGGGCGTCGCCGAGCACTTCAGCATCTCCGTCCCCACGGACAAGCTCGACCTGGGCGAGGACGGCGTCTACGAGCTGGATGTGGCCCTGTCCGGCCAGACCTCGGCCCAGCAGTGGGACCAGCTCCTGGGGATCCGGCGGACGCTCCTGCCCTGGCAGCCCTCGGACGCCGACACCAAGACGAAGACGACGTTCCTGTGGCCGCTGCTCTCCGCCGTCCACATGTCGGCCAAGACGGGCGCCGGCGACCTGCAGACGCCGGAGTTCCTCGACGACGGTCTGGCCAAGGAACTGGCACCCGGCGGCCGGCTGGCGCAGATGGTGGACCTGGGCAAGGACCTCGACATCACGTGGGTGATCGACCCGGACCTGCTGGCCTCGGTCGACGCGATGGCGGTCGGCAACTACCGGATCCAGGGTCCCGGCGGCACCAGCACGCCCGGCTCCCGGGAGAACCAGGCGATCGCCAAGCAGTGGCTGGCGTCCCTGCAGAAGGCGGTGGCCGGCAAGGAGGTCGTCGCCCTGCCCTTCGCCGACCCCGACCTGGCTTCCCTGGCACACAACGGCACCCGCGTCACCGGCTCGCTCAGCCATCTCAAGGACGCCACCGATGTCGCCGCGACCACCGTCAAGACCGTGCTCCACGTCACCCCGAGCACCGACTTCGCCTGGCCGGTCAACGGCGCCGTGGATCCCTCGATCATGAAGGTCGCGACCTCCGCCGGAGCCGACCGGGTGATCGCCCGCAGCGACAGCCTCCGGGAGACCGCCGGTCTGTCGTACACGCCGTCCGCCGCCCGCCCGGTCGGCGGAGGCACCACCGCGGTGGTCGCCGACAGCCGGCTGTCGACGGCGTTCGAAGGCGACCTGACGAAGGCGGGTGCGGCCACGCTCGCCGTGCAGCGGTTCCTCGCGCAGAGCCTCCAGCTGAACACGCAGACGGACAAGCAGCGCAGTATCGTCGTCGCCCCGCAGCGCATGCCCACGGCGAGCCAGGCCCAGGCCATGGCGGCAGCACTGACGGCCCTCCAGGGCGGCACCTGGACCCAGGCCCAGGACCTCACCGCGACGTCCAAGGACAAGCCCGACCCGGACGCCACCACGCGCATCCCCTCGGCGTCCGAGTACCCCTCCTCGCTGCGCCGGCAGGAGCTGCCGAGGACGGCCTTCGAACAGATCGCCCGCACCCAGAGCAAGCTCGACGGCTTCCGCGTGGTCCTCACCGACCAGTCCCGCGTGGTGACCCCCTTCGGCCGGGCGATAAACCGGGAGATGTCCGTCTCCTGGCGCGGCCGCGGCGGTGAGGCGGACCGCTACCGCGGTGCCGTGGAGGCATGGCTCGACGAGCTGGCCGACCAGGTCAAGCTGATCGACAAGTCCGAGACCAAGCTCTCGGGCCGCAGCGCCACGATCCCGGTGACGGTCCAGAACAACCTCGTCCAGCCCGTCGGCCACCTGGTGCTGCGCCTGGAGTCGACCATGCCGACCCGCCTGAAGATCGGTGGCAAGGCCTACGACGAACAGCCCGTGGAGATCTCCGGCGGCCACAGCCAGTCGGTGAAGTTCACCACCTCGGCCAACGCCAACGGCCGGGTCGCGGTCATCGCCCAGCTCTACACCGAGGACGGCGTACGGTACGGCGAACCCGTCACCTTCGACGTGAAGGTCACCGAGGTCACGCCCACGGTGATGCTGGTCATCGGCGGTGGCGTCCTGCTCCTCGTCCTCGCCGGTTTCCGGATGTACACCCAGCGCAAGCGCGCCGCCGCCCGGCAGGCCGGGGACGACGGCCCCGGCACCGCGGGCGAAGAACCGGACGAGCCCGGGAACCCCGAGGCGCCCGGGGGCCGTCTCCCGGAGGAGTCCGACTCCGCCACCGGGGCAGGCGACCCGGTGCAGCCGAGTGACCCTGCGCCGGACACCGCACCGGAAAGCGCCGACCCGTCCGGGACGGGTGAGAGAGTGGACCGTTGAGCGAAGTCGTGGCCGGTGGGCCCGGGACGATGAGGTGGGGTAAGCATGAACGCGCCGTATGACGGTGACAGCGGCCAGGGCGCGGCCGGCTCGGGCTACCCCGAGCCGCCGCCCGAGCCCGGCCAGGTGCCGCCACAGCACGCGGCGGACATGTATCTCCAGGACGCCTACGAACAGGACCCCTACCGGGCCCACGACCTGGCGGCCCAGGACCCGGTCGCCGAGGCGCTGTACGACCGCGCCGCGCACCCGCCGCCGCCCCCGGGGACGTACGACCCGCAGCAGCCGCCGTACGCGCCGCCCGCCCAGTCGCCCTATGCCCCCGACCCCCGTGTCTGGGCGCAGACCCCCGCGCCGGAGCCGGGCGGCGCCACCCAGTACCTGCCGTACGGCGAGGACCCGCGCGGGACCCAGTTCGTGGGCGTGGACGACCTGGTCACGCACTCCGGTGAGGAGTACCACGAGCCGGACGCCTTCGCGCATCTCTTCAAGGACCAGCAGCACAGCGGCGGCCATGCGCCCATGGACCCCCAGGGCGGTGCGCCCGGTGGGGTGCACGACGTCGCCGGTCAGTACCCCCGGCCGTACGGTCAGAGCCCGCAGCAGGGCCACCCCCATGCCGGCGGCTACCCCGGCGCGCCGTCCGCCGCCTACCCGTCCGGTCCGGCCGTCGCGGGCTACCAGGCGCAGTCCCCCGTGGCCGCCACGGACGCCCTCGGGGCCGTCGGGACCGTCGAGCCGGAGGTGACCGCGGGCGGCGACGCGCCCGCGAAGAAGGGCGGCCGGGCAGCCGGACTTCTGAAGTCCAGCGCCGTCATGGCGGCGGGCACGATGGTCTCCCGTCTCACCGGCTTCGTCCGCTCCGCACTGATCGCCGCCGCGCTGGGCCTCGGCTTCCTGGCCGACTCCTTCCAGGTGGCCTACCAGCTGCCGACGATGATCTACATCCTCACCGTCGGCGGCGGACTGAACTCCGTGTTCGTCCCGCAGCTCGTGCGCTCCATGAAGGAGGACGAGGACGGCGGAGAGGCCTTCGCGAACCGGTTGCTGACCCTCGTGATGGTCGCCCTCGCCGCGCTGACCGGGCTCGCGATGTTCGCCGCGCCGCTGCTTGTACGGCTGCTGGCCAACCCCGTCGCCAGCAACCCGGCGGCGAACGACGTCGCGGTCACCTTCACCCGCTACTTCCTGCCCTCCATCTTCTTCATGGGCATCCACGTGGTGATGGGTCAGATCCTCAACGCGCGCGGCAAGTTCGGCGCGATGATGTGGACGCCGGTCCTGAACAACATCGTCATCATCGTGACCCTCGGCATGTTCATCTGGGTCTACGGCACCTCCGCCAACTCCCACCTGGACGTCACCAACATCCCGCCGCAGGGCCAGCGGCTGCTCGGCGTCGGTGTGCTGCTCGGCCTGGTCGTCCAGGCGCTGGCGATGATCCCCTACCTGCGGGAGACCGGCTTCCGGATCCGGCTGCGCTTCGACTGGAGGGGCCACGGCCTGGGCAAGGCCGCGATGCTCGCCAAGTGGACGGTCCTGTTCGTCCTCGCCAACCAGGCGGGTGCCATGGTGGTGACTCAGCTGTCGACCGCCGCCGGCAAGGACTCCGGCGTCAAGGGGACCGGCTTCGCCGCCTACGCGAACGCCCAGCTGATCTGGGGCCTGCCCCAGGCCATCATCACCGTGTCCCTGATGGCCGCCCTGCTGCCGCGCATCTCGCGCTCGGCCGCCGAGGGCGACAGGGGCGCCATCCGCGACGACATCTCCCAGGGACTGCGCACCACCGCGGTGGCCATCGTGCCCATCGCGTTCGGGTTCGTGGCGCTCGGCATCCCGATGTGCACCCTGATCTTCGGCTCCGCCGGCACCGACGCGGCCACCAACATGGGATACATGCTGATGGCCTTCGGCCTCGGCCTGATCCCGTACTCCGTGCAGTACGTCGTCCTGCGCGCCTTCTACGCCTACGAGGACACCCGCACTCCCTTCTACAACACGGTCATCGTGGCCGCGGTCAACGCCGGCGCCGCGGCACTGTGCTACTTCCTGCTGCCGGCGCGCTGGGCGGTCGCCGGCATGGCCGCCGCCTACGGCCTCGCCTACGCCATCGGTGTGGGTGTCGCCTGGCGCCGGCTGCGCAAGCGGCTGGGCGGGGATCTGGACGGGGCGCGGGTGCTGCGTACGTACGCGCGTCTGGGCATCGCCTCCGTGCCGGCCGTCCTGCTCAGCGGTGCGGCCTGCTACGGCGTCGGGCACACGCTCGGCCAGGGCGTCGTCGGCTCCTTCGCCGCGCTGCTGGTGGGCGGTGCCCTCCTGTTCGGCGTCTTCTTCGTCGCCGCCCGCCGGATGCGCATCGAGGAACTGAACTCGCTCGTGGGAATGGTGCGCGGGCGTCTGGGCCGATGAGGCGGGGGTAGGCGCACAACCATCGTCCGCTGCCGTGTGTCGTGCATAGCGGCAGACTGTGGGCACAATTGGTTTCGGCGTCGGACAGCGTGCAACGGATGGGGAGGCAGGGACGACGGTGGCGGAACGGAGCACGGCTGCCGTCGACGTGGCAGACAACAGCGGTGAAGAGCCGCTGACCGCCAAGGCGGACCAGTCCACGGCCGACGGGGTGGCCAAGAACCCGGAGCGGGACACGGACAGCGACGAGGCACAGGGGAGCGGCGGAGCCGAAGGTCCCGGACGGAAGACCTCGCCACCGGAACTGCACAGCGGTCACAAGCTCGCCAGACGCTACCGGCTGGAGGAGTGCGTCACCCGTCTGGACGGATTCAGCAGCTGGCGTGCGGTCGACGAGAAACTCCGTCGCGCCGTCGGCGTCCATGTACTGCCCGCGGACCACGCCCGGGCCCGCTCCGTCCTCGCCGCCGCCCGTTCCTCCGCGCTGCTCGGCGATCCGCGCTTCGTCCAGGTCCTCGACGCCGTCGAGGAGAACGACCTCGTCTACGTCGTCCACGAGTGGCTGCCCGACGCGACCGAACTGTCCACGCTCCTGGCCGGCGGCCCCCTGGAGCCGCACGACGCCTACCAGATGGTCAGTCAGATCGCCTCGGCCATGGCTGCCGCGCACCGGGAGGGCCTCGCCCATCTGCGGCTGAACCCGAACGCCGTGCTGCGCGCCTCCACCGGTCAGTGGCGCATCCGCGGCCTCGCCGTGAACGCGGCGCTGCGGGGCATCGGCTCCGAGACCCCGCAGCGTGCCGACACCGAGGCCATCGGCGCCCTGCTGTACGCGTCGCTGACCCAGCGCTGGCCGTACGAGAACGACGCGTACGGCCTGTCCGGCCTGCCCAAGGACATCGGCCTCATCCCGCCGGACCAGGTGCGGGCCGGAGTGCACCGGGGCCTGTCCGAGCTGACCATGCGCGCCCTCGTCAACGACGGGGCCACGGCCTCCCGGCACGAGGCTCCGTGCACCACGCCGGAGGAGCTGGTGAAGGCGATCGGTGAGATGCCGCGCATCCGCCCGCCCGAGCCTTCCTTCACGGCGCCGCCCGAGTACCAGCGCACGACCTACCAGCAGGGCACCTACGGTCGCCAGGTACCCCACCCCGGGGCCACGCAGCCGATCACGGCTCCGCCGGCACCACTGCAGAGCCGCACCGGCAAGGCGCTGAAGTGGGCGGTCTCCGCGCTGCTCATCGCCGCGCTGGGGCTGGGCAGCTGGCAGTTGGCGGATGCCCTGATGGACCGAGGCGGGAAGTCCGACGACACGCACAAGAGCCGGACGACGGACGACGGGGACAAGGGCTCGAAGAAGCCGGCGTCGGGCAAGGCCGTCCCGATCAAGGGCGCCCGCGACTTCGACCCGTTCGGCCCGGACCAGTCGGAGAAGCCCGACGACATAGGAAAGGCCATCGACACGGATGCGGCCTCCTACTGGCAGACGGACTTCTACCTGAGCCCCGAGTTGGGCAACCTGAAGCCGGGTGTCGGCATGATCCTCGATCTGGGCAAGGTCCAGCAGGTCGGCAAGGTGACCGTCAGCTTCGTGGGCGAGACCTCGGTCGAGCTGCGTGCCGCCGACGCTGACGCGGCAGCGGAGCCGACCTCGTTCGAGGACTACGCCAAGGCCGCCGACGGTTCGGGTACGACGGTGGTACTCACCCCAGGAAAGCCCCTCAAGTCCCGGTATCTCCTGGTGTGGCTGACCAAGCTTCCCTCGGACGGCGGGGGCCACTGGCGAGGCCGAGTGGCCGACATCAAGGTGACCAGCTGAGGCCTCCGCTCGGGAGGGGCAGATGGCAGAGGGCGCCGGATTCGACGGAACGAGCGACAAGGAACTCCTCGACCGTCATGTGAAGGGCGATCCGGACGCCTTCGGTGAGATCGTGCGGCGGCATCGGGACCGGCTCTGGGCGGTCGCCCTGCGGACACTGGGGGAGCGCGAGGAGGCCGCAGACGCCGTCCAGGACGCCTTGGTGTCGGCCTACCGGGCTGCCCATACCTTCCGGGGCCAGTCGGCTGTCACGACCTGGCTGCACCGGATCACGGTGAACGCCTGCCTGGACCGTGCTCGCAAGGCCGCCTCCCGGAAGACGTCCCCCGTCGACGACACCGAGCGGCTGGAGCAGCTGCTGGAGCCGCACGAGTCGGCCTCGGCGCCGGCCGAGCGGAACGATGTGCACCGACAGCTCCTCGAAGCACTCGGCACCCTCCCACACGACCAACGAGCCGCCCTGGTCCTCGTGGACATGCAGGGATACCCGGTGGCGGAAGCGGCTCGCATCCTCGACGTGCCGACGGGCACGGTGAAGAGCCGGTGCGCCAGGGGCAGAGCCCGCCTGCTGCCCCTCCTCACGCATCTACGCCCCGAAGGCTCCGGAAGCGGAAAAGAACCCGGCGCACGACGGAACCGGGTGGCGGGGACATCCGTCCCACCTGCAACGGGGTCTTCGAGCCGCGGCCCCGAGAGCACAGGCCCCAGTGATTCAGCCGTAGTGAAGGGCGGAGGTGGGCGAGCGTGACCTCGACGACAGACACGGCCGGACACCCGGACGTCACGGAGATCTCCGACCTCACCGAGGGCCTCCTCCCCCCAGCCCGCAGCGCGGACGTACGACGTCACCTTCAGACGTGTGAGCTGTGCGCCGATGTCCATGTCTCACTGGAGGAGATCCGGGGCCTGCTGGGATCCGTATCGGAGGCGGAGCGCATGCCGGCCGATGTGGCCGGTCGGATCGATGCCGCCCTCGCCGCCGAGGCACTACTGAGCGCCACCGCTCCCGAACCGCAGGACATCGCGTTCGCCGGGGTGACGGGGTCAGCCCCGGAGGAGCGAGAGGTTCATGTTTCACGTGAAACACACGCCACCCCGGAGCGGCCGGGCGGGCGCCCTCGCGCGACGACCGGCCCCGGACGCAAGGGGGCCGCGCCGGGGCGTCGGCGTCGCCGTATGGTGTTGGGCGCCTTCCTGACCGCAGCCGTCCTCGGAGCCGGAACGCTGGCGCTGCAGTCGCTCGGCGATCGTTCCTCCGGGACGACTACCGCCCAGGGCGAGCCCACACCCTCCGCTCTGCCCTTCTCCGGCGCGAGTGTCGAGACCCAGGTGAAGGATCTGCTCGGCGGCCGGCAATCCCGGCAGGGGTCCGATGGCCGGCAGCCCCGGTCGGGCCACGACCCCGAGCAGAACACGCCCGACTCGCCCCGCGGTGCGAACACCCTGATCAAGGCCGAGGTCGCCGTCCCCGGCTGCGTCAGGGCGGCACTCCACCGCAGTGACGATGTCCTGGGCGCCAAGACGGGAACGTACGACGGGAAGCCCGCCTACCTGGTCGTGATGCCCAATGCCGGCGACAGCTCACACGTCACGGCCTACATCGTCGGTGCGGCGTGTATCCAGCAGGAACCCGACGCCGTCGGCAAGGTGCTTCTGAAGCGTTCCCTCACCCGCTCCTGAGTCTGCTGGAAACGCTCCGTCGGTCGCCCCGACGCACGCGTGTGCCCTGACACACCGGGAATGCTCGCCCCGTAGGATCCGTTGGGTGGGGTGAGAGTCCCGAAAGGGGCTCCTGCCGGTCACTGACGTAGACCAGAGACGAGGAATCAAGCCGTGAGCGACGTCCGTAACGTGATCATCATCGGCTCCGGGCCCGCAGGTTACACGGCGGCGCTGTACACCGCCCGTGCCTCGCTGAAGCCCTTGGTATTCGAGGGCGCCGTCACCGCGGGTGGCGCGCTGATGAACACCACCGAGGTGGAGAACTTCCCGGGCTTCCGCGACGGCATCATGGGGCCCGACCTCATGGACAACATGCGCGCGCAGGCCGAGCGCTTCGGTGCCGAGCTGGTTCCGGACGACGTCGTCTCCGTCGACCTGACCGGTGAGATCAAGACCGTCACCGACACCGCGGGCACGGTCCACCGGGCGAAGGCTGTCATCGTCACGACCGGCTCGCAGCACCGCAAGCTGGGTCTGCCGAACGAGGACGCCTTCTCGGGTCGCGGTGTCTCCTGGTGCGCCACCTGTGACGGCTTCTTCTTCAAGGACCACGACATCGCCGTGATCGGCGGTGGCGACACCGCGATGGAGGAGGCCACCTTCCTGTCGCGGTTCGCCAAGTCGGTGACGATCGTCCACCGCCGGGACACCCTGCGTGCCTCCAAGGCGATGCAGGAGCGTGCCTTCGCCGACCCGAAGATCAAGTTCGTCTGGGACAGCGAGGTCGCCGAGATCCAGGGTGACCAGAAGCTCTCCAGCCTGAAGTTGCGCAACCTCAAGACCGGCGAGGTGTCCGACCTGGCCGTGACCGGTCTGTTCATCGCGATCGGCCACGACCCGCGTACCGAACTGTTCAAGGGTCAACTGGACCTGGACGAGGAGGGCTACCTGAAGGTCGCCTCTCCGTCCACCCACACCAATGTGACCGGGGTCTTCGCCGCCGGTGACGTGGTCGACCACACCTACCGCCAGGCGATCACCGCAGCAGGTACCGGCTGCTCCGCGGCTCTGGACGCCGAACGCTTCCTCGCCGCCCTCGCGGACGAGGAGCAGGCGGAACCCGAGAAGACCGCCGTCTGATCTTCCCCTTCCCCCGCCCCACCGCACGACAAGCTAAGGAGCCCCCTGTGGCCGGCAACCTGAAGACTGTGACCGACGACTCCTTCGACGAGGACGTCCTTAAGAACGACAAGCCCGTTCTGGTGGACTTCTGGGCGGCCTGGTGCGGCCCGTGCCGCCAGATCGCCCCGTCCCTCGAGGCGATCGCCGCCGAGTACGGCGACAAGATCGAGATCGTCAAGCTGAACATCGACGAGAACCCCGGCACCGCCGCCAAGTACGGCGTCATGTCCATCCCGACCCTGAACGTCTACCAGGGCGGGGAGGTTGCCAAGACCATCGTCGGCGCCAAGCCCAAGGCCGCGCTCATCCGCGACCTCGAGGACTTCATCAGCTAGTCGTGTTTCACGTGAAACACCAACGGGCCAACCCCCTCGGGTTGGCCCGTTCGCTATAGCGGCCTGAGCGCAGGCTCCTTCTGCACAGCGCCCAGGAGACGGTCGAGCGCCATCTCCACGTCTTCCTTCCAGGACAGCGTGGACCGCAGCTCCAGCCGGAGCCGAGGGTGCGTGGGGTGCTGCCGGACCGTCTTGAAGCCCACCGCCAGCAGATGATCGGCGGGCAGCAGACAGGCGGGCTGCTCCCAGCGAACGTCACCGAACGCCTCGATCGCTTTGAACCCCCGGCGCAGCAGATCCTTGGCGACCGTCTGCACCAGCACCCGGCCCAGCCCTTGTCCCTGGTAGCCGGGCATGACGAACGCCGTCATCAGCTGGACGGCATCCGGCGAGACCGGGCTCGTGGGGAAGGCCGTGGATCGTGGCACATAGGCCGGCGGGGCGTAGAGGACGAACCCCGCCGGGACGTCATCGACGTACACCACCCGGCCGCACGATCCCCAGTCCAGCAGGACGGCGGAGATCCAGCCTTCCTTCTCCAGCGCGGCAGTACCAGCCTTCAGTGCGGCTTCACCACTGACGGGGTCCAGCTCCCAGAAGACACAGGAGCGGCAACGGTGGGGAAGGTCCTGAAGGTTGTCCAGAGTGAGCGGCACGAGCCGACGCCCCATGAAGGCTGATCCTCGCTTCCTTCGTCGGCCGCATCGCGAACGGCTCTCAGCACGCTCCGTTCCCTGAGCAGACTGCCGACGAATCCGCCGACCATTCCGAGGCCCAGGCCCGCGCTCACCAGTCCGGTGCGGCTCATCGATCGCATGGCCCCCGACTCCCCACTCACAGATCAGATTGCTGTCCGGTGGATGTGCCATACCTGATCGCATCGTATCCACGATGGGATTCACTCGATACCGCCTCAAAGCAAAGAGCGGGCCGTGTTCCGGTACACACCGGACACGGCCCGCTCCTCTGCACCCTCGGGCGGCACCGACCAGGGATCAGTCCAGCGTCTCCTCGCCGTCGCTCTCCTGGAGACTCTTCTGGAGCGCCAGCCTCTCGCCCGGGGCGAGCGTGCTGAGGATCCTTTCGAGGTCGTCCGCGGAGGCGAACTCGACAGTGATCTTGCCCTTCTTCTGGCCCAGCTCGACCTTCACCCGCGTTTCGAAGCGGTCCGACAGGCGGGTGGCCAGTTCGTTCAGCGCCGGTGAGGGCACCGAGCCGGCCCGGGGGCCGCGGGCCCGTGAAGCCTTCTGGGGCCGCGAGCCCATCAGCGTCACGATCTCTTCCACGGACCGCACCGACAGTCCCTCGGCCACGATCCGGTGGGCCAGCCGGTCCTGTTCCTCAGAGTCCTCGACGGCCAGCAGCGCCCGGGCGTGGCCGGCCGAGAGGACCCCGGCCGCCACCCTCTTCTGCACGGTCGGGGACAGCTTCAGCAGGCGCAAGGTGTTGGAGACCTGCGGGCGGGAGCGCCCGATACGGTCGGCCAGCTGATCGTGCGTGCAGTTGAAGTCCTTCAGCAGCTGGTCGTAGGCAGCCGCCTCTTCGATCGGGTTCAGCTGGGCACGGTGGAGGTTCTCCAGCAGGGCGTCCAGCAGAAGCTTCTCGTCATCCGTGGCCCGCACGATCGCCGGGATGGCCTCGAGACCGGCCTCACGGCACGCACGCCAGCGGCGCTCGCCCATGATCAGCTCGTAGCGGGCGGGTCCCAGCTGCCGCACCACGACGGGCTGCAGAAGGCCGACCTCCTGGATGGAGGTGACCAGCTCCTGGAGCGCGTCCTCGTCGAAGATCTCGCGCGGCTGGCGCGGGTTCGGCGTGATGGCGTCAAGAGGAATCTCGGCGAAGTGGGCACCCATCGGAGGTGCGGGCACCTCGGCGGGGGATGGGCTTGCCGGAGCCGTCTCGATGTCCTGGGTCACCGGCGGCAGCGTGGCCACTTTGGCCGCAGCCACTCCCCGGTCGGTCGTCAGCACCGGCACCGAGACCGGGGAGGTGGAGGCTCCGCCCCCCATCGCCGCCGGTGTCGGGGTCTTCTCGGTCGGGGCAGCGGGGATAAGTGCGCCGAGACCGCGGCCCAGACCCCTCCGTCGCTCGCTCACTGCATCCCCTCCACCATGTTCGGGTTGTTCTGGGCGCCGATGTGGGCCTGGCTGCCGTCGTAGCTGATGCCGACGCCCTTCAGCGCGATTTCTCGGGCCGCCTCAAGATACGAGAGGGCACCGCTTGATCCTGGATCGTAGGTCAGCACCGTCTGCCCGTAGCTCGGAGCCTCGGAGATGCGGACGGAGCGGGGAATGCTCGTCCGGAGCACCTCGTCCCCGAAGTGGGTGCGCACCTCCTCCGCAACCTGCGAGGCAAGGCGCGTGCGGCCGTCGTACATGGTGAGCAGGATGGTCGACACATGCAGGGTGGGATTGAGGTGCCCCCGCACCAGGTCGACGTTACGCAGAAGCTGACCGAGGCCCTCCAGGGCGTAGTACTCGCACTGGATCGGGATGAGCACCTCGGCGCCCGCGACGAGCGCGTTGACCGTGAGGAGTCCGAGCGAGGGAGGGCAGTCGATGAGGATGTAGTCCAACGGCTGCTCGTAGGCCTGGATGGCTCGCTGGAGCCGGCTCTCCCGGGCCACCAGGGACACCAACTCGATCTCCGCGCCGGCCAGATCGATGGTGGCGGGGGCGCAGAAGAGGCCCTCGACGTCAGGTACGGGTTGGACGACCTCGGCCAGAGGCCGGCTTTCCACCAGAACGTCGTAGATGGAGGGGACTTCGGCGTGATGGTCGATCCCGAGAGCCGTGGACGCGTTGCCCTGTGGGTCAAGGTCGATCACCAGAACGCGGCCACCGTGCAGGGCCAGCGAAGCGGCAAGGTTGACGGTCGTCGTCGTCTTGCCCACACCGCCCTTCTGGTTGGCGACCACGATGACTCGGGTCTGCTCCGGTCGCGGCAGACCTTCGCCGGCGCGGCCGAGAGCCTCCACCGCCAGTTGGGCCGCACGACCGATGGGAGTGTCGTCCATCGGAGGCGGTGTTTCACGTGAAACATCCGCCCCCATCGACTCGGTTCGGGGACCGGGGACCGGATCGGTCATCGGTCCCGCGATGTTGGCGTCGGACCGCAAGGATTCACTCTCCTCGACTTCAGGCTCGCAATGAACAGAGCCTCCCATGTCTTCGGGGTCGTGAACCAGTGAGGCCGGGTGTTCTGTGGAGAAATCCACCTCTGTGGACAACTCCGTGCCCTTGGAGAGGGACGGGGACGCCGGGGAAGGGGAATCCTCTGCGAGTGAACCGAGAGGTTTCCGGTCGCGGGGTTCGGCCGCAGCGCGGCCACGACTGATGATGCCGTGCAGCAGTGAGCGACGTTTCACGTGAAACACGATGCACAGCGTCCGCGACCGGATCCTCGCGACACTCCGCTTGCGTAGGTTTGGCAGCTTGTGTGGAGTACGTCTCGTCGTCAGGACGGATCAGTGACGCTCACTCTGCGACTGCCCACCGCTCGGCTCACCGACGGCGGCGGACGCGGCCCGTACGAGCCGCCTTGGCGCGCTTCGCGGCGAACCGCACACCGCCCGGGCTCTCCCCGACCTCGACCCGCACCACGGTGGACAGCGGATCGACCACGCCTTCACCCACATGCAGGATGGACGTCTCCACCGCACCGAGCTTGCTGAGGGCCGTGGCTGCGGCCTTCAGCTCCTCCTCGGCGGTGTCGCCCTTGAGCGCCAGCATCTCGCCGTAGGGACGCAGCAGGGGAATGCCCCAGGTGGCCAGGCGGTCCAGCGGAGCCACGGCACGAGCGGTCACCACATGGACCGGTGGCAGTTTGCCCATGACTTCCTCGGCGCGGCCGCGCACCACGGTGACGTGGTCCAGGCCGAGCAGTTCGACGACCTCGGTGAGGAAGTTGGTGCGCCGCAGCAGAGGCTCCAGCAGGGTGATGTTCAGGTCCTCGCGGACGAGAGCCAGCGGGATACCGGGCAGCCCGGCGCCGGAGCCGACATCACAGACCGTCACCCCCTCCGGGACGGCCTCCGAGAGCACCGCGCAGTTGAGCAGGTGCCGCTCCCACAGGCGGGGCACTTCCCGCGGGCCGATCAGCCCGCGCTGCACGCCCGCCTCGGCGAGCAGTTCCGCATAGCGGACCGCATCCGCGAAGCGATCACCAAACACTTCCCGCGCCTGTTCGGGCGCGGGGGGAAGCTCCGCTGCCTCCGTCACGGGGACCGTCCTTCCGTACAGCGCCGGTGCTTCGCGCACCGGCCACCAGAACTACCAGGCTGACAAAGTTCGGCCCCGCCTGCGCAACAGACGGGGCCGGTGGAACGTGGGACCGATCAGGCGGGCAGCACGACGACGAAGCGCTGGGGCTCCTCGCCCTCGGACTCGCTGCGCAGCCCCGCGGCCTTGATCGCGTCGTGCACGACCTTCCGCTCGAACGGAGTCATCGGCTTCATCTTCACGGGCTCGCCGGTGTTCTTCACCTCGGCGGCGGCCTTGGCACCCAGCTCGGACAGCTCGGATCGCTTCTGGGCCCGGTATCCCGCGATGTCCAGCATCAGCCGGCTGCGGTCTCCGGTCTCCCGGTGCACCGCCAGGCGCGTCAGCTCCTGCAGCGCCTCCAGCACCTCGCCGTCGCGACCGACCAGCTTGTTCAGGTCACGGCTGCTGGTGTCGCTGATGATCGACACGGAGGCGCGGTCGGCCTCGACGTCCATGTCGATGTCGCCGTCGAGGTCGGCGATGTCCAGCAGACCCTCCAGGTAGTCCGCCGCGATCTCGCCCTCCTGCTCCAGGCGGGTGAGGGTGTCTGCACCCTCGGCAGCAGCGGAGGTGGTGCCTTCCGTCACGGGATGGACTCCTTCTTACTTCTTGGACGGGGACTTGGGCCGCTGCGGGCCACCCTTGCGCTGGCCGGACTGGGCCTTGCTGCGGGTGCCGGCGCCGGGCTTCTGGGGCTGCTTGGCAGCGGTGGGCTCGGCGCCCTGCGGCTCGTCGGACTTCTCCAGCGACGGGGAGTCACCCGCGGACCTGGGCGCGGTCTGGCGCTGGGACTTGGACTGGCGCTTGGGCTGCTGGCGCCGCACGGCGGTCGCCGTGGAGGTGGCGGTGGTCGTCGCCCCGTCCACGGACTGGGCGACGGCCTGAGCCGCGCTCTTCGCCACGGTGCCGTCGGGCTGCGCGACGAGACCGGCCTTGTTGAGCGAGTTGATGAACTTGCGCTCGAACTCGTTGCGGTCGCGGCCCTTGGCGACGATCGCCTTGACGATGACCTTCTCGCTGCGCCGGCGGATCTTGCCGTGGTGCGTGACGTGCTTGGTCAGACGCTCCAGGTAGGCGGCCTGCGCCTTGGAACCCGGGGTCGGGTTGTTGCGGATGACGTACATCTGCTGGCCCATGGTCCACACGTTGGTGGTCAGCCAGTAGACCAGGACACCGACCGGGAAGTTGATACCGAAGACGGCGAACATGACGGGGAAGACGTACATCAGCATCTTCTGCTGCTGCATGAACGGCGTCTTCACCGTGGTGTCGACGTTCTTCGTCATCAGCTGGCGCTGCGTGTAGAACTGCGACGCCGACATCAGCACGATCATGACGGCGGTGACGACCCGCACATCGGTGACCGTGGCGCCCAGGGCCTGGACGGTGGCGGAACCGTCCTTGAACTTCGCGGCGAGCGGGGCACCGAAGATGTGTGCCTTACGGGCGCTGGCCAGCAGCGACTCGTTGATGACACCGATGGTCGTGCCCGACGCGATGCCGTTGAGCACGTGGTACAGGGCGAAGAAGAACGGGGACTGCGCCAGGATGGGAAGGCACGAGGAGAGCGGGTTGGTACCCGACTCCTTGTACAGCTTCATCATCTCTTCGGACTGGCGCTGCTTGTCGTTCTTGTAGCGCTCCTGGATCTTCTTCATCTCGGGCTGCAGCGTCTGCATGGCCCGGGTCGCCTTGATCTGCTTCACGAAGAGCGGGATCAGGCAGATACGGATCAGGATCACGAGGGACACGATGGACAGGCCCCAGGCCCACCCGGTGTTCGGGCCGAAAATGGCTCCGTACACCGTGTGGAACTGGACGATGACCCATGAAACGGGTGTCGTGATGAAGCTGAAGAAGCTGGCAATCGTGTCCACTAATCATGCTCCTTGGGCATGGGACGAGGTCTCTGCGGCCGGGCTTGGAGGAAGCTCGGAAGAGAGCTTCTCTTCGGTGGCCGGTTCGGCGGCGGAGGGCCCGCCCGTGCGTGCGCGCCAAGCGTTGCGCAGCATTTCGTGCCACCGCGGGCGCTTGCGCGGCGGGACATGGTCCACGCCGCCGAGCGACCACGGATTGCACCGGAGGATGCGCCAGGCGGTGAGTGCCGTTCCCTTGAGCGCACCGTGCCGGTCGATGGCCGTGTAGCCGTAGTGGGAGCACGACGGGTAGTACTTGCACACCGGCCCCAGCAGCGGACTGATCGTCCACTGGTACAGCTTGATCAGAGCCAGTAGCGGGTACTTCATCGCGCGCCCCCTCCCAGTAGCCGCTGAACGGCGGCATCCAGGTCTTGGGCCAGCTGTGCATGGTCTGCGTCACCCGCTCCGGGCAGCGCTCGTACGACTACCAGGCTACCGGGGGGGAACAGGGCGACTCGGTCACGCATCAGATGGCGCAGTCTGCGCTTCACCGTGTTGCGCACGACCGCACCGCCCACAGCCTTGCTCACGACGAAACCCGCACGCGTCGGGGGAGCGCTCTCCCCAGGCGCGTGCGGGTCCGTTGCACCGCTACGAAGGTGGACGACGAGGGTCGGACGTCCGGCCCGACGCCCCCGTCGTACCGCGGTCGCGAAGTCCTCGCGCCGCCTCAGCCGGTTCTCGGTGGGCAGCACGACGTCATGACCTGATCGGGATCAGGCGGACAGGCTGGCGCGACCCTTGCTGCGGCGGGACGCGAGAATCGCGCGGCCGGCACGGGTGCGCATCCGCAGGCGGAAGCCGTGGGTCTTGGCGCGACGACGGTTGTTCGGCTGGAAGGTGCGCTTGCTCACTCGGGGGCTCCAGAAAGAATCGGTAGTGGCGGGGTGCCGTCCTGGCTGTCACCGTGCGCCCACGAGTAGCTCGCTTCACGCCCGAGTGCACCGCTTCCCGATCACCTGACGTGATCTGTGCCCATCGGAGGCAGGCGGCAGCAGCCATCGACAACTCGACCTGGTTACGGTACGCGGGGCTACGCCATCCGGTCAAACCAGGGGTCACCGGGAGACACTGTCCACAGGCTGGGGACAACAACTTGAACCCTACCGGCCGCGCTGACTACCGTGGCTGAACTCCGATTCGTTTTCCCTTGTCCCCGCCCGAGCGGGTTCGCCCCGCCCGTCCACCCCGGATTTGATCCCGACCCGTCCCTGGACCACACGTTCGTGGGACCTGTGAGAGAGCGTGCCCTGTGGCTGACGTACCTGCCGATCTTGCCGCAGTGTGGCCGCGAGTACTGGAGCAGCTCCTCGGGGAGGGCCGCGGTCAGGGTGTGGAGGGCAAGGACGAGCACTGGATCCGGCGCTGCCAGCCGCTCGCGCTGGTCGCGGACACCGCTCTGCTCGCCGTACCGAACGAATTCGCGAAGAACGTACTGGAGGGCCGTCTCGCGCCGATCGTCAGCGAGAGCCTGAGCCGCGAGTGCGGCCGCCCCATCCGGATCGCGATCACCGTGGACGACTCCGCGGGCGAACCGCCGGCGCCCGCCGCGCCGCCCGCGCAGCAGCAGCCGAAGCCGCGCTACGAGGAGCCGGAGCTGCCCTCCGGCCCGTACGAGGGGTACGGTCGCCACCGCGGCGGCGACCAGCTCCCGGGCGCCGAGCCGCGCTCCGAGCAGCATCCGCCGTCCCGCCCGGACCAGCTCCCCACCGCCCGGCCGGCTTACCCGTCCGAGTACCACCGCCCCGAGCCCGGCGCCTGGCCGCGCCCCGGGCAGGACGAGTACAGCTGGCAGCAGCCCCGGCTCGGCTTCCCCGAGCGCGACCCGTACGCCTCCCCGTCCTCCCAGGACGGCTACGGCTCCGGCGCGGACGCGTACGGCTCGTCCTCCCAGGACTACCGCCCGCAGAACCTGGACCGGCCGCCGTACGAGCAGCAGCGCGGCGACTACGACGCCCCGCGCGCGGACTACGACAAGGGACGGCAGGACTACGACAAGGGACGCCAGGAGTACGAACCCGGGCGGCAGGAGTACGACAAGGGGCGCCAGAACTACGACAAGGGACGGCAGGAGTACGAGAAGGGACGGGCGGACTACGAGTCCTCGCGTCCCGAGTACGACCCGCCCCGCGCCGAGTACGACCAGCGCGACCCGGTCCGCCGTGAACTGCCCGAGCCGCCCGCGCACCGGGCCGCGCACGGCCGGCCGGACGCGTCCTCGGCGGGTGCTCCCGGTCCGCCGTCCGCACAGCCCGCACCGGCGAGCGGCCCCGGCGAGCCGACGGCGCGGCTGAACCCCAAGTACCTGTTCGACACCTTCGTCATCGGCGCGTCCAACCGGTTCGCGCACGCCGCGGCCGTCGCGGTCGCCGAGGCGCCGGCGAAGGCGTACAACCCCCTGTTCATCTACGGGGAGTCGGGGCTCGGCAAGACCCATCTGCTGCACGCGATCGGGCACTACGCGCGCAGCCTCTACCCGGGCACGCGCGTGCGGTACGTGAGCTCCGAGGAGTTCACCAACGAGTTCATCAACTCCATCCGCGACGGCAAGGGCGACAGCTTCCGCAAGCGCTACCGCGAGATGGACATCCTGCTCGTCGACGACATCCAGTTCCTGGCGGACAAGGAGTCGACGCAGGAGGAGTTCTTCCACACGTTCAACACGCTCCACAACGCGAACAAGCAGATCGTGCTCTCCAGCGACCGTCCGCCCAAGCAGCTGGTGACGCTGGAGGACCGGCTGCGGAACCGTTTCGAGTGGGGTCTGATCACCGATGTCCAGCCGCCGGAGCTGGAGACGCGGATCGCGATCCTGCGCAAGAAGGCGGTGCAGGAGCAGCTGAACGCCCCGCCGGAGGTGCTGGAGTTCATCGCCTCGCGGATCTCGCGGAACATCCGTGAGCTGGAGGGCGCGCTGATCCGGGTGACGGCTTTCGCCTCGCTCAACCGGCAGCCGGTGGACCTGGGCCTGACGGAGATCGTTCTGAAGGACCTGATCCCCGGCGGCGAGGACAGCGCACCGGAGATCACGGCCACGGCGATCATGGGTGCCACCGCGGACTACTTCGGGCTGACGGTGGAGGACCTGTGCGGTACCTCGCGCGGGCGCGCGCTGGTCACCGCCCGGCAGATCGCGATGTACCTGTGCCGTGAGCTGACGGACCTGTCACTGCCGAAGATCGGTGCGCAGTTCGGCGGCCGCGACCACACGACCGTCATGCACGCCGACCGCAAGATCCGCGCGCTCATGGCCGAGCGGCGCTCGATCTACAACCAGGTCACCGAGCTGACCAACCGCATCAAGAACGGCTGAGGGCAGCCGCAGGACGGCGCCGGAGGGCACCGCGGGGACCATGCGTCCCCCGCAGGTGCCCTCCGGCGTTTCCGTGCCCCGCACGCCGACCGCCGCCGCCCCGCACGCCAACCGCCATCGCCCCGAGCGCCGCCCCGGAGGCCGCCCGCCACCGCCCAGCGCGTAAGGCGCGAGCCCCCCGAAGCGCGCCGCGTGGCTCCCGGAGTTCCACACCCGCAGGCGCCCAGAAGCGCACCCCCGGCTCCCCGAAGCGTCCCGAGCGAGCCCCCGAAGCACACACGCCGCCGCCCCGAAGCGCCCCGCGCAAGCCCCCCGAACCACACACGCCGACGCCCCGAAGCGCCCCGCGCAAGCCCCCCGAAGCACACACGCCGACGCCCCGAAGCGTCCCGCGCAAGCCCCCCGAAGCACGTCCGACGGCGTCCAGTACCGCGCGCGGCGGTGTCCGGCCACCGCGCGGCGGGCCGTGGACCGTTCCTCCCCGGTCATCCGGTGTTCGAATACTTGCCGGGTTACGGCCACTCTCCACAGATTCGGTGACTTTCTTCCTTCCACATCCTGGGGACTGCGGAGTTGTCCCGAACTGCGTCCACAGGGAAGCTGGCCACGTGACGTCCGCCCAGCTCAGGTGCCTGTGGAATCGTGGACGAACGATCTCCACAGGTTGTGGAAAACCCCCCGCCCCACAGGCGGTCCGACGAGTTGTCCACCGGCACCCCACAGGTTGAGGGCGGTTGTCCCCAGCGAACCCCGGCTTCTCCACATGGCTGTCCACTGTTCGGCAACCCGACGCACCGGATCACCACGTCGAGTGAAAGGCGTCACAGGAAGCTGCCGGGTTGGGGTGTGGGAAACGTGGGTATTCCTGGGGACACAGCTGGGGAGAACTGCCCTCTCCCTGTGGGCGCTGTGTGCAGAACTTTCTGTTCTCCACAGACAGGCCCGGTTGTCCACTGCCTCCACCCACAGGGCCAGTGGATAAAAAACCTGCGCTGAGCTGCGCAAACGTGGTTATCCACGGTATCCACAGGCCCTACTACTACTCCCGACTAGAGAGAGAACGGGAATCGGTTTGAAGCGGGGCCTGTGCACAACTCGCCGTCTCGCGTCCGGCTGCCCCTCGGACCGACTTGACCCCGACGGGCACCTACTGTCAGTGCCGTGCGTCAGACTGGTCCCCGGTGTCCTTCCCGTCCCAGTGGGCGGTGACACCGAGTCGGAGGACTCAGTAGCAACAGCAGGAGGCGGCTTACGGTGAAGATCCGGGTGGAACGCGACGTACTCGCGGAGGCAGTGGCGTGGGCAGCACGCAGCCTCCCGGCCCGTCCGCCGGCGCCTGTCCTCGCCGGCCTGCTGCTCAAGGCCGAGGACGGCCAGCTGAGCCTGTCGAGCTTCGACTACGAGGTCTCCGCGCGGGTCAACGTCGAGGCCGAGGTCGAGGAGGAGGGCACCGTCCTCGTCTCGGGCCGGCTGCTCGCCGACATCTCCCGCGCCCTACCCAACCGGCCGGTGGAGATCTCCACAGACGGTGTACGGGCGACCGTGGTCTGCGGCTCCTCCCGCTTCACCCTCCACACCCTCCCTGTGGAGGAGTACCCGGCGCTGCCGCAGATGCCGAACGCGACCGGCACCGTCCCCGGCGAGGTCTTCGCCGCCGCCGTCTCCCAGGTGGCCATCGCCGCCGGCCGTGACGACACGCTCCCGGTGCTCACCGGTGTGCGCATCGAGATCGAGGGCGACACGGTCACCCTGGCCTCCACCGACCGTTACCGCTTCGCCGTCCGTGAGTTCCTCTGGAAGCCGGAGAACCCGGACGTCTCCGCGGTCGCCCTGGTGCCCGCCAAGACGCTCCAGGACACCGCCAAGGCCCTGACGAGCGGTGACAGCGTCATCCTGGCGCTCTCCGGCTCGGGCGCTGGAGAGGGCCTGATCGGTTTCGAGGGCGCGGGCCGGCGTACGACCACGCGTCTGCTCGAGGGCGACCTGCCGAAGTACCGGACGCTGTTCCCGACCGAGTTCAACTCCGTCGCCGTGATCGAGACCGCGCCCTTCGTGGAGGCGGTCAAGCGCGTGGCCCTGGTTGCCGAGCGCAACACCCCGGTCCGGCTGAGCTTCGAGCAGGGTGTCCTGATCCTGGAGGCGGGCTCCAGCGACGACGCACAGGCTGTGGAAAGGGTCGACGCGCAGCTGGAGGGCGACGACATCTCGATCGCCTTCAACCCGACGTTCCTGCTGGACGGGCTGAGCGCGATCGACTCGCCGGTGGCGCAGCTGTCGTTCACCACGTCCACCAAGCCCGCGCTGCTCAGCGGCAAGCCGGCGCTGGACGCCGAGGCCGACGACGCGTACAAGTACCTGATCATGCCCGTGCGGCTGAGCGGCTGACGTCGTCCACAGCTGTGCACAGAGCCGGGCGTCTTTGTGGGCGCCCGGCGCGACGGTGGGGCCGGGGCCGCGACACGGTGTGAAGCCGTAGGTCAGCGGGGTAACGCATGAGCGCGTATGCCCACAGCTGTGCATGAGCGTCCGGGTTTAGGCTCGGCTCGGCACCTCAGGTGCCTCTCACGCCACACAGCGACCTAAGGAACACAACTGATGGAGCTCGGTCTCGTCGGCCTCGGCAAGATGGGCGGCAACATGCGCGAGCGGATCCGCCGCGCGGGCCACACCGTCATCGGATACGACCGCACCGCGGACCTCGCGGATGTCCACAGCCTGGAAGAACTTGTGGGCAAGCTCAGCGGCCCGCGCGTGGTCTGGGTGATGGTCCCGGCCGGCGAGCCCACCCAGTCGACCGTCGACCGGCTCGCCGAGCTGCTGGAGCCCGGTGACGTGGTCGTGGACGGCGGCAACTCCCGCTGGACGGACGACGAGAAGCACGCCGAGCAGCTGGCCGCCAAGGGCATAGGTTTCGTCGACTGCGGTGTCTCCGGCGGCGTCTGGGGCCTGGAGAACGGGTACGCGCTGATGTACGGCGGCGACGCCGCCGACATCGCCAAGGTGCAGCCCGTCTTCGACGCGCTGAAGCCGGCGGGCGACTTCGGCGCGGTGCACGCGGGCAAGGCCGGCGCGGGCCACTTCGCGAAGATGGTCCACAACGGCATCGAGTACGCCATGATGCAGGCCTACGCCGAGGGCTGGGAGCTGCTGGAGAAGGTCGACTCCGTGGAGAACGTCCGCGAGGTCTTCCGCTCCTGGCAGGAGGGCACCGTCATCCGGTCCTGGCTGCTGGACCTCGCGGTCAACGCCCTCGACGAGGACGAGCACCTGGGCGGCCTGCGCGGCTACGCACAGGACTCCGGTGAGGGACGCTGGACGGTGGAGGCCGCGATCGACAACGCGGTGCCGCTGCCGGCGATCACCGCGTCGCTGTTCGCGCGGTTCGCCTCCCGGCAGGAGGACTCGCCGCAGATGAAGATGATCGCCGCGCTGCGCAACCAGTTCGGCGGCCACGCCGTAGAGAAGAAGTAGGCCCCTCGGCGGGCCGGAGACAAGCAGGGAGGTCGGCGGGACGACCATGCACGTCACGCATCTTTCGCTGGCCGACTTCCGCTCGTACGCCCGGGCCGAGGTTCCGCTCGACCCGGGCGTCACCGCCTTCGTCGGCCCCAACGGGCAGGGCAAGACCAATCTGGTGGAGGCGGTCGGGTACCTGGCCACGCTCGGCAGCCACCGGGTGGCCTCCGACGCCCCCCTGATCCGCATGGGCGCCGAGCGCGCCGTCGTGCGGGCGCAGGTCCGGCAGGGCGAACGGCAGCAGCTGATCGAGCTGGAGCTGAACCCGGGCAAGGCCAACCGCGCCCGCGTCAACCGGTCCTCGCAGGTCAGGCCGCGGGACGTGCTGGGGATCGTACGGACCGTGCTGTTCGCGCCCGAGGACCTCGCCTTGGTGAAGGGGGACCCCGGGGAGCGGCGGCGGTTCCTGGACGAGCTGGTCACGGCCCGGTCCCCGCGGATGGCGGGCGTGCGCTCCGACTACGAGCGGGTCCTCAAGCAGCGCAACACCCTGCTGAAGACGGCCGCGCTGGCACGCCGGCACGGGGGGCGCTCCATGGACCTGTCCACCCTGGACGTCTGGGACCAGCACCTCGCGCGCGCGGGCGCGGAGCTGCTCGCCCAGCGGATGGACCTGATCGCCGCGCTGCGGCCGCTGGCCGACAAGGCGTACGAGCAGCTGGCCCCCGGCGGCGGTCCGGTCGGGCTGGAGTACAAGCCGTCCGCGCCCGGTGAGGCCCACACGCGTGAGGACCTCTGCGCCCAGCTCATGGCGGCGCTGGCGGAGGCGCGCAAACAGGAGATCGACCGGGGCGTCACCCTTGTCGGCCCTCACCGTGACGATCTGGTTCTCCGACTCGGTCAGCTGCCCGCGAAGGGGTACGCCTCGCACGGCGAGTCCTGGTCCTACGCCCTGGCTCTGCGGCTGGCCTCGTACGACCTGCTGCGCGCCGAGGGCAACGAGCCGGTGCTGATCCTCGACGACGTGTTCGCGGAGCTGGACGCCCGCCGCCGGGAACGGCTCGCGGAGCTGGTCGCGCCCGGCGAACAGGTCCTGGTGACCGCCGCCGTGGACGACGACGTCCCCGGGGTGCTGGCCGGAGTCCGGTACGCGGTCGCCGACGGGACGGTGGAGCGCGTATGAGCGGCGAGGAACCCGGCGCGGGCGCCCGCCGGAGCGAGCCGTACACGGCCCGGGGCGCCGCCCCGGAGACCGGCAGGGGAGCCGGCCCCGAGACCGGCAGGGGCGCGAACCCGGAGACGGGCCGGGGGGCGAAGGAGTCCTCCGGTGTGGACCTCGCGCGCGTGGCGTTGCGCGCTGCGAAGGAGCAGGCACGCGCGCGTGGGGACGCGGCGCGGCAGAAGAAGCAGGCGCGGCGCGGCGGCGGCCTGCGCTCCGGCGCACGGGCCGACGGACGCGATCCGATGGCGCTGGGCGCGGCGATCAACCGGCTGATCAACGAGCGCGGCTGGGAGACGCCCGCGGCGGTGGGCGGCGTGATGGGCCGCTGGCCGGAGATCGTCGGCGACGACCTGGCGAAGCACTGTGTGCCGCAGCGCTACGACGAGGACGAGCGGGTGCTCACCGTCCAGTGCGACTCGACGGCCTGGGCGACCCAGCTGCGGGTGCTCGCGCCGGCGCTGGTGGCCCGGCTCAACGAGGATCTCGGGCACGGCAGCGTACGGATGATCAAGGTGCTCAACCCGGGCGGCCAGTCCCGCCGGTACGGCCCGCTGCGGGCTCCGGGCAGCACCGGACCCGGCGATACGTACGGGTGACGTACCTCACGTCGCGGGGTCGCCGCGGTGGGCCGTCGTACCTGCGTACGCCGGTGTGGATCACCCCTCGGACGTGCTCGGACGGCCTTCGGACCGCCCGGTAGCCAAGGATTGACGGCTCGAAGCGCTGAGTGCCGCTGTGAGCCCCTTGGAGCCCCCATCCGTATATCGGGACCCGGCCGAGACCGGTTGAGGGCGGCACATGGGGGCTCAGGTGCCCGCAAACCCCCATCGATGTCAGTGCTACCGGTAGACTGGAAGACAATCCCGCCCCATCGTGGGGACCGCCCGGGAAAAGCTGAGCAACGCTGATCAAGGCTTACCAACGCAACATGCCGCAGCCGCTCCGGCAACCTGCCGACGAGCCCGGCTCGTGCTGTGCCAGAAAGGGCGCTTCGTGGCCGATTCCGGCAACCCCAACGAGAACATCCCGTCCACCGACGCAGGCGCGAACGCCGAGGCCGCGGCCTCCGCGTCCTACGACGCCAGCGCCATCACCGTGCTCGAAGGGCTGGACGCGGTCCGCAAGCGGCCCGGCATGTACATCGGCTCCACGGGCGAGCGCGGTCTGCACCACCTGGTGTACGAGGTCGTCGACAACTCGGTCGACGAGGCGCTGGCGGGCTACGCGGACACCATCGACGTGACGATCCTCGCCGACGGCGGCGTGCGCGTCGTCGACAACGGCCGGGGCATCCCGGTGGGCATCGTGCCCTCCGAGGGCAAGCCGGCCCTCGAGGTCGTGCTGACCGTGCTGCACGCGGGCGGCAAGTTCGGCGGCGGCGGGTACGCCGTCTCCGGCGGTCTGCACGGTGTCGGCGTCTCCGTCGTGAACGCCCTGTCCTCCAAGGTGTCCGTCGAGGTCAGGACCGACGGCCACCGCTGGACGCAGGACTACAAGATGGGCGTCCCCACCGCGCCGCTGGCCAAGCACGAGGCGACGGAGGAGACCGGCACCTCGGTCACCTTCTGGGCCGACCCGGAGATCTTCGAGACCACCGAGTACTCCTTCGAGACGCTCTCCCGGCGCTTCCAGGAGATGGCGTTCCTCAACAAGGGCCTGACGATCAAGCTCACCGACGAGCGCGAGTCGGCGAAGGCGGTCGCCGGCGCGGACGAGGCGGGCGCGGACGAGAAGGCCGAGGTCAAGACCGTCACGTACCACTACGAAGGCGGCATCGTCGACTTCGTGAAGTACCTCAACTCCCGCAAGGGGGAGGCGGTCCACCCCACCGTCGTGGCGCTGGAGGCCGAGGACAAGGACAAGAGCCTGTCCCTCGAGGTCGCCATGCAGTGGAACAGCGGCTACAGCGAGGGCGTGTACTCCTTCGCGAACATCATCCACACGCACGAGGGCGGTACGCACGAGGAGGGCTTCCGCGCGGCCCTCACCAGCCTGATCAACAAGTACGCGCGCGACAAGAAGCTGCTGCGCGAGAAGGACGACAACCTCACCGGCGACGACATCCGCGAGGGTCTGACCGCGATCATCTCGGTCAAGCTGAGCGAGCCGCAGTTCGAGGGCCAGACCAAGACCAAGCTGGGCAACACGGAGGCCAAGACCTTCGTGCAGCGCGCGGTCTACGAGCACCTGAACGACTGGCTGGACCGCAACCCGGTCGAGGCCGCGGACATCATCCGCAAGGGCATCCAGGCGGCCACCGCGCGCGTGGCGGCCCGCAAGGCCCGCGACCTCACCCGCCGCAAGGGCCTGCTGGAGTCGGCGTCCCTGCCGGGCAAGCTGTCCGACTGCCAGTCGAACGACCCCACCAAGTGCGAGATCTTCATCGTCGAGGGTGACTCCGCCGGCGGCTCGGCCAAGTCCGGCCGCAACCCGCAGTACCAGGCGATCCTCCCGATCCGCGGCAAGATCCTCAACGTCGAGAAGGCCAGGATCGACAAGATCCTGCAGAACCAGGAGATTCAGGCGCTGATCTCCGCCTTCGGCACCGGCGTGCACGAGGACTTCGACATCGAGAAGCTCCGCTATCACAAGATCATCCTGATGGCGGACGCCGACGTCGACGGCCAGCACATCAGCACCCTGCTGCTGACCTTCCTGTTCCGCTTCATGCGGCCGCTGGTCGAGGCCGGGCACGTGTACCTGTCCCGCCCGCCGCTGTACAAGCTCAAGTGGGGCCGGGACGACATCGAGTACGCGTACTCCGACCGTGAGCGCGACGCGCTGATCGAGATGGGCCGCCAGCGCGGCAAGCGCGTCCGCGAGGACTCGATCCAGCGCTTCAAGGGTCTCGGCGAGATGAACGCGGAGGAGCTGCGCGTGACCACCATGGACCAGGAGCACCGGGTCCTCGGCCAGGTCACCCTCGACGACGCCGCCCAGGCCGACGACCTGTTCTCGGTCCTGATGGGCGAGGACGTCGAGGCCCGCCGCGCGTTCATCCAGCGCAACGCCAAGGACGTCCGCTTCCTCGACATCTGAGTCGGTCTCAGCTGACCGCACCAGGAAGGATCTTCACCAGCAATGGCCGACGAGAACA
Source organism: Streptomyces sp. SID486 (assembly GCF_009865385.1). Classification (GTDB taxonomy): domain Bacteria; phylum Actinomycetota; class Actinomycetes; order Streptomycetales; family Streptomycetaceae; genus Streptomyces. Next base: position 14,279 of record NZ_WWJT01000809.1, on the reverse strand, counting down.
CTCCCGCCACCCCGGAAGAGGGCGGCGAACTCGCGATGCGTGTCGAGCCCGTCGGGCTCGAGACGGAGATGCAGCGCTCGTACCTGGACTACGCGATGTCCGTCATCGTGTCCCGTGCGCTGCCCGACGTCCGTGACGGTCTCAAGCCCGTCCACCGCCGCGTGCTGTACGCCATGTACGACGGCGGCTACCGCCCGGAGCGCGGCTTCTACAAGTGCGCCCGCGTCGTCGGCGACGTCATGGGCAACTACCACCCGCACGGCGACTCCTCGATCTACGACGCCCTGGTGCGCCTCGCCCAGCCGTGGTCGATGCGGATGCCGCTGGTGGACTCCAACGGCAACTTCGGCTCCCCGGGCAACGACCCGGCGGCGGCCATGCGGTACACCGAGTGCAAGCTCGCGCCGCTGTCGATGGAGATGGTCCGGGACATCGACGAGGAGACCGTCGACTTCACGGACAACTACGACGGCCGCTCCCAGGAGCCGACCGTCCTGCCGGCCCGGTTCCCGAACCTGCTGATCAACGGCTCGGCCGGCATCGCGGTCGGCATGGCGACCAACATCCCGCCGCACAACCTGCGCGAGGTCGCGGCCGGCGCCCAGTGGTACCTGGAGAACCCCGAGGCCTCGCACGAGGAGCTGCTGGACGCGCTCATGGAGCGCATCAAGGGCCCCGACTTCCCGACCGGCGCGCTCGTCGTCGGCCGCAAGGGCATCGAGGAGGCGTACCGCACCGGCCGCGGCTCCATCACGATGCGCGCGGTGGTGGAGGTCGAGGAGATCCAGGGCCGCCAGTGCCTGGTCGTCACCGAGCTGCCGTACCAGGTGAACCCCGACAACCTGGCGCAGAAGATCGCCGACCTGGTGAAGGACGGGAAGATCGGCGGTATCGCGGACGTCCGCGACGAGACGTCCTCGCGCACGGGCCAGCGCCTGGTGATCGTCCTCAAGCGGGACGCGGTCGCCAAGGTCGTCCTGAACAACCTGTACAAGCACACCGACCTGCAGACGAACTTCGGCGCCAACATGCTGGCGCTCGTCGACGGCGTGCCGCGCACCCTGTCCCTCGACGCGTTCATCCGCCACTGGGTGACGCACCAGATCGAGGTCATCGTCCGCCGGACGAAGTTCCGGCTGCGCAAGGCAGAGGAGCGGGCGCACATCCTGCGCGGCCTGCTGAAGGCCCTGGACGCCATCGACGAGGTCATCGCGCTGATCCGGCGCAGCGAGACGGTCGAGATCGCGCGCAACGGCCTGATGGGCCTCCTGGAGATCGACGAGATCCAGGCCAACGCGATCCTGGAGATGCAGCTGCGCCGCCTGGCGGCCCTGGAGCGGCAGAAGATCGTCCAGGAGCACGACGAGCTCCAGGCGAAGATCAACGAGTACAACCAGATCCTGGCCTCCCCGGTCCGCCAGCGCGGGATCGTCAGCGAGGAGCTGGCCGCGATCGTCGAGAAGTACGGCGACGACCGCAAGACCAAGCTGATCCCGTACGAGGGCGACATGTCCATCGAGGACCTGATCGCCGAGGAGGACATCGTCGTCACCGTCTCGCGCGGCGGTTACGTCAAGCGGACGAAGACGGACGACTACCGGGCGCAGAAGCGCGGCGGCAAGGGCGTGCGCGGTACGAAGCTGAAGGAAGACGACATCGTCGACCACTTCTTCGTCTCCACCACCCACCACTGGCTGCTGTTCTTCACGAACAAGGGCCGGGTGTACCGGGCGAAGGCGTACGAGCTGCCCGAGGCCGGGCGGGAGGCCCGCGGCCAGCACGTCGCGAACCTGCTGGCCTTCCAGCCGGACGAGGCGATCGCCGAGATCCTCGCGATCCGCGACTACGAGGCGGCGCCGTACCTGGTCCTCGCGACCAAGTCCGGTCTGGTCAAGAAGACGCCTCTGAAGGATTACGATTCGCCCCGCTCCGGCGGTGTCATCGCCATCAATCTGCGCGAGCGCGAGGACGGCACGGACGACGAGCTGATCGGCGCCGAGCTGGTCTCGGCCGACGACGACCTGCTGCTGATCAGCAGGAAGGCGCAGTCGATCCGGTTCACCGCCTCGGACGAGTCCCTTCGCCCGATGGGCCGAGCCACCTCCGGCGTCAAGGGGATGAGTTTCCGGGAGAGCGACGAGCTCCTGTCGATGAATGTCGTTCGACCCGGTACGTTCGTGTTCACTGCCACCGACGGTGGGTACGCGAAGCGGACCGCCGTCGACGAGTACCGCGTCCAGGGCCGCGGCGGCCTCGGCATCAAGGCCGCCAAGATCGTGGAGGACCGCGGGTCGCTCGTCGGCGCGCTGATTGTCGAGGAGAACGACGAGATCCTCGCGATCACCCTCTCCGGCGGTGTGATTCGTACGCGAGTCAGCGGGGTCAGGGAGACGGGCCGTGACACCATGGGCGTCCAACTGATCAACCTGGGCAAGCGCGATGCCGTGGTCGGTATCGCACGTAACGCCGAGGCCGGGCGCGAGGCGGAGGAAGTCGACGGCGATGTGGTCGTGGACGAATCCGCCGAGGGTGCCGGGGCCACCGGCACGGACGAGGGCGAGGCGCCCTCGGCCGAGTAGCACGAGGAGAGAGTCATCGTGAGCGGAGCCACGGGCGCCGGATCGGCCGGTACCTCCACAGGTACGGAAACGGACGGCGGCGGCCGTGGCTCCGCCGCGCGTGCGGCACGTGCGAACGACCCGCACGACCCGCACACGACCAATCTGAAGCCGGTGAAGGCTTCCGTGACGGACCCTTCCGGCACGCAGGAATCCCAGCAGGCATCCCAGGGGGGAACTGTGACGGACACCCGAGGTCCGGCCCAGGCCGGCGAGGCACGGCCGGCGTCTCCGCTTCCCGGTGAGCGGCGGCCGGAGCGGCCCGACGGGCCGTACCACCCGCCGCAGGCCTATCCGGCGGCCCCCGCCGGGGCGGTCCGCAAGCCGCGGACCGGCGTGCGGACCGCGCCGCGGACCCGCAAGGCGCGGCTGCGGGTGGCCAAGGCCGACCCGTGGTCGGTGATGAAGGTCAGCTTCCTGCTCTCCATCGCGCTCGGCATCTGCACGATCGTCGCCTCGGCGGTGCTGTGGATGGTCATGGACGCGATGGGTGTGTTCTCCACGGTCGGCGGCACGATCTCGGAGGCGACCGGCTCGAACGAGGCGAACGGCTTCGACCTCCAGGCGTTCCTCTCGCTCCCCCACGTGCTGATGTTCACGACGATCATCGCGGTCATCGACGTCGTGCTGGCCACGGCGCTGGCGACACTGGGGGCGTTCATCTACAACCTCTCCGCGGGCTTCGTGGGCGGCATCGAGCTGACCCTGGCGGAGGACGAGTGACGGCCGGGCGACCGCCTGCGGGTTCCTGACCTGACGGTCCACCGCCAACCGATTTTGGGACTGGCGCGGTCGTGCGCTAATCTTCAGGAGTCAGCGCGCGGGACACATACCGCAGAGCGCGGCGGGGCTATAGCTCAGTTGGTTAGAGCGCATCCCTGATAAGGATGAGGCCACAGGTTCAAATCCTGTTAGCCCCACCAGCGAGAAGACCCCCGGTCCACAGGGCCGGGGGTCTTTTGGTGTGGGCGGTTGACACCAGCCGTCCGTCTCGGTGGGCGTGCGGGGTGTGCCGGTGGGTGGGCCGGCCGGGGGGTCGCGCGCTCGCCGCGGCGGCTGTGAAAATCGCTGTCCTGTCGCCGGAACGCGGTGATAGGGAGTCCGTGTGACAACGACACTCGCGTTCCCCGATCTGTTGCGACTGATAGACGAACGGTCGAGCGCCTTCCGTGCCGCGGTAGCCTCCGCGCCCAGCCTCGACGTGCAGGTGCCGACCTGCCCGGAGTGGACGCTGTTCGATCTGGCGCAGCACATCGGTGAGGGGCGCCGTGACTGGGCCGCCACCGTCGCCGCCGGTCCCGCACCGGCCAAGTCCGCGGCGGAGGGCGCCCCGGCCGCGCCTCGGGAGCGCCAGGCCCTGCTCGACTGGTTGGCGGAGTCCACGCGGCAGCTGGGGGACGCACTGCGGGAGGCCGGCCCGGATCGCGGTTGCTGGACGTGGTGGGGTGCGTCGCAGTCGCCGCCGACCTGTGGCGCCGTCGCCCGGCACCAGCTCCAGCAGATCGCGGTGCACACCTACGACGCCCAGGTCACGGTGGGTGCCCCGCAGCCGTTGCCGGAGGAGGTGGCACTCGACGGGGTCGAGGAGTTCCTGTTCACCTGCGTCGCCACGCCGAGTCCGTGGCCGCACAAGCCCACTGCCTTCGACTTCCACGCCACCGGGGGCCACTCATGGCGCCTGACGGTCGACGGCGACGGCGCACGCTCCACCCGTATCCCCGCGCCCGGCACGACGTCTGCCGCCGCTGCCGGCGAGAGCCTGGCCGCGGCCGGCGTCTCCGTTCACGGCACGGCCGGTGAGCTGGTCCTCTTCGTGTACGACCGGATTCCGGCGGACTCCCTGCGAATCGAGGGAGACGCGGGTCTGCTGGACCTGCTCCGCGCGTGGGAGCCGGAGGAGTAGTCGAGGACGGGTGAGGGAGAGCGGCGCGGCGGAGCAGGCCGGGGCCGTCGTCTCTCCGGCTCCACCGGGCCGTAGCAGGCCGGGGCGGTCGTCTCTTCGGTTCCCCCGGCCGTACCAGGCCGGGGCGGTTGTCTCTCCGGCTCCGCCGGGCCGTAGCAGGCCGGGCGGTCGTCTCTTCGGTTCCCCCGGCCGTAGCAGGCTGGGGCGGTCGTCTCTCCGGCACCACCGGGGGGTGCGCTGTCCGTGTTGCGCATGCGCGCCTCCGGTTCCGGGCGCACGCTGGTGGTATGGCCTTGTGAAGCCGGTCGGACCGCGTCCGCGACGCGGTGACGTGGTGAGATTCGAGTGACGGGTCGGCGGTCCCGCGGGTGTGGGGTGAGCACCGTGTCCCATCGTTCCGAGTGGCCCGGCAGGGCGCCGGGCGTGCCGGGTGTACCGGCGCCGGTCACACGCCACCCCGCGCACCTCACGGGGGCGCGCCGGTGGGTGGCCGTCTGCCTCGCGGGGTTCGCCGTCTGTCTGCTCACGCTCGTGATCGGGTACGTGACCGGCGCTCTTCCTGGCTTGGGTGCCACCGAGCAGGGGGTACCGCCCCCCGGTTCGGGGGGCGGAGCGCCCGGTTCGGGTGGCGGGGCGCCCGGCGGTCCGGCGCCCGTCGCCGTGTGGCCGCTGGTGATCTCGGGGGTCTCGGGGCTCGGCGGGCTGTTGAGCGGTACGGCGGCGATGATCAGTCTGAGGCGGGACGCCCGCCGCTCCCCCGCGCAGGCGCCGGCCCAGCGCGCGGGGAACCGTCCGGCATGCCAGCGCCTTCACCGGGCGCGCGGACAGTCGCGGTAGGCCGTCGGGCCGCAGTTCCCCCGCAGCCGACGCCGGCAGGGCCCCGCCGGACACCGCTCGTCGACGGCCGGGTACGAGAACGCCCGACCGCTGGCGACGGGGGATGCACCAGCGATCGGGCTATGGCCAAGGGTAACAAGGTTGTCGGTCGTGTGGGACCAAGTCCGGGTTTATTCAGGCAGGTTGGCTGATCATCGCCCGCACGGCGGGTCGTAGGACAGGCGGGACAGGTACTCGTGCCACCGCCCGGGGGTCAGTACGCCCCGGGTGACCGAGCAGATGTGCCGGATCGCGGTGTCGGCGTCCAGACTCCACAGACGGACCGTGTCGGTGCCGCTGGAGACGCCGAGGACACGGCTGTTGGGGCTGAAGGAGAGGAAGTTCCCCGCCTTGGCGTTCGGGCTCATCGACTGGCCGATCGCGGTCGCCGCGGCGGGGTCGGTGACGTTCCACAGCCGGACCGTGTTGTCGTTGCCGCCGCTGGCCAGGATGTGACCGTCCGCGCCGAGGGTCAGGGACGTCACCGCCTCGGTGTGGCCGGTGAGCGGGGCGCCCAGCGCGGTCGCCGCGGCGGGGTCGGTGACGTTCCACAGCCGGACCGTGTCGTCGTCGCTCCCGCTGGCCAGGGTGCGCCCGTCCGCGCTGTAGACGAGGGCGTTGACGGGACCCGTGTGCTCGGTGAGGGGCTTGCCGAGCGGTACGGCGTGCGCGGGGTCGGTGACGTTCCACAGCCGGATCGTGCTGTCCGCGCTGCCGCTGGCCAGGGTGCGCCCGTCCGGGCTGAAGGCGAGGGCGTTGATGTAGCCGCGGTGGCCCGTGATCGGCTTGCCGACCGGTACGGCGTGCGCGGGGTCGGTGACGTTCCACAGCTGGATCGTGCGGTCGTCGTGGGCGGTGGCGACGGTGCGCCCGTCCGGGCTGTAGGCCAGCGCGTTGGGCCCCATGAAGCGGGTCCGCAGCGCCAGTGAGGGGCCGGCGGGGACCGGGTGGGCGGGGTCGGCGACGTTCCACAGGCGCACCGTGCGGTCACCGGCGAGAACGGCGAGGGTGCGGCCGTCGGGGGAGAACACCAGCGTGTGCTGGTCGCCGTCGGCGGGCATGAACGGGGTGCCGAGCGGTACGGGCCGGCCGGTGCGCGTCACGTTCCACAACCGCACCCTGCCGTCCCGGGCGGCGGTGGCCAGCACCCGGCCGTCCGGGCGGAACGCTCCGCTCCGGCCGATCATGTCCGAGGTCGGGACCGACCACAGGCGCACCTTGCCGTCCCCGCTGCCGGTGGCGAGGGTGCGGCCGTCCGGGCTGAACCCCAGGGCGTACATCTCACCGCTGCTGCCCGCGAGCGGCTCGCCGACCTGGGACGGGGACGCCGGATCGCTGATGTTCCACAGGCTGGCCGTGCTGTCCGCGCTCGCGGCGGCCAGCCGGCCGCCGTCGGGACTGAAGGCCACCGACCAGATGGGTCCGGTGTGGCCGGTCAGCGGGGCGCCGAGGGGCGTCGCACGGCGTGGGGCGCGTACGTCCCACAGCCGGATGGTGTCGTCCGCGCTGCCGCTGGCCAGTGTGTGCCCGTCGGGGCTGAAGGCCACCGAGTGCACCAGGTCCGTGTGTCCGCGCAGCGTCGAGAGCGGCTCGGGCCGGTGCCTGGCCGAGACGTCCCACAGCCGGATCGTGTCGTCGTCGCCGGCCGTGGCGAGCGTGTGCCCGTCCGGGCCGAACGCCACCGCGCGTACCGCGGCGGTGTGGCCGCGCAGCGTGGCCGGCGCGCCGGGCCGGCGCGGATCGGTCACGTCCCACAGCCGTACGGTGCGGTCCTCGCCGGCCGTGGCGAGCGTGTGCCCGTCCGGGCTGAAGGCGACCAGGTAGATCGTGCCGCGGTGCCCGGTGAGGGGCTTGCCGAGCGGTACGGCGTGCGCGGGGTCGGTGACGTCCCACAGCCGGACCGTGCCGTCGTCGCCGGCGCTGGCCAGGGTGTGCCCGTCCGGGCTGAAGACGGCGCTGCTCACCCAGCTGGCGTGCCCGGTGAGCGGTTTGCCGAGGGGGGCCGGGCGGTGGGGGTCGCTCACGTCCCACAGCCGGACCGTGCGGTCGTAGCTGGCCGTGGCCAGGGTCCTGCCGTCCGGGCTGAACGAGGTGAGGTAGACGGCGCCGGTGTGGCCCGACAGCGGGGTGGCGAGCGGGGCGTTGACTATCGAGATCAGGCGGCTGTAGGTGCCCTCGTCGCCCGGGCGCAGCCGGTGGGCGACCAGGTCGAGCTGGGCGGCCAGGGACGGGTCCGTGTGCTGGACGCGGTCGGCCTCGGCGAGCACCTGTTCGAACACGGCGTCGTCGCGCTGCTTCCAGGCGACCACCGCGGAACCGCCGGCGAGGAGGGCCAGCACGACCAGCGCCGCCACCGCGGCCCTGCTCAGCCACACCGTGCGCCTGCGCAGCCGCACCGAGGCGGCCAGGAACTCCACGGCACTGCGGGTCAGATAGGTGTCCCCGGCGGACCGGGCCCAGGTGCGCGCGTGCTCCAGCCGGGACCCCCGGTACAACAGCGAACTGTCCCGGTCCGAGTCCTCCCAGGACCGGCCGTCCTCCTCCAGCCGCTGGCGCAGCAGGTGGTCGCCCCGGTCCTCGTCGATCCAGTGCCGCAGCCGTGGCCAGGCGTGCAGCAGCGCCTCGTGGGTGATCTCCACGGTGTCCGCGTCCAGTGTCACCAGCCGGGCCCGCACCAGGGCCTCCAGCGACTCCTCCGTCTTGCCGGGGTCCGCCGACTCCGCCGCCAGCTGCCGCCGGGTGCCGCGCCGGCGCGTGGCCTGGGTGTCCTCGCCCAGCCGGACCAGGCGCAGCAGGAGCAGCCGGGCGGCGGTACGGGCCGCGGGGTCCAGGCCGGACCAGGCGCGCTCGGCGGTCGCCGCCACCGCGCCCTGGATGCCGCCCGCCGCCCGGTACCCGGCCAGGGTCAGCTTCCCGGCCTTCCGGCGCTGCCAGGTGGCCAGCAGGGCGTGGGAGAGCAGCGGGAGCACGCCCGCGTCGTGCGCGCCGCGCGGCCCGTCGGCGCTCACCTCACGCACGATCAGCTCGGCGAGCCCCGGCTCCAGTTCGAGTCCCACCGCCTTGGCCGGGCCGGTCACCGCGTCGCGCAGCTCGGCGTTGGTCAGCGGGCCGAGCACCATGTGGCGGTGCTGGAGCGCGTCGGACAGCTCCGGGTAGCCGAGACACTGCTCGTAGAAGTCGGCGCGGATACCGAGGACGACCCGGACGGGCGCGGGCACGCCGGAGCCTGCGGGCGGGGTGCAGGCGCAGTGCAGGAAATGGATGAAGGTACGCCGCTCCGCCTCGTCGGAGCAGAGGGTGAACGCCTCCTCGAACTGGTCCACGATGACGACCGGCCGCCCGCCCGGGGCGTGCGCGCGGTCCGCCCAGGCCGCGATCGCCTCTCGTACGGCCCGGGTGACGCGCGGGGCGTCGCAGCCGGGCAGCGCCGGGTTCTCCGAGGCCGCCCGTTCGGCGGCGAGCGCTTCGACGGCGACGGCGGCCAGCTCGGGCACCCGGTGGACCAGCTCACCCAGCGGATCGGCACCGGGGACGAACTGCAGGACCGGACCGAGGGGTTCGGCGGGGTCGTGGGGGGAGGCCGGCACGGCCCGGCCGGCGGGGGCCGCGGCGGGTTCCCGCTCCGGGCCAGGTACCTGTTCCGGTGCCAGTCCGTGTTCCGGCCCCGGCGCCGGCACCGGTTCGGGTGCCCGTCCCGGCTCGTGTTCCGGGCCCTGGCTCTGCCGGGACCGAGGGGCGTGCTCCTGTCCCCGCGGGGGATGGACCGGCCCGTCGGCCGGCGGGCCTTCGCGTCCGCTGTCGGAGCCGCTGTTCAGGGCGCCGCCCCGGACGGCGGGGACCAGGCCGGCGTTCAGCAGGGACGACTTCCCGGCTCCCGAGGCGCCGACCAGCATGACCAGTCCGCCGGACCGCTCGGCCGCGCGGAGCTGGGCGACGAGGCTGTGCGTGCTGCGCTCCCGTCCGAAGAACCACCGGGCGTCCTCGTGCCGGTAGGGGGCCAGCCCCCGGTACGGGCACACGCCGCCGCTGACGGGGGGTGCCTGGGCCGGTGGCCGCCGGTTCTCCTCGGCGGGTGACGCGGGCCGGTCGCCCACCGGACCGGCCAGGGCCAGCTCCCACAGCCGCTGCCAGTGGGCGAGGTCGTACAGGCCGGCGGAGACCGGAAGGGGACGCAGGCGTCGCGCCTCCGGGATCAGGATCTGCAGGACCGCCGCGAGGGCGGCGAACTGGGCGGGCACGTTCCTGGCCCGGCGCCAGTCACTGATCCGCTGCGCGGAGACCCGTACGGGCCTGCCGCGCTCGTCGATCCGCTGCAGCCGTACGACCGATTCGGCGACGCTCTTGAGGGGAGGATTTCCGGCCTCCTTGTACAGCAACGCGAGCCGCTCGGCGAAGGCTGTGCGTGCCCCTGAGTCGGAACTCAAGGTTCCACCCCTCACTTTTCCCCGCGTGTGGACGTCCGGACCGGAAAACTCACCCTATACGCCTGACCTGCGAGAAAGGGGGGGACCGGAGATCGGAACCTCCTCCGGACCGGCTGTAGATGGCAGGATCCGAACCCGGTAGTCGACCCGTCACATACCGTCCGGACAGGCCACCGGCACAGTGCTCGGAGAGGCAGCACCATGGCGCCGAACGTTATCGGTCAGATTCGGTCGACTCACGCCACGCCCGGCGGATGAGCCGACGCCGGCCCCGCCAGCCGGCCCCCTGCTTCGATCCGTGCCGCACGCCGAACCGGCACGGGTCGACGGCCTCGCACCGTTCGGCACCGGTCCCCACGAGGGGAGGGACCGGTGCCGGACGGTCGGGACACGGAGTGCGTTTCCTTCGTCAACGGAGTGCGTTTCCGTCATCAGATGAGCCACCCGGCCTCCGGGGACAGTCGGGGACACGTCAGGGACACGTCAGGGACGCGGAGTGCGTCCGCTTCAGACGAGCCACCCGGCCGCCCGGGCCGCGGTGACGGCTCGCCGCTCGGCTTCGTCGGCTTCGGCGTTCAGGGCCGTGTCCCGCCCCCGTGCGGTTCCCCCGGCAGCCACCGCCGCTGCCTGGGACGCCGCGAGTGCCGCGCGCAGGGCGGCCGCGGCGGGACCATCGTCCGGGGCAGGGACGTCATGCTCGGCGGAGTCGTGGTGCGGGGCTCGGCCGCCGTCCCCGGTCGCGCCCCCGGTCACGGTCGCGGTGGCGCCTCCCGTCACGGTCGCGGCCGTGGTGGCATCCCCGGTCACGGTCGCGGTGGCATCCCCGGTCACGTCGTGGGGCACGGCCGCGGCCAGTTGTGCCGCCAGGGCGGCGGTGGCGGCGGTGTTGCGGGCGCAGCGGGCGTCGGCCGCCGGGTCGGGCGCGCTCACCGCCAGGGCGTCGAGGGACCGCGCCGCCAGCCGCAGGGCGCCCGCGGCCCGCCCGGCGGTGTCCTTCGGCACGATCTCCGCCGCGTCCGGTCCGACCCCGGCGTACCGGCACGCGGCGACCGCGCGGTCGTAGGCGCTCCGGGCGCGGGCGCAGTGGGTCCGGCGCAGCTCCTCGGCCCGCGCGTCCGGTCCGGCCGCCGCCGCTTCCCGTCCGCTCACACTCATCCTCCGGCCTCCTCTCCCGGGGCGGTGTCCCGGGACGGTCGCCCAGGACCGCCTCCCGGGACGACACCGCACACCCCGCCGCCACGGGCCGGGCGCGCGGGCAGGGTGCCACGCGGACCGCGAAGAGACCACACTCCCGGCCTGGATATCTGACGTACCGTCAGCTACGTTCGTCGCGCCGGCCGTTCCCGAAGGGGTGAGTGCCATGGAGAAGCAGCGTTCCCGGTGCCCGCGACCGCCCGGCGCGCCGCGCTGGGTCGCGATGTTCCACGAGGACGCCCAGGACACCTGGACGGTGGGCGCCGAGTCCCCGTACCGGGAGCCTGTGCTGTACGCCGTCGGCGACATGGCCCAGACCGTACGGGCGCGCGGGGAGGCGGTGACGGTCGCGGTGTGGGGACCCGAGGACGGCGCCTGGCGGCTCTTCGACAGCCCGTCCGCCGCAGTATCGGCTCCCGCCGCCGCAGCGGAAGGCCCGGCACCGGAACGCGCCGCACCGGAACGCGCTGTTCCGGAACATGCTGCTCCGGAAGGTCCCGGGCCGGAACGCCCCGAGCCCGGCCCGTCCGGACCGGACCGGCTCGCCGCACGCATGACGGGCCGTCGGCACCAGGTGCTCCTGGCCGGTCTGAGCAGGGCGGGTCTGTACGACCTGACCGACGAGGACGGCGAGGCGGTCAGGACCCTCGCCGAACAGCTGGACGAGCCCACCGTCCGCCGGGTGGCCCACTGGCTGTCCGTCGCGGGAGGCGGTGGCTGAACCGGGGCATGCCGGGCGGGCCTTGCCACGGCTCGTCCGAGCGCACGCACCGGGCACCGGCCGGGTCCGGGCTCGATGACGGGCGCGACATCGTCCTCCCCGGCACCGCTCGCAGCACCGACGACCCGCAGGTGCGGGAGGACGACCCGCAGGTGCGGGTGGACGATCGGTAGGTGCGGGTGGACGTCCGGCAGGTGCGGGAGGCGGTGGAGAAGTGCCGCGCACCGGCCGTCGTGCTCACGGAGCGGGGGGAGTGACGGGAGCGGCCGGGGACGCGGGGGCGGGCGGCGCGGGGGTGGAGGCGGCCGGGGGGTAGGTCCAGCCGAGGCCGGCGAGCGCGCGGGCCCGGGCCTCCGTGACCGTCCTGCGGGCCGTGAGTTCGTCGGGGTCCACGTGCGCCGACTGGCCCGTGACCTGTCCCTCCCACTTGCGGTACAGCAGACCGGCCTGTGCCGAGAACCAGCCGCGGCTCACGGCGTCCAGCGCCAGCAGCAGACCGGTGTCCTCCGAGGCCGGCAGTGCCATCCAGCCGCCCAGGGCGACCAGCAGCTCCCGCCGCACGCACAGGCTCGCCGGGTGGACCGGTGCGCGAAAGCCGTGGCGTTTCCAGTGGTCGAGGACGGCACCGCGTGCGATCGGCCCCTCGTCGGGGTCGCCGGGGAAACCGGCCGTGGAGCCGTCGGGCAGCAGGTCAAGGACACGGCAGGTGGTCCAGCCGATGCCGGGATCCGCCTCCAGCACGGCCAGGTCGCGGGCGAGTGCGCCCGGCGTGAGCTGGTCGTCGGCGTCCAGCACCTTGACGTACGTGCCCTCCGCGCGCGCCAGCGCGATCGTCCGGGCGACGCCGGGACCGCCCGGCCGGCCCTGGCGGAAGCTCACGCGCGCGTCGTCCGGAATGTGGGGGCGGACCTCGTCCGCGGTGCCGTCCTGCTGGACGACCCAGTCCCATTCCCAGCCGGCGGGCAGCCGCTGTGCGCACAGGGACGCGTACGCGTCCGGCAGGAACCGGGCGGACGGGCCGTGGACAGCGGTGACTACGGTGACGCGCCGGCTCACGGCAGCGCTCACCACCTTTCCGTTGGGTGCGGATCGTGTGGGTGCGGATCGTTGCCGTACGAGGATGACGTACGAGGGCGACGTACGACGACGTGTGACGACGTACGACGACGTACGACGACGGTGCCGTGGCGTTCTGGTGGTGGGGTGGGGTTGGGGGAAAGCGCGAGACCCCCGGCCGAACCCGGCCGGGGGTCTTTCCGTGTCGACTGGTGCGTACGCAAGTCGCCGTCGTGTCGAGACGTTGCGGTACTGCGGCTGGTGGACGGCTCAGCAGTCCAGGGAGTCCGAGAGGTGGTCGGTGGACGACGTCTCCGACGGTGACTGCGCATCGGTCTCGGCGAGGGGGCGGTGGCGGCAGCTGGGGGACTTCCCGTGGGCCTCGGCCCGGATCCGCTGCTTCATCGTGGGGGGCAGGGCCCTGGCATGGGACCAGGCCCAGTGGTGCATCGCCGGGATCGTCGGGAGCGTGTGCTGCGCGGTGCCGGTGCGGGGGCTCTCGGTCCGGGGGCCGGCCGGGGCGGCGGTGGCCGTACCGGCGGTGACGAGTCCGAGCGCCGTGCACAGCGCGAGGAAGGCGGTGACGATGGCGGTCCACAGCTTCATGACCTTGTTCTTGGTCATGGCCCCTCACTTTCGGGTTGGGCGATTTGCGTACTTTGCTCATCATGTGTATGTGGGCTTCGAAGTGGTGGACCGACGCCCGTGGCGCGTGGATGTTCCGATGAACACCACTCGTATGGACGCAAAAGGGCTGAAAACTCGAAAAACCGAGTGAGCGCCGACGAAGAGGGAGCAAAGTAACCGTCCGTACGGGCGCGGTCACCCTCCGGCCCGATCGACGTCCGACCTGGCCTATTGCGCGGTCGGGGGCGGGAGTTGGGCCCCGACGCAGGTCACCGATCGATATCGGTCGGTGTGTATAGTCGGGCGCCAGAGGTCCCCTACGTCAAGGAAAGACGAGGTCGCGCGGTGAAGAAGCTGCTCCTGGTCGCACTGGCCGCCATCGGCGGGCTCCTCGTGTACCGCCAGATTCAGGCGGATCGCGCCGAGCAGGACCTGTGGACGGAGGCGACTGACTCCGTGCCCACGGGTTCGTGAGTCCGGATACCGAATCCGACACCCCAAGCTGAACAGACCCCGGCCGCCCAGCGGTCGGGGTTTTGTGTTGCCCGGGGGCGGTGCGGGGTCGGCGCGGACGCTGCGGGGGCGCTGCGGGGCGGCGCCGCACCGGTGACCGGTGACGTGGCCTTCGTGTTGCGGGGGTCCCCGGGGTGAGGTAGCCGTGGGGCGGGCGGGGCCGGAGGCCGCCGGGCGTTTCGGACGGGCGTGCGCATTGCCCGGATGGCGCAGGGACGGTCAGGGCAGGATGGGGCCTGCGGTCCGGTACGGCTTGTCCGACGACTGGGGGTGGTGGCGCGTGCGGGGGCGAGGGCGTGCGGCAGGGGCGTACACAGGGGTGTACGCGCGGGCGCGGTGGCGGGCCG
>NZ_WWJT01000079.1 GCF_009865385.1 Streptomyces sp. SID486 | reverse complement strand
TCACCACCGGCCGCCCCGCCGCGCCCCGCCCTCCCCGCCCTCGCTCTCGCCCTCGCTCTCGCCCTCGCCCTCGCCCTCCACCGGCTGTCCCGCTCCGCCCCGCGCCTCACCCCACTCCGGCGCGCACCACCCTCCCGTACTGCTCCCGGACCTCCCGGTACCGCAGCAGTTCCGACGCGACCGGATCGAGCACCCGGGCGCGGCCGCAGCTCGCCGCCGCCTCCCGCAGCCGCCGTTCCGCGTCCTGGCCGTAGCGCCGTGCGGGCCCCCGGGCGGCCATCCGGCAGCCCCACTCCACCAGCGGCCCGCCGACGATCCCGCACACCATCAGCAGCACCGGCACCCCCAGGTTGGGCGCCATCACCCCCGCGATCTGCCCCGCAAGCCACGAGCCGCCCACGATCTGCAGCAGCGTCATCGCCGCCTGGACCAGTACCGCCACCGGCCACCAGCCCGGCCGCGGCGGGCGGCCCGGCGGGAGCCCGGCGCGCGCCGCCAGGTCGTCCAGCGCCTCGGACAGCCCTTGGGAACCACGTACGGCCGCCTCGCGCACCGCCTGTGCCCAGGGCGTGGGCAGCCCGGCCGAGGCCCGTTCGGCGACCGTCCGGACCGCCTGTTCCACCCGCTGGCGGGCCGTGGCCTCCTCGTCCGCCTGGGTGCGCACCGCGATGCGGCCCGTCGTGGACTCGCCACGGCCCTGGTACCAGCGCCACAACCGCAACCAGGGTGTGCCGCAGGCACGGTTGGCGTTGCGCAGCCAGGCGCGCTCGGCGGCCTCCCCCGCCGCGGTGGCGCCCACCGCGTCCGCGAGTCGCGCCGCGAACTCCTCGCGCGCGTCCTCACTGAGCCCGGTCCGCCGCCCGGCGGCGTACACGGGCCGCAGCTCGGCGGCGGCGGCGTCGACGTCGGCCGCCACCCGCCGGGCCGCCGCGCCGCGCTCCGCCACGAACTGGCCGAGCATCTCCCGGAGGTCGCCGACGCCGTCACCCGTGAGCGCGGACAGCGCGAGCACGGTGGCCCCCGGTTCGCCGTGCTCGCCGAGCGCGATGCCGTCCTCGTCCAGCAGCCGCCGCAGGTCGTCCAGGACCTGGTCGGCGGCGTCCCCGGGCAACCGGTCGACCTGGTTCAGGACGATGAACATGATCTCCGCGTGGCCGGCCATCGGCCGCAGGTACCGCTCGTGCAGCACGGCGTCGGCGTACTTCTCGGGGTCGACCACCCAGATGACCGCGTCGACCAGCTTCAGGATCCGGTCGACCTGTTCGCGGTGCTGTACGGCGGCGGAGTCGTGGTCGGGCAGATCGATGAGGACCAGCCCGCGCAGCTGCCCTTCGTTGTCCGGGCTGTGCAGCGGACGGCGGCGCAGCCGGCCGGGAATGCCCAGCCGGTCGATGAGGGCCGCCGCGCCGTCGCTCCAACTGCACGCGATCGGGGCGGCCGTGGTCGGGCGCCGTACGCCGGTCTCCGAGATGGGTACTCCGGCCAGGGCGTTGAACAGCTGCGACTTGCCGCTGCCGGTGGCGCCGGCGAGGGCGACGACGGTGTGCCGGCCGGAGAGCTTGCGGCGGGCGGCGGCCTCGTCCAGGACCCGGCCCGCTTCGGCCAGGGACTGGCTGTCCAGGCGGGTGCGGGAGAGCCCGACGAGTTCCCGCAGGGCGTCCAGGCGCGAGCGGAGCGGGCCGTCGTACGCCAGGGGGGCCGGGGTGTGACTGCCGGGTGGGCGCTGGCTCTGCTCCGCGGCGGACGCCCGCTCGGCGGCGAGTGCGGCGGAGGTGGCTTCGGTGACGCGCCGGGCGATGAGTCCGTCGTCCCAGCTCTCCGAGGAACCGGGGTCGGCGTCCTTCCCCGCGTCGGCGGCGGCCGCTCCCGCGCCGGAGGAGGCGGCAGCGGGGGCCGCCTTCGCCTTGGAGGGCGCGGCGTCGGCCGCGGCGCGGGGCTTCGAGGAGGGGGACTCCTTGGTACGGGGCTCCTTGGCACGGGGCTCATCGGTACGGGATTGCTGGGAAGCGGACTGCTGGGAAGCGGACTGCCGAGAAGCGGACTGCTGCGAGGAGGACTGCTGGGAGGAGGACTGGGCGGACGGGGACTCCTGAGGGCGGGC
The DNA here is from genome assembly GCF_009865385.1 of Streptomyces sp. SID486. Classification (GTDB taxonomy): domain Bacteria; phylum Actinomycetota; class Actinomycetes; order Streptomycetales; family Streptomycetaceae; genus Streptomyces. The sequence continues at coordinate 11,213 of NZ_WWJT01000079.1, read as the reverse complement.
GCTGTGGGAGGGGGATTGCGGGCGGGGAGCCGGTACGCCCTCCTCGGCGCCGGACCCGCGTGCGGGACGGTCACCCCCGGCGTTCACGCCCTGCACGCGCGCGTGACGCTGCGAATCGCGGCTGCTGTCCTGCACGCTCGCGTGACGCTGCGGGTCGCGGCTGCTGTCCTGCTCGCGCGCGTGGCGCTGCGGGTCGCGGCTGCTGTCCTGCCCTCCGCTCCGGCCCTCCCCTCCGTTCTCGCGCGTCTCCTGGCTCAGCCCCGCCTCACCGGTCAGGCCCTTGCCGGTGTTCAGGTCCTTGCCGGCGTTCAGGTCTTCGCCGGCGTTCAGGTCCTTGCCGGTGTTCACATCCTTGCCGGCGTTCACATCCTTCTCCTCGCCCGGATACCTCTCCGCTCCCAGGCCCTCCCCGCCCTGTCCGCTCGCCTCGGAGGCGCTGGTGCCGGCGGGACGGGGGTCAGCGGTGCGGTCGGTGCGGGAGCGGTCGGCACCGCGAGGCTCCTTCAGGAGGTTCAGCCGTGCCTGGGGGAGGCCGCCGGTGCGCTCGGCGGTGTCCATGGCGCCCGAGCCGGTGTGCACGCCGTGTTCCGAGGACCCGCTGTCGCCGCTGCCGCTGCCGTGGTCGGTGCGCCTCATGTGGTCTGTGTGCTCCGTGTGGTTCTGGTCAGTGACGGCGGTCACCGGTCACCTCTCCTTCTGCAGTACGGACAGCGCGGCGATGAGTTCGGCCTGGGGCTCGGGATGGACGTCCAGAGCGTCGAGCGGCGCGAGGCGCCGCTCGCGTTCGGCGTTCATGACGCGGTCCACGTGTTCGATGAGCAGCCGTCCCGCCCGGTCGCGCAGCCGCAGCACGCCGTGCGCGCCGAGCCGCTCGGCGAGCCCCTCACCGGCGGTACGCGCCCGGCGCCCGCCCAGCACCGCCGTGGCGACGAGGGCGGCGACGATCTCCGGGTCGGGTGCGCCGGTGCGTTCCAGGACCCGTACCTCGTCCTCGGCGTACTCCTCCAGTTCGCGCCGCCAGCGCCGGGCAGCGAGCCCGATGCGGTGCTCGGCGCTCTCCAGCGAGGTGCCGCGGCCGGCGAGTTCCGGGGCGCCGGCGGCGGGTTCGCGCCGCCAGACGTCGTCGACGCGTTCGTCGGCGGCGGTGACGGCGCACAGCAGCAGGGCGGCCAGGCTCTCCACGAGGGCGTCGAGGAGTTCCCCGGCGGTGCAGTCCAGGGGGAAGGCGCGCCATCTCTTGAGCGCGTCCCCGGCGAGTACGGCTCCGCCGTGGAGACGGGCCCGTACGCGCGCGTGCTCGCTGTCGTAGGCGGCCTCCACGGCGGAGGTAAGCCGGAGGGCCGCCGCGTACTGGGCGGCGGCGGCGCCGGCCAGCTCGGGCAGGCGGCAGTTGAGCGAGTTGAGCAGGCCGTGGGCCGTACGGGCCATGACGTGCTGGCGGGCGGCGGGGTCCTGGGCGTGGTGCACGAGCCAGCTCTTCAGCGGGGCGACGGCGGTGGCGGGCAGCAGGCCCGCGCCCCAGGCGGACTCGGGCAGCTCGGGCACGGTGAACCGGGGCACGTCGCCCAGACCGGCCTTGGTGAGCAGGGCGCCGTACTGCCGGGAGACCTCCGAGACGACCTGGTGGGGGACCCGGTCCAGGACGGTGACGAGGGTCGCGTCGTACTCCTTGGCGGTGCGCAGCAGGTGCCAGGGGACGGCGTCGGCGTAGCGGGCGGCCGTGGTGACCATGATCCAGATGTCGGCGGCGCAGATCAGCTCCGCGGCGAGGACGCGGTTGTCCGCGATCAGGGAGTCGACGTCGGGGGCGTCGAGCAGGGCGAGTCCGCGCGGGAGCGTGTCGACGGTCTCGACGCGCAGCACGCGCCCGGGTTCCTCGTCCTGCAGGAGGAACTCGTCGGCGGGGTCCCGCTGGGGCGACCACACGCGGGTCAGGTCGGGGAGCACGCGCATGCCGCTGAACCAGTGATGGTCCTCCGGATGGCAGACCAGGACCGGCGTCCTGGTGGTCGGCCGGAGCACGCCCGCCTCGCTCACCCGTCGGCCGACGAGGGAGTTGACGAGCGTCGACTTGCCCGCGCCGGTGGAGCCGCCGACGACGGCGAGGAGCGGTGCGTCTGGCCGCCGCAACCGGGGGACGAGGTAGTCGTCGAGCTGCGCGAGGAGTTCGTCGCGGTTGGCGCGCGCGCGTGGCGCCCCGGCCAGGGGCAGCGGAAAGCGTGCGGCGGCAACACGGTCGCGCAGTGCGGAGAGTGTGTCGAGCAGCTGAGGCCGTACGTCCAAGGTCACCACATGTGAAGAATGCCCAATTTTAGGGGAATTCTGAAGCATATAGACATGTCTGCGCGCCGACGGGACAGAACAGACAGACGGGACGACCAGGACACAGGCGCTGTCCAGGCATAACGAGTGCACAACACCCGGTGCGACAGATGCCAAAAGCGGTGCACGATTCGCACCCGCCTGCGATTATCAGGACCGCTTCACCGAACCTCCACATTGAGCCACGGAGGCGAAGCGACAGGGTCAAGGAACCGGGAGCCCTATCCTTGTCCCCGGCAACGTCACGGATCGGCCCGCACAGGGCACCAGGCACGAGGCCACCCACCGGCCCCCGTAGCTCAGTGGATAGAGCAGGCGCCTTCTAAGCGCTTGGCCGCAGGTTCGAGTCCTGCCGGGGGCGCCAGTCTCCGCCCTCCCTCCCGGGAGGGCTTTTTGCTGGTCAGGGCGTTTTTCAGCAGCGGCGACAAGGCGCCGGGCACCTCTGCGGCGATCACCGGACGACCCCGGGGCCGCCCGTGCGCCACCAGGTTCCCGCGGGTGATCGCGCCCCCTCCACCCCGACCTCACGGCCGGGGCCGGGGTCACCCCCGGACACCTCCGCCAGACCGCCCGCGACCCGTCGGCCGACGTCTGAGATCAGCCAGCCGCCCAGCACGAGGCTCCCCTCCCGGGCCGGGCACGAGGCCGGCCGGGTCCGCGCTCACCGCACCTCCCCGACGACGGCCGCGGGCCCGTCGCTAGAGTCGCCCCGGAGGACCCCAGCGGATCCCACGACCCGATGGACCCAGACCGGGCGGACCCAGGCCCGGTGGCCTCCGGACCCCGTGGGGCCCGGAAAGGAGACGACATGCGGCTTCGGTGTGCGGTGCTGGACGACTTCCAGGGGGTCGCCCACCAGGCGGCCGACTGGTCGGCGGTGACGGACCGGGTGGACGTCGTCGCGCTGCGTGAACACCTCGACGGCGAGGACGCCCTCGCCGCCGCGCTCGCCGACTACGACATCGTCGTCACCCTGCGCGAACGCGTCCCCTTCCCCGGTTCCCTGATCGCCCGGCTCCCCCGGCTGAAGCTGCTCGTCGCCTCCGGGATGCGCAACAGCGTCATCGACTACGCCGCCGCCGAGGCACACGGCGTCACCGTGTGCGGTACGGCGAGTTCGAGCACCCCGCCGGTCGAGCTGACCTGGGCCCTGCTGCTCGGTCTCGCCCGCGGGATCGTGCAGGAGAGCAACGCCCTGCGCGGCGGCGGACCCTGGCAGTCCACCGTCGGCGCCGACCTGCACGACCGCCGGCTGGGCCTGCTCGGACTCGGCCGGATCGGCGCCCGGGTGGCCCGGGTCGGGCTCGCCTTCGGCATGCGGGTGAGCGCGTGGAGCCGGCATCTCACCGCGGAGCGTGCCGCCGAGGTGGGCGTGGAACTGGCCGCCTCCAAGGAGGAGTTGCTCGGCACCAGCGACTTCGTCTCCATCCACCTGGCCCTCGGCGAGCGCACCCGGGGCCTCGTCGGCGCCGCCGAACTCGCCCTGATGAAGCCGTCCGCCTACCTGGTCAACACCTCCCGCGCGGCCATCGTCGACCAGGACGCGCTGCTGGCCGCGCTGCACCAGGGCCGGATCGCCGGTGCCGGTGTCGACGTCTTCGACGTCGAACCGCTGCCCGCCGGCCACCCGATGCGCAGCGCCCCCAGGCTCCTCGCCACGCCCCACCTCGGCTACGTATCGCACGCCAACTACACGACGTACTACGGTCAGGCCGTGGAGAACATCCAGGCATACCTGGCCGGCTCCCCGCTGCGCCGCCTGCCCTGACACCACGCCGGACATCCGTCATCCGTTCACGGAGGCCCTCGGTCCGGCGCCGGTCGGTCCGGCGCCGGTCGGTCCCGCCCGCCCGGGCCGCGCGTCCGGGAGGCCCTGCCGATGAAAGGGTGATCCCCGGCTGATCACCGTGACCGAGCCCGCGCGCCGCCGTTGAACGGGAAGTGCGGCGGCGGGTCTGCCGCTGCGCTTTCCGAGCTACAAAAGGAGAACGTGATGTCTCGCATCGCGAAGGCAGCCGCTGTCGCTCTCGGCACCGGTGCCGTGGTGATCAGCGGCGCCGGGCTCGCCCTGGCGGACGCGGGCGCTCAGGGCGCCGCCGCCGGTTCGCCCGGCGTGCTCTCCGGCAACCTGCTCCAGGTTCCGGTCAACATCCCGGTCAACGTCTGCGGGAACACCATCGACGTGATCGGCCTGCTCAACCCGGCCTTCGGCAACACCTGCGTCAACGCCGGTCACCAGGGCAAGCCCGGCAACCCCGGCTCCGGCGGCTACGGCAACTGAGCCGACGCGTCACACACAGGCAGGAGCCCCGGCACTCCGAGCGCCGGGGCTCCTGCCTTGTTCTTCGTGTCCACCCTTGTTCTTCGTGTCCACGAAAGGCCGACCACGCGCCACCGTCCACGAAAGGCCGACCACGCGCCACCGTCCACGAACGGCTGGACAAGTGCATCGGCCCCGTACGGCCGAAGGCACACGGCCGGCCACGCACGGCCGGACCCTTACGGCCGGCCACGCACCGCCGGACCCGTACGGCCGGATGCGTCCGGCCGGACCCGTACCGCCGTGCGGCCGGATGCTTGCGGCGCGTACGGCTGGACCCGCGCCCGGCCGTCCGCCGGTCAGCCGGCCGCGGGCGCCGTTCACGCGTACCGGTAGATCCGGCTCACGTCCTCCAGCTGGTCCGGCGTCTCCTGCCACGGCGGGAGCTTCTCGTGCCGGGCGACGACCCGGTCGTGCTGGGCGTCGCCCGGACGGGGCGGCTCGGCCGGCAGGTAGCGGTGGTTGCGATGGGCCCGCTGCCAGCGGTACCACTGCAGGTCGAGAAAGGCGTGGTGCAGCCAGAACACCGGGTCGTTGACGGACGCGCCGCCGAGCATCTCACCGCCGACCCAGCGGTGCACCCGGTTGTGGTTGCGCCAGGAGGCGCTGCCGCTGCCGCTCCCCCACCCCTCCAGCTTGTTGCGGAAGCCCTTGCGGACGGTGGAGTCCCAGGGCCACGCGTCGTACACGGGGTCGTCCAGCGCCGACTGCAGCTCCCCCTTGGTGGGCAGCTGGAGGGGGGCGGCCGAGCGGCCCAGGTCCCGGGTGAGGAACTTGCCGTCGGTGATGCCCTCCTTGAGGGTCCAGTGGCCCGCCGAGTAGGCGAACGGACCGGTCATCACCTGCCGGTCGGAGGCCCGCCCGTTCCCGCCGAGCAGATCCTTGGTCCACGGTACGGACGTCGTCGTGCGGTTGCGGGTCCAGTCCCAGTACGGCACCGTCACCGAGGAGTCCACGCGGCGCAGGGCCCGCTCCAGCTCCAGCAGGAACCTGCGGTGCCAGGGCAGGAAGGACGGTGCCATGTGCGCGCTGCGCAGGCCGTCCTCCCCGTCGGCGGTGTAGAAGTCGATGTGCGTGCGCACGAACTCGTCGTACTCACCGCGCCGTTTGAGTGCCAGCAGTGCGTTCACCAGCCGCCGCCGCTCCCCGGCGGTGAGGGTGCTGACGTCCTTACGCACGTACGCCATGCCGGCCCCCCATCTCCATGTGCCCGTCCTGCCCGTCCTGCCCGTCCGGGTGTGCGGAGTGCCCGTCGTCGAGCCGGCCCGGCGCCAGGTCGCGCAGCCGCCGGCCCGGCCCGATCTCGTCCACGGCCGCCCGGGTCGCCTCCAACGGCGTCCGGTACGACGTGTAGTGGTCGACCATGGTGAGCCAGGTGCCGTCGGCCCGGCGCATCAGGTGCAGCGGACGGCCGTCGATGGTGATCCGCCACTCACCCTGGCCGGCCGCGCGTCCCGCGGCGGGTACCAGGACCCCCTGGATACGGCGGCCGCGGTAGGTCTCGTCGAAGTAGCCGTCGCCGCGCTCCCCGGCCGGGGGCAGGGGCCGGGACGCGGCGATGACCGGGGTCAGCGCCAGCGCGGCGGCGGAGACCAGCAGCCCCCGCGCCAGCTCCCGCCGGGAGGGTCTGGCCGCCTCCGGCCGGCCCTGCCGCTCCGCACCGACCGCCACTCCGCCGACACCGACGACCATGCTCGCTCCTCGTCCGGGTTCAGATGTCCGTACCGGCTAACCGGCCGGGAGGGCGTGGGGTCACCGTCCTGGGGCCATCCGGTGGGTACGGAGAGGAGGAACGCACCGGGCCACCGTCGTGGGACCGCCCGGCGGGTACGGCGGGAAGTGGGCCGGGCCACCGTCGTGGGACCGCCCGGCGGGTACGGCGGGGAGTGAGCCGAGGCGGCCTCGTGGGACCGCCCGGCGGGTACCGGGGGGGCGGGCCGGGCGGCCTCGCGGGGATCGGACGGGGCGGGTGCGGGCGTACGGGTTACAGGCCCGTGCCCGTGCCGAGGTCGGCACCGGCCACGGTCTGCAGGACCGGGGCGAGGACGCCGACCTCGGGCAGCTTGAGGTCCGGGAGACCGAAGTTGTCCGGGTTGGGCTGGGTCAGCGGGGCGTCGACGTCCAGGCCGGGACCGGCGGTGCGCAGGTCGGAGGCGGGGGCGTCGACGCCGACGTGGTCGAACCGGTCGCCGAGGAGGCGCGGCAGGGGGGTGTGCAGGTCCAGGCCGGGCAGGGCGCCGGTGACCGGCAGCTGGGGCAGCGTGCGGTCGGGCAGCAGCCGCCCGGTGACGTACCGCGGCCCGTCGGGGGCGCCCGGCGTCAGCAGCGGCAGCTCCAGTGTCGCCTTGGGAACCTCCATGCCCAGGGACTGCGACACGCCGTCCAGCGGTACGGGGACCGGGACCGTGCCGATCGCGGCGGCGGGGGTGGCCGCGGCCCCCACGGCGGCCGTGACGCCCGTGATGACGGCGGCGAGGGTTCCTCGGGTGGTCGGCTTCATGTCAGGTACGGTCCCTTTCAGGATGTGGGGGTTCGTCGTCCGTACCGCGTAACGAGCCGGAAAAGGCCACCAGTTCACAATTCCCCCGACTGCCGTAATAGTCGGCTGGTAACAGTCGGCCGCCGATGGTCAGTTCGTCCAGAAGTCCCACCAGCGGGTCAGGACGAACATTCCGATCACGGCGAGAGGGGGAATGGGCGTCACCCGGCCGAATCCGACAGAAGTGCAGAAGTCAGAAGTGCAGAAGTGCAGAAGTCAGGAGTGCAGAAGCCTTCGGCCGGCCGGGCGTGGCGAGCCGCGGCCGACGACGCCTTGGGCCACCAGGCCCGGCGTCGGGACGGGGGACCCGGAGACCGGGGCCCGGTCGCTCTCCTGCACGCGCCGCCGGCCGTCGCTCTTCGCCCCGCCGCCGCCGGCCGTCGCTCTCTGCACGCCGCCGTCGGCCGCGGCCCCGGCGTCAGCCGCGCAGGGTGGTGGCCGGCAGGACGACGTGCGCGGCGGCGCTCAGGGTTTCCTCGGCACCGGCGAACTCGGCCAGCGCGGCGGGCTCGACGGCCTTGCCGGGTTCGCCCTCGGGCCAGGCGCGGGTGGTGAAGACGAGGTAGGCGTAACCGCGGGCCCGGATGGCGGCGAGCCACTCGGGGGGCGCGTCGGCCTGGGCGACCAGCTGCGGCATCCGGACGACGGCCTGGCCGGCCTCCACCAGCAGGCTGACCGGGAGGCTGGGCCGGCTGGTCCCGTCGACCAGCTCGCCGCCGCGCGGCAGCCCGTTGCGCTCCAGCAGCCGCTCGACCGCGACGGCGGTCGCCTCCGGGCCGCCCGCCGTGTCGCCGAGGGAGTAGGCCAGCAGGTAGGGCATGTCGGAGCCGTCCGGGGCCTCGCCGCTCCAGGCCAGGACGACGAGCGTGCCCAGCTCGGCGGGACGGAATTCGGTTGAGGTTGAGGTCACCGCGCGACCATACCGACGCCCCCGCGCGCCGCCGGGCGGCTTCTCACCCTTCCGGACCAGTGCCCGGGGATGCGCCACACGATCGAGCGAAACGGCCCGACATGCCGGAGGCCGGTGCCGCGGTTGCGGTACCGGCCCTGTGCCCGCGCCCCCTGCGGAATGGCTCCCACGGGCGCGGATCCGCGGGTCTCCCGGCGTCCGTCCCGGGAGCGGGGAACGAGGTGTCAGCTCTGGAGGGGCAGGCCGCCGAGAAGCGGGTTGTGCTGGTTCAGCGCGGCGGTCGCGCCCTTGACCGTGCTGAGGAGCGAGTCCTTGTTCTCGGTGTCGAGCGCGTCCGACTGGTGCTGCAGCGGCATCGCGTCGTCGAGGGAGAGCGGGTCCTTGGTGAGCTGGTTGACGGCGCCGTTGAGGCTGGTGGGCGTCACGTCGGAGGCGTTGTAGGCGAACGCGGGCGCGGTGACGCCGGCGAGGGCCACGGAACCGGCAACGACAGCGGCAGCCTTCAGGGACTTCATCGTGTTCCTTTCTTCGGCAACTCACGTCACCCCTGGAAATTCTGACGCCGTGCCTAACGAGGTCCGGGCGGGCCGGAAACTCCGCGCGGAGAAGACATATGAAATCCCCGAGACTTTCTCGGGGATTTCATATGCCGGCCGGTCGGGGGAACCGGCCCGGCGGATCGGCCGGTCAGGGGAGACCGGCCGGGCGGGTCAGCCGGTCGGGGACAGGCTCGGCGTCGCGGCCGGGGTGGCCGCCGGGGACACCTCGGTCAGGTCGGTGGTGGCGAGGGTGCTGCTGCCGGAGAGGGTCGACGTCAGCAGGTCGACCAGGCCGGACACCACGTCGTTGGCGGACGACAGGAGCTTGTCGAGGCCGTCGGTGACCGCCTTCACCAGGTTGTCGATGGCGGTCTGCAGGGCGCTGAGCGTGTCACCCAGGAGGTCCCGGGACGAGGGGGCCATGCCGGCGTGCGCGTGCCGTGCGGCCGCCCGGGCGGTGAGGGACACCGGCACGGCGGAACCCGCGGGCGCGGCGGACGACGTGGGTGCCGCGGGTGCCGCCGGCGAGGCCGGGGTGGTGGGGGCGGTGGACGCGGCGGGAGCGGTGGGACCGGCGGGCTTGGTGGGGGCGGTGGGCGTGGCGGCGGCGGGCTTCGCGGTCGTCGTGGGAGAGGCGGGGGTGGTGGGCGCGGCGGGCTTGGCGGGAGCCGTGGGCGTCGCGGCGGCGGGCTTGGCGGTCGTCGTCGGAGAGGCGGGGACCGCCTGAGCCGCCGGCTGGGTGGGCGCCGCCGGCTGGGTGGGCGCGGCCGGCTTGGCCGGGGCGGCGGGCTGCGTGGGGGCGGCCGGCTGGGTCGGGGCGGCGGGCTTCGGTTCGGCGGCGGCCCTGGCGACGGCCTGCTTCGCCGCCTCGCCCAGCCTTCCGGCCTCGTCGGCGGGGAGCTTGCCCTTCTCCAGCGAGCGGGCGAGCAGATCGACGACCGGGTTCAGCTCGGGGTTCGCCCAGGCCATGGCCCTGGCCTGGGCGAGCAGCCTCTCCTTCTCCGCTGCCGGAACGGACGCCCCCGTGGCGGTACGCCCGTGTTCCCGGGCGGCGTCGGCGGCGAGGGCGGCCGGGCCGGTGATGCCGACGAGGACGGCCGCGCAGAGGACGGTGGACGCGAGACGCCGGGCGGGCAGATCACGCATGGGTGTTCCTTTCGGTGAACAAGTGGGACCTAGGCCCACCGTCAGTTCGCCGATGGCACACCGCAACCGCTCGCCCGCACGGTGTGATCCGTCCGAGGGAGCGGAAGCGGCCGTCCGCCCGCGCCTGGTGCGCGGGGCGGACGGCCGCCCGAGGGGGTGCGTCCCGACGTCAGTCGTTGACGCAGGTGTTGCCGAACGCCGGGTTCAGCAGACCGATGATGTCGACGGTGTTGCCGCAGAGGTTGATCGGCACGTGGATCGGGACCTGGACGACGTTGCCCGACAGCACGCCCGGCGAGTTGGCGGCTACGGCGCCGGCGCCGGCATCGGCAGCAGCCACGCCGGCACCGCCGGCGACGGCCGCGACAGCGGCGGAGGTCAGGACCAGGCCCTTCGCGATACGCGACATGGAGAGGTGCTCCTTGGGATCGACACAAACATCCGGGCGGATACCCGGCGCTGTGTCAACGCGCTGCGGCTGCGCGGGTTGTGCCGCCAATGGGGTGATCTGCTCGAAGGACACCCTCGCGACGACGGAACGCCTGAGCGAATTCCGCGCCTTTCCTCCGGATAAGTAAGAAATATTACGGATCGCTACCGGGCAGGTCGGGGCAGTCCGGGGCATTAGGGGGACCTCCCGGGGCCCGGCCGCGGCCGTCCGGTGCCCGATCTCGGCCGGCTCTGCGGCGCGGCGGTGACCAGCGGGGCTTCCGGCTCGTTTCCCACGCGGACACGGCGTGGGCCGGCGCGCTCCACGCCGCCGTGGACGCGCGCCACCGAAGGCGCGTCCACGTCCGCAGTCCCGAGCGCCCCGTGAGCGAGGTATCCCGCGAATGCACCAGCCAGCACCCGACCTGCGGCCCCGGGTCCTGCACCTCGCGCAGCCCGTCGACGGGGGTGTCGCCCGGGTCGTGCTCGACCTGGCACGGGCTCAGCTCGCGGCGGGCGTACGGGTCACGGTCGCCTGTCCGGGCGGCGCGCTCGCCACGGGCCTGCGGGAGCTGGGCGCCGACGTCCGGTACTGGCGGGCGGCCCGCTCCCCCGGTCCCGGCCTGCCGGGCGAGGTACGCCGGCTCGTACGGCTGATCGAGGAGGTGCGGCCCGAACTGGTGCACGCGCACAGCGCGAAGGCCGGCCTGGCCGCGCGGCTCGCCGTCCGCGGGCGGATCCCGACCGTGTTCCAGCCGCACGCCTGGTCCTTCGAGGCGGTCGGCGGCCTCACCGCGGCGCTCGCCCTGCGCTGGGAGCGATGGGGGGCGCGCTGGGCGGACCGGGTGGTGTGCGTCAGCGAGGCGGAGCAAGCGACCGGCCGGCGCGCCGGCGTGCGCGCCGCCTACACGGTCGTACCGAACGGCATCGACACGACCCGCTTCGCACCCCCTCCCGCCGCATCACCCCCGCGCACCACACCGCCTCCTCCGGCCGCACCACCCGCGC
>NZ_WWJT01000808.1 GCF_009865385.1 Streptomyces sp. SID486 | reverse complement strand
TGGTTGGCGCGGTTGTCGGTCTGTGCGTAGGTCAGCGAGGTGGTGCCGTCGCTGAGGGCGGGTGCGTCGGGGGTCCTGGCCGCCTGTCGTGCGAAGAGTTCGCCCAGGGGGGCTTCCGGCAGTGGCAGGGCGGTGTCGTTGAAGTCGACCAGCAGCCGCCGGTGTTCCTCGGGGGTGAGGATGTCGATGGTGCCGAGTCGGCGGTCGGGTGCTGTGACCGCCGCTTCGAGCAACCGGACCCAGCGGTCGAAGAGGGTTCGCACCGTGCCGGGGTCGTAGAGGTCGCTGGAGTACTCGATCACACCGGTGATGCCATGAGGCTCGCCGCGCGGGCCGCGCTGTTCGGCGAGGCTGAAGAAGAGGTCGAACTTCGCCGTGCCCGTCCTGCCCAGCTCCACACCGGCTCGCGCCCCCGGCAGCTCGAAGGTCCCCTCGGGGGCGTTCTGGAGGGCGAGCATGATCTGGAAGAGGGGGTGGTGGGAGAGGGTGCGGGTGGGGTTGAGGTGTTCGACGAGGTATTCGAAGGGGACGTCCTGGTGGGCGTAGGCGTGGAGGGAGGTGTCGCGGACCTGGTTGATGAGTTGGGTGAAGGTGGGGTTGTCGTGGGTGTGGGTGCGTAGGACGAGGGTGTTGACGAAGAAGCCGATGAGGTGGTCGAGGTTGTGGTCGGTGCGTCCGGCGATGGGGCTGCCGAGGGGGATGTCGTGGCCGGCGCCGAGGCGGGTGAGGAGGGCGGCGAGTCCGGCTTGGAGGACCATGAAGAGGCTGGCGCCGGTGGTGCGGGCGAGGTCGGTGAGGTGTTGGTGGAGGGTGGGGTCGATGTCGACGGTGAGGTAGTCGCCGCGGTAGGTGGTGATGGTGGGGCGGGGTCGGTCGGTGGGGAGGTCGAGGTGGTCGGGGAGGTCGGCGAGTTGTCGGGTCCAGTAGGTGATCTGGG
>NZ_WWJT01000807.1 GCF_009865385.1 Streptomyces sp. SID486 | reverse complement strand
ATCTCGCCGGGTTCGATGCGGAAGCCGCGGAGTTTGACCTGGTCGTCGGCGCGGCCGGCGAACCGGAGGCGGCCGTCGGCGGTCCAGCGGACCAGGTCACCGGTGCGGTACATCCGCTCCCCCGGCGCGCCGAACGGGTCGGCCACGAACCGTCCGGCGGTGAGCCCGGGCCGCCCCAGGTAGCCGCGGGCGAGACCGGGTCCGGCGACGTACAGCTCACCGGTGACGCCGGGCGGCACGGGACGCAGGGCGGCGTCCAGCACGTGGACGCGGGTGGCGCCGGAGGGGCGGCCGATGGGCGGGGCGCCGGTGCCGGGGGCCAGCGGGCCGGTCCAGGTGGCGACCACGGTGGCCTCGGTGGGGCCGTAGGAGTTGATCATGCGGCGGCCGGGTGCCCAG
>NZ_WWJT01000806.1 GCF_009865385.1 Streptomyces sp. SID486 | reverse complement strand
CGGGCCGGTGCGCGGGGGCCGGGGCGGGGGCTCGCGGAGGACTCCCGCGGGACGTGCCCCGCGTGCGAGGGCCGCCGATCGGGTGAACCGCGGCACGCCCCGGCCCGCACGAAGGCCAAGGCAGACGGAGCCGTCGCGCGATTTTCACGGACACATGGAGCGCTGCGAAGTGGCAGCCTGCTGATTGCCTCGCCAAACTGAAACAGGCGGCCGTGATCAGAAGGATCCGACCGGTCGATCGCATCCACACGTCCTCAGGAGATCGAATGGTGGAGCAGTCCTCCGAGGTCCCCATATCCGGGTCGGAAGAACCTGCCGTCTCCTTGAGCGACACCGGTCCGGCCAGGGTGGAGACCGAAAACAAACTCGCGGCGGCACTCGCCGAACTCGTCGGTACCGAACACGTTCCGGCCGAGAGTCACTTCTTCACCGACCTGGGCGCCAATTCCTTGGTCATGGCCCAGTTCTGTGCGCGGCTCAGGAAAATTCCCGACCTGCCCTCCCCCTCCATTCGGGACATCTACCGGCACCCCACGATCCGGAGCCTGACGGCGGCGCTGGCGCCGGCCGTGCCCGTGTCCGCCGAAGCGGCCGGC
>NZ_WWJT01000805.1 GCF_009865385.1 Streptomyces sp. SID486 | reverse complement strand
TGCGGGGTGCGGGGGGACGCCTGGCCGGGGTGGCGGGGGGCGACGGTGCCCGGGGTGGCGGGGGCGGGCTTCAGAGCCGGATCGTGGCCTTGGAGCCGATCGTGGCGTTCGGCGTCCGCCCCGGGGTCCTCTCCCGGCCGCCGCGGTGCGGGCGACGGGTGGTTCAGCGTCCCAGCAGGCCCCTGAGCAGTTCCCGCAGCCCCGTGCGGATCTCCGCCTGGTCCGGGACACGGGTGCTGAACGAACCGGCCGCGCAGGAGAACATGAGTCCGTCCGCCCAGGCGACCAGGGACAGCACATGGCGGGCCGGGTCCGGGGAGCCCGCCGCGGCGAGCATGGCGCTCAGCTGCTCCGTGAAGACGGCGCCGGTCCGGTCGTAGATGGCGCGCAGTCCGGGGCGGCGGGTGGCCTCCAGGGCCAGTTCGTAACGGGCGATGAGCAGATCGCGGTGGTCGGTCAGGGAGCGGTGGACGGCGAGCGCCAGCCCCTGCGCCAACGCGTCGAGCCCCCCGGGCGTCTCCGGCGTCTCCACCGGTGCCAGCAGCCGCGCCTCCCGTTCGGCGTGCCGTCGCACCGCCAGTTCCAGCAGCGCCTGCCGGGTGCGGGCAACGTTGGACGTCGAGCCCGGAGGCAGGCCGGCCGCCGCGTCCACCGCCCGGTGGGTGAGCCCGCGCATGCCGCGCTCGGCGAGCAGCGCGAGGGCGGCGTCGGCCACGCGATCGGCACGGGAGGCCGTCCCGGGGACGCCGACAGCGGCGGGAGCGCCGGGAGTCCCGAGAGTGCCCTGAGTGTTGTGCGTAGCCGGAGCGCTGGGAGCGCTGGGAGTCCCGAGAGTGCCGGAAGCGCTGTGCGTAGCCGGAGTGCCCGGAGTGCCCGGAGTGTCTGAGGCGGTGGCGAGGGTGGTGGCGGTGGCGCCGGAACTGCCGGAGGCGGCGGGTCCGGCCGCCTTGACGGTCTCAGTCTCGGCTGTCTCGGCGGACTCGGTGGGTTCGGCCGGCCCGGCGGACTCGGTGGGTTCGGCCGGCCCGGCGG
>NZ_WWJT01000804.1 GCF_009865385.1 Streptomyces sp. SID486 | reverse complement strand
GCACCGACGCCAGCAGGGCACCCACGCGGCCGGCGCCCCGCACCCGCACCCGCAGCGCGCGGCGGGCCGCGAGCCGGGCCGGCGCACCGCCCGGCCCGGCGGTGATCAGGGACAGCGAGGCGAGGTCGGGGCGCAGCCGGTCCAGGACGTCCGTCCTCTCCCGCAGCGCGTCGGCGGCCGGTCCGCCGCCGCGGGCGTCGTCGACGAGGCCGGCGCGGGCCAGCCGCTCCACCAGCGCGTCGACCCGACCGTCCGGCAGCTTCGCGCGGCGGCCCTCCTCGCGCAGCAGGGGCAGCCCACGGGTGCCGTCGAGCAGGTTCAGCAAGCCGTCCGTCACCGCGTCGACCGGGCCCAGCGTCAGCGCGTGCGCCGGGGTCATCCCGAACTGCACCGTGCCGCGGTCGCGCCAGCCGCGCCGCAGCGCGGGCTTCACCATCGGATGCATGATCCACCCCCTGTCCGTCGAGACGTCCGGCGATCCGTGGCGGGACGTCCGGCAGGACCGGAACGTCCCCTGTTTTCCGTCGGCGGACTCGGGCGCCTTCCGCCGACGCCTGCCAGCATGCCTGGCCCGGGCGCCGGGCGTCGAAGGTTATCCACAGGGTGATGGATTCATCGTACGAATCGGGGGCGTGGCGCCCGTGAAACAGGGGATGATCTGTGTAAATCGGACCAGAGGATCGGTCGTACGAATCAAACACATGGTGGGGCACCAGCAGCGAACCGTCCCGGAGCCGGGACTTTGTCCCCGCCCACCGGGTACCGTCGGGGCGTGCCCGCCGACCCACTGCACAGCGCCGGAAAACCACAGCGCAGCACGACTGGCCAGCCCCCCGGGCGGCCCGGGGCGAGCGCGATCGAGGTCCGCAGGAGTGCCCGGCGCCGCCGTACGGTCTCCGCGTACCGCGAGGGCGATCGCACCGTCGTGCTGATCCCCGCCCGGATGTCGAAGGCGGAGGAGCAGCGCTGGGTGACCGTCATGCTCGCCAAACTCGCCGCGCAGGAGAGCCGGCGGGTGCTGGGCGACGCCGAGCTGGCCGGACGCGCCGAGCGGCTGTCGGCCCAGTACTTCGACGGCCGGGCCCGGCCCGCCTCCGTGCGCTGGGTCACCAACCAGAACACCCGCTGGGGTTCGTGCACCCCGGCCGAGGGCAGCATCCGGCTCTCGCACCGCCTGCAGGGGATGCCGGAGTACGTCATCGACTACGTGCTGTGCCACGAGCTGGCGCACCTGCTGGTCCCCGGCCACGGCCCCGGTTTCTGGCGACTGCTGGAGGCGTATCCGCGCACCGAGCGGGCCCGCGGCTACCTCGAGGGCGTGGTCGCCGCCGAACGGCTGCCGCACGTACCGGGCGCGCGCGGGGACCGGCACGAGCATGACGGCGGCGTCGACGGCGAGATCGACGACGGCGGCGTCGACGGCGAGACCGAAGACGGGATCGACGGCGGCGACGACGAGGACTGAGTATCCGTCCCCGCAGTGCCCTCGTCCCCCCCGCCGGGCGGGCGTCCGTCCCCGCAGTGCCCTCGCCCCCCCCGCCGGGCGGGTGTCCGTCCCGGTCGAACCCTCGCCCCCGCCGGACGTCCACCTGTGTGAGCGGCCGGGTGCGGTTGTGTACCGGGTCTGTACCGACCGCGACCCTCGGGGGTCGTCGCCGGCCTTTGCCGTTAGCCTGGCGCGACGCACTCACACTCGGGATGGGGGACGGTCGTAACGCATGGCCAGGGAATTCCAACGCGGCCACAAGGCCAGGATCAGTGACCTCACGCTGGGCACCGATCTGTACGTAGGCGTGCAGATCTCCGCCCCGGGGCTGTCCTTCGACATCAGCTGCTTCGGTCTCGACGCCGACGAGCGTCTCTCGGACGACCGGTACTTCATCTTCTTCAACCAGCCGAAGTCCCCGGAGGAGTCCATCCAGCTGCTGGGTGCCCAGGCGGGCGACACGGAGTCCTTCCGGGTCACGCTCGACCGGATACCGTCGCAGATCCGCAAGCTGTCCTTCACGGCGACCATCGACGGTGCCGGGCAGATGTCGCAGACCGCTCCCGGCTACCTGCGCATCGTGGCGGGCGGCGAGGAGGTCGCGCGGTACTCCTTCGACGGCTCGGAGTTCTCCACCGAGCGGGCCGTGATGCTCGGTGACTTCTACTTCAAGGACGGATGGCGCTTCGCCGCGGTCGGCCAGGGCTTCGACGGCGGTCTGGAGGCGCTGCTGAAGAACTTCGGCGGCGAGGTGCTGGAGGAGGAGGCGCCCGCCGCCCCGCAGCCGCAGCCGCAGCCGCAGTCCGGCGCCGCCCCCGGCTTCGCCCCGCCCGCCCAGGC
>NZ_WWJT01000803.1 GCF_009865385.1 Streptomyces sp. SID486 | reverse complement strand
CGTCCGGGTTCTCCGAGCCCCCGCAGGCCGCCGCGTCCCAGGCCGCCGAGCCCGCCGAGGCCGAGGGCACCCGCAAGCCCGCTCGCCCCGCCGTCGCGGTTCCAGGCGCCGGTGTTCGCCGAGCCCCGGTTCCAGACCCCGGAGCGGGCCGCCGCCGAAGCCGCGGCCGAGGCCGCCGGTGCGGAGGAGACCGAGGAGACCGAGGCGACCGAGGAGTACACGGAGGAGCGCGCCGAGACCGGTGGCCGCCGCCGTCGGCGCCGCCGCGGTGCCGCCGCCGAGGAGACCCGCCCGGCCGAGGCCGCCGCCGAGGAGCCGGCGGAGGCCGAGGTGACCCCGGAGTCCGCCGAGGACCTCGCCGAAGGCGACGAGGGCGACGAGGGCGACGAGACCGAGGGCGCCGAGGGCTACGAGGAGTCCGGTGGGCGCCGCCGGCGCCGCCGTGGCGGACGCCGCCGCCGGCGTGGTGACGCCGCCGAGGGTGACGGCACGGACGCCGAGGCCGACGAGCTGGCCGCCGAACAGGCCACGCAGGACGCCGAGGACACCGCCGAGCAGGAGGAAGAGGACGCCGAGGAGGCCCACGGCGAGGAGTTCGGCGGGTCCAGCTCCAGCAGCCGTCGCCGCCGTCGCCGCCGTCGCCGTGCCGGTGACTCCGGCCCCGAGGGCGAGCCGTCCGCCGACGACCCGGAGCGCACGGTCGTCAAGGTCCGCGAGCCGCGCAAGCCCAGCGAGCCGTCCGACGAGGTGCAGTCCATCAAGGGCTCGACCCGTCTGGAGGCCAAGAAGCAGCGCCGCCGCGAAGGCCGTGAGCAGGGGCGCCGTCGCGTCCCGATCATCACCGAGGCCGAGTTCCTGGCCCGCCGCGAGGCCGTCGAGCGCGTGATGGTGGTCCGTCAGCACGGCGACCGCACGCAGATCGGCGTCCTGGAGGACGGCGTGCTCGTCGAGCACTACGTCAACAAGGAGCAGTCGACCTCGTACGTCGGCAACGTCTACCTGGGCAAGGTCCAGAACGTGCTGCCGTCGATGGAGGCCGCCTTCATCGACATCGGCAAGGGCCGCAACGCCGTCCTGTACGCCGGTGAGGTCAACTTCGAGGCGCTCGGCATGGCCAACGGGCCGCGCCGCATCGAGTCCGCCCTGAAGTCCGGCCAGTCCGTCCTCGTCCAGGTGACGAAGGACCCGATCGGCCACAAGGGCGCCCGTCTGACCAGCCAGGTCTCCCTGCCGGGCCGTTACCTCGTGTACGTCCCCGAGGGCTCGATGACCGGCATCAGCCGCAAGCTGCCCGACACCGAGCGGGCCCGGCTGAAGACCATCCTCAAGAAGATCGTCCCCGAGGACGCGGGCGTCATCGTGCGCACCGCCGCCGAGGGAGCGAGCGAGGACGAGCTGCGCCGGGACGTCGAGCGGCTGCAGGCGCAGTGGGAGGACATCCAGAAGAAGGCCAAGAGCGGCAACGCGCCGACGCTGCTCTACGGCGAGCCGGACATGACCGTCCGGGTCGTGCGCGACATCTTCAACGAGGACTTCACCAAGGTCGTCGTCAGCGGTGACGAGGCGTGGTCGACCATCCACGGGTACGTCTCGCACGTCGCCCCGGACCTGGCCGGCCGGCTGTCGCGGTGGACGTCCGAGACCGACGTCTTCGCCACCTACCGGATCGACGAGCAGCTCGCCAAGGCGCTGGACCGCAAGGTCTGGCTGCCCAGCGGCGGTTCGCTGGTGATCGACCGGACCGAGGCGATGGTCGTCGTCGACGTCAACACCGGCAAGTTCACCGGCCAGGGCGGCAACCTGGAGGAGACGGTCACCAGGAACAACCTGGAGGCGGCCGAGGAGATCGTGCGCCAGCTGCGGCTGCGCGACCTCGGCGGCATCATCGTGATCGACTTCATCGACATGGTCCTGGAGTCCAACCGCGACCTGGTGCTGCGGCGCCTGCTGGAGTGCCTGGGCCGGGACCGCACGAAGCACCAGGTGGCCGAGGTGACCTCGCTGGGCCTGGTGCAGATGACCCGCAAGCGGGTCGGTCAGGGCCTGCTGGAGTCGTTCTCCGAGACCTGTGTCCACTGCAACGGCCGCGGTGTGATCGTCCACCTGGACCAGGCCACCACGAACGGTGGCGGCGGCAAGCGCAAGAAGCGCGGCGGCCGGGGCGGCGAGACCCAGGAGCACGTGCACGAGACCGCCGCGGTGGCCGTGGAGAGCGGTGAGGCCGTCGAGCCCGACGTGGAGACCGCCGTCTCGGTGGCCGCCGAGATCGCCGAGCCGGTCGCGCTGCCCGCGCCCGACTTCACCCCCGACGAGGAGCTGTACAGCAGCGTCGCCGAGGCGGAGGCCGCGGCCGGCCGCGGCCGTACGCGGCGCCGGGC
>NZ_WWJT01000802.1 GCF_009865385.1 Streptomyces sp. SID486 | reverse complement strand
CCGCTCCAGCCGTTCCGCCCGCTCCAGCCGTTCCGCCCGCTCCAGCCGTTCCGGCCGTTTGGGGCGTCCCGGGCCTGGGGGTTCGGGATGTTGGGGGTGTTCGGGGTGTTCTTGCAGTCGGGGAGCACCGGTACGTGCAGGGTGCACATGGTTTCGGCGGCCCCCCCGCCGGCCTCCGCTTCGCACACGCCAGTCACGTGCGGGCCGCCCACAGGTGAAGGAAGTGTCGCCTCCCGGCCACCCGGCGTTGCCACGCTGGGCCGGTGTTGGCCACGGCATTCCCCGTCGATCTCCGCAGCTGTCAGGTACTGGGCCTGGCCGGTACGGCCTTCCTCGCGCTCGGCGGGGAGACGGCCGGCGCCCTGCCCGTCCGCCTGCTGGCGCCCGCCTCGGCGCGGGCGGCGCTCGGACTGGTCGGGGTGTACTTCGGTGTCGTCCTGCTGACAGCGGCCTGGGTGCTCCTCGGCCGCCTGGTGCGCGGCCCGCGCCCGCCCACCCCGCGCGCCCTGCTGCTCGTCCTGGCCGTCTGGGCCGCGCCCCTGCTGCTCGCGCCGCCGCTGTTCAGCCGGGACGTGTACAGCTACCTCGCGCAGGGCGCCATGGCCGACGCTCACATGGACGTGTACGCGGGCGGCCCGGACCGGCTCGGCGGCCCGCTCTCCGCCGAGGTCGCCCCGATGTGGCGGCACACCGGCGCCCCCTACGGGCCGGCCTTCCTCGCCCTGGCCTCCGCGCTGTCGGGGGTCACCCGCGGCGAACTGCCGGCGGGCCTGCTCGGGATGCGCCTGGTCGCCCTGCTCGGCGTGGCCCTCATGGCGGTGGCGCTGCCCCGCCTCGCCCGGCACAGCGGCGCCGACCCGGCCGCCGCGCTGTGGCTCGGCGCGCTCAACCCCCTGGTCCTGCTGCACCTGGTCGCGGGCGCCCACAACGACGCCCTGATGCTCGGCCTGCTCGGGCTCGGGCTGGTCGTCTGCCGCCGCCGGCCCGTCGTCGGCGCCGTACTCGTCACCCTCGCCGCCCTGGTCAAGGCGCCGGCCGCGCTGGGTCTGCTGGCCGTCGTGGCCCTTCGGGTCCGTGCCGGCCGGCCGCCGTTGCCGGCCGTCCTGAGCACGGCGGTGGCGGCCGCGGCCACCACGGTCGCCGCCACGGCCGCGGCCGGGACGGGCTACGGCTGGATCGGCGCCCTGGACACGCCGGTCTCCGCGCACAACTGGGCGCTGACCAGCCTGCTCGGCCGAGCGACCGGCGCCCTGCTCACCGCCCTCGGCAGCGGCCTGGCCCCGCTGGCCGTGCCGGCCTGGCACCTGTTCGGGCTCGCGGCCACCGCCGTGTCCGTGTCGCTGATATGGCTCCGGCTGCGCCCCCGGCCGGTGTACGCACTGGGCCTGAGCCTGCTCACGGTCGCGGTGCTCGGTCCGGCCATCCGGCCCTGGTACGTGCTGTGGGGACTGTTCCTCATCGCCGCCGCCGCGCCCAGTACACCGGTGCGGCACCGGGTGGCGGCCCTGGCGGGCGTGCTGGCCCTGGCGGTGCTGCCCGGCGGGGGTCCCGCCGACCTCGGACAGCTGGTCTTGGCGGTGTCCGGGGGCGTGCTGGGCGTAGTGGTCCTGTGGCAGTGCCACCAGGCGGCCCGGACCCAGGCCCGGGACCGGGCCGAGGTCTCCGTCCCCGTCCCCGTCCCCGTTTCTGTCCCGGTTCCGGTTCCGGGGCGTACGGCGTGACGGGCCCGGGGGGCGGGCCGGGGCTGCCCGGACGTCTGGCGGCGCGCGGACCGCGCACCGGACGGGGCCGGCTGCTGCTCGTGCTGCTGCTGGCGGCCGCGGTGACCGTGTTCACGGCCACCGTGCCGTTGCTGCGCGGCTTCTTCGACCTGCGTGTGTACTACGGCGCCGTACACACCTGGGCGCACCACGGCGGCCGGATCTACGACTACCGGGTGCCCGGCACCGGGTACGGCTTCACCTACCCACCGTTCGCCGCGGTCGCCATGCTGCCGCTGGCGCTGCTCGGCCGGACCACGGCGATCGTGGTGTCCCTGCTGGTGAACCTGGCCGCGCTCGCCGGCGTCCTGCGGGTCCTGGCCGGTGCGGACTGGCGCCGTCACGGCTGGTACCGGTGGGCGCTGTGCCTGTGTCTGCTGGCCCTGTTCGAGCCGCTCCGGGACACCTTCGGCTTCGGCCAGGTGAACCTGGTGCTGCTGGCTCTCGTCCTCGCCGACAGCGCCCTGCTGGCCGCCGGCCGGGGCCGCTGGGCGGGGGTCGGGACCGGGCTCGCCGCCGCCGTGAAGCTCACCCCGGCCCTGTTCATCGGCCTGCTGCTGCTCGCCGGGCGGCGGCGGGCGGCCGGCACAGCCGTCGCCGTCGCCGCCGCGGCGACGGCGACGGCCGCCTGGGTGGATCCGGCGGCCTCCCGCTTCTACTGGACCGAGGCGCTCTGGGACACCGGCCGGGTGGGCCGCCTGGACTACGTGTCGAACCAGTCGCTGCAAGGTGTGCTGGCCCGGCTCGGGGAGTCCGGCCGCCCCCTGTGGGCGGCGGCGGTCCTGCTGACCCTGAGCGTGTGGGCCCTGCGCGGCCGCCGGGCCGTCGCCGCAGGCGACTGGGAGGCGGCGTTCGCGCTCACCGGCGCCACGGCCTGCCTGGTCAGCCCGATCACCTGGGTGCACCACCTGGTCTGGCTGCTGCCGTCCTTCGCGGTCCTGGTGCGTGCCGGGCACCTGCGGATCGCGGGCGCCCTGTACGCGGTGCTGTGCACCAGTGTGGTGTGGCTGTGGTTCGACGACGCCTCCGGCGTCGGCGGGTTCCTCGGCGGCAACCTGTACACGTGGATCTCGCTGGGCCTGCTGCTCGGGCTGCCGGTGGGTCAGCCGCGGGCCGACCGGCCGCCTTTGGCGCGCAGTGCCAGGGCCACGGCACACGCGCCGAGCCCGGAGAGTCCCGCCACCACGGCGGTCCCCGACCAATCCGGGGCGTCGTCCTCCGCCGGTGCCCCGGCCGCCGCCACCGGCGCGGCGGAGGCAGCGGCGGGGGCGGCCGGGCGCAGCCCGTCGAGCGAGCCGACCGGGTCCACCTGCCCGGCCGCGGCGAAGCCCCAGTCGAGCAGCGCCCGGGCCTCCTCGTAGACGGTCAGCCCGCCCTCGGCCTGAGGGTTCAGCACGCTCACCACGAGGGTGCGCCCGTCCCGGCGGGCCGCGGCGACCAGGGTGTTGCCCGCGTTGCTGGTGTAGCCGTTCTTGATCCCGATCAGCCCGGGGTACGGCGCCACACCGTCCTCGCCGGTCAGCAGCCGGTTGGTGTTCTCGATGGCGTAAGGGGCCCCGTCACCGGGGAAGCTGGCCTCGGCGGTGGAGCAGTACCGGGCGAAGTCGGGGTTGTGCAGGCCGGCGCGGCCGAACACCGCCAGGTCGTAGGCGGAGGACACCTGGCCGGGGGCGTCGTAGCCGTCGGGGGAGACCACATGGGTGTCCAGGGCGCCGAGGGTGCGGGCCTTGTCCTGCATATGGGCGGCCGTGGCCTGCCAGCCGCCGCCGAGCCGGGCGAGGACGTGCACGGCGTCGTTGCCGGAGCTGAGGAAGACACCGCGCCAGAGGTCGGCCACCTGGTAGGTGTGTCCTTCCTCGACGCCGACCAGGCTGCTGCCCTCACCGACGTCCGCCAGCTCCTCGTACCGCACGGTGTGCTGGAGCCCGCTGGGCAGGGTCGGCAGCACGGTGAGCGCGAACAGGGTCTTGAGCGTGCTGGCGGGCGGCAGTTCGCGGTGCGCGTCGCTCGCGGCCAGCACCTCACCGCTGCCCGCGTCCGCGACGAGCCAGGAGAGGGCCGAGATCTCGGGCACCGCGGGTGTGCCCTGGTGCGGTCGGACCTGCGTGCCGGAGTGGTAGAGCAGGGCCGGCCCGGGCATCGCCGCCCGGGGGCGGGGCGGGGCGGGTTCTCCGCCCCGGGGTCCGGCGGCGGCAGCGGCGGGCGTGAGCGCCAGCAGACCCGCCACACAGAGGGAGCAGGCTGACACAGCTGCGCGATATGAGAATCCGGTGACCATATGATCAACGTACGAACAGGACCCGGGTACGACACGCTGCCCGGGCCGTTCGGGTCGCCGAGCAACCCGGATGCCGCACCCGGCCCGCTCGCGGCCGGGTGTCAGCCGGCCGGCAGGGTGGGCCGGATCTGCCGCAGGAACGTGGCGTTGTCGGGGGTGGCGCGCATCCGTTCGAGGAGGGTCTCCAGGGCGGACGGTCCGGTCTCCCGGGAGCGCAGCGCACGGCGCAGACCGTGTACGGCCGTCAACTCGGCCTCGGACAGGAGGAGTTCCTCGCGCCGGGTGCCGCTGGCGTCGATGTCCACAGCGGGGAAGACGCGGCGGCCGGCGAGTTCCCGGTCCAGCCGGAGTTCCATGTTGCCCGTGCCCTTCAGCTCCTCGAAGAAGTAGCCGTCGGCGCGCGATCCGGTGTCCACCAGAGCGGAGGCGAGGATGGTCAGCGACCCGCCCTCCTCCGCCTGGCGGGCGGCGCCGAAGAACCTCTTGGGGCCGAGCAGCGCACCGGCGTCGACGCCACCGCTCAGGGTCCGGCCGCCGGCGGCGGAGGCGTTGTTGTGCGCCCGGCACAGCCGGGTCAGCGAGTCCAGCAGTACGACGACGTCCTCACCGGCCTCCACCAGGCGCTTGGCCCGCTCCACGACCAGCTCGGCGAGGGCGATGTGCTCCTTGGGCGACCGGTCGAAGGTGGAGGCGTACACCTCGCCGCGCACCGAGCGGCGCATCTCGGTGACCTCCTCGGGCCGCTCGTCCAGCAGGAGCACCATCAGCCGGCACTCGGGGTGGTTGCCGGCCACCGCGGCGGCCAGCTGCTGGATCAGCACGGTCTTGCCGCTCTTGGGCGGGGCCACGATGAGGCCGCGCTGCCCCTTGCCCACCGGGGCGAGCAGATCGGTGAGCCGCCCGGCCGGTCCGGCGGCGGGGTGTTCCAGGCGCAGCCGCCGGTGCGGATGGAGGGGGGTGAGATCGCGGAAGTGCCGCCGCGAGCGCAGCTCACCCGGCACGCGCCCGTTGACGCGCGCGACCTCGGTCACGGCGCGCTGCGCGCCCCGGGCGCCCTCGACGAGGTCGCCCTTGCGCAGCCCGTGGCGGCGGATCAGCGCCGGCGGGACCTGCGGATCGGCCGGGGAGGACAGCAGGCTCGCGGCCCTCAGGTGCCCCTTCCCGTGCTGGTCGATGTCCAGGACGCCGGCGACGAGCGAAGCGGCGGGTGCCTGTCGGGCCTCGGGAGGGTGTTCGAGAGTGGTGGTCATGGGAGGGAAGTCCTTTCACGGACGGACGGGAAGACGAGGGGGAGAGGCCGCGAGCGGGAGGCGTCCCTACGACTGCCTCCGGGCGGCGGGAAACGGGACCTCGGGTGCGGCGTCGACCGCGCGTCACGAGGTGGTGCCGGGAAGCTGACGCGCCGGGGACCGGACGATCCGGGAACAACGGCGACTGGGTCAGCGCAAGAGAGGGAAATCCGCACCGGCGCCCATGGTGGGCGTGCACGAGTGCTGACGGAACGGTACCACCGTACGGGCCTCCGTGTCCGTGACCCGATCAACGCACCACCGGATCAGGCTATTCCCGGGGTCACGCCGGGAGGTCTCTCGCGGATCCCCCGGACGGCCCTACCATCGAGCGTCTTGTCAGGGGAACGTCAGGAGGAACCGGTGGACACCTCGCCCGCACGCACCCCGTACCGCCTGGATCCCGCAGGGGGCTGTCCGCACGCCGTCAACGCGCGACTGCTGGCCCAGGGTGCCGTCGCCCCGGTGGAGCTGCCCGGCGGGGTCGAGGGCATGGCCGTACTCGGGCACGAGGCGCTGAAGGAGCTTCTCCAGCACCCCGAAGTCGCCAAGAGCCCACGCCACTTCACCGCCCTGCGCGAGGGAAGGATCGCCGCGGGCTGGCCGTTGCTGACGTTCGCCACCGTCCCGGGCATGACCACCGCCGACGGCGCCGACCACCGGCGGCTGAGGTCCCTGGCCGCCCACGCCTTCACACCGCGCCGGGTGGAGGAACTCCGGCCGCGTGTCGTGGAACTGACCGAATCACTGCTCGACGACCTGGCCCGGGCGGCGGCCGAGGGGAACGGCGTCGCCGACCTGCGGCGGCACTTCGCGCTGCCCCTGCCGATGGGAGTGATCTGCGAACTCCTAGGCGTCGACGTCGAGTTCCGCGAGCGGCTGCATCACCTGGGAGACAAGGTCGTGGCCACCGACACCGCACCCGCCGAGGCCGTCGCCGCCAACCGGGAACTCGTCGCACTCCTCGCGGAGATCGCCACGGCGAAGGCGGCCCGGCCGGGCGACGACCTCACCAGCGCGCTGATCGCGGCCCGGGACGAGGACGGCGACCGGCTCGGCGAGCAGGAACTGATCGGCACCCTGCTGCTGATGATCATCGCCGGCCACGAGACCACCCTCAACCTGATCACCAACGCCGTACGCGCCCTGTGCGCCCACCCCGGGCAACTCGCCCTGGTCCGCGCGGGCGAGGCGGGCTGGGCGGACGTGGTGGAGGAGACGCTGCGCTGGGACGCGCCGGTCAGCTACTTCCCGTTCCGCTATCCGGTGCGGGACCTGACGCTCGCCGGCACCCTCGTCGCCGCCGGCACGCCCGTGCTCGCCGGGTACTCCGCGGCGGGCCGCGATCCGGCGGTGTACGGCCCGGACGCCGACCGCTTCGACGTCACCCGGCCCGCGCGGCCCGGCGCCGTGCGCCACCTTTCCCTCGGCCACGGCGCCCACTACTGCCTCGGCGCACCCCTGGCCGGACTGGAGGCCACAGTCGCCCTGGAGCGGCTGTTCACCCGCTTCCCCGCGCTCCGGCCCGCCGTGGACGAGGCCGACCTGACACCGCACGCGGGATTCGTGGGCAACAGCGTGCGGGTCCTGCCGGTGCGGCTGACGGCTTCCGAGCCGTCCGGCTGACACCGGCCGGGACCAGGGCTGCGCCCAAGCGGCTCCCCGGCTGGCCGACGCGGGCGGGGGCTGCGCCCAAGCGGCTCCCCGGCCGGCCGACGCGGGCCGGGGCCCGGGTACGGCCGTTCACACCGGCCGCGCGTCCGCCTCCCGCGCATCCGCTTCCCGCGCGGCCGCCTCCCGCGCGGCCGCCTCCCGCGCGATCTGATCGAACCGTGCGCCCATGGCCTCGGCGAGGGCCTGTGCGCCCGACAGCGGACGGACCATGACCATGAAGTCGTCGATCAGGCCGCCCTCGTTCACGTGCAGGAAGTCGCAGCCGGTCAACTCCCGGTCGCCCACGCGGGCCCGGAAGACCAGCGCGTGGTCCGTGCCGTCCGGCTCGCCGATCTCCCGGACGTACCGGAACTCCTCGAAGACCTGGACGACCGCCCGCAGGATCGCCGCGGTGATCGCCTTGCCGCGGTACGGCTTGAAGACGACCGGGCTGGTGAAGACGACGTCCTCGGCCAGCAGTGCCTCGACGGCGGTCAGGTCCCCGGCCTCGACGGCCTCGCGGAACGCGCGCATCGGATCCCCCCATACTCAATTAATTGATTAGGTGCGGAAGAGAGTAATCAACCGCTGTTAGCCTGTCCACATGTCGCTCAAGTACGCCGTCCTGGCCGCCCTGCTCGAGGGCGAGGCCTCGGGCTACGAGCTGTCGAAGACCTTCGACGTCTCCCTCGCGAACTTCTGGGCCGCCACCCCGCAGCAGCTGTACCGGGAACTGGAGCGCCTCGCGGGGGACGGGCTGGTCCAGGCCCGCACGGTGGAGCAGCAACGCCGGCCCAACAAGCGGATGTTCACGCTCACCGCGGCCGGCCGGGCGGAGCTGAGCGCGTTCGCCGCCGAGCCGCCGAAGCGTCCCACCGCCATCCGCGACGAACTCCTCATCAAGGTCCAGGCCATGGACGGCGGCGACCCGGACGTCACCCGGGCGCTGATCGAGGAGCGCATGGGCTGGGCGCGCGGAAAGCTCGACCGCTACCGGCGGCTGCGCGACGGCCTGCTCGGCGGGCGTACGGAGGACGAGTTCCTGCGCACCTCCGACCGTGTCGGGCCCTACCTCACCCTCATGGGCGGGATCTGCTTCGAGGAGGACAACCTGCGCTGGTGCGAGCGCGTCCTCGCGGTCCTGGAGCAGCGCCGTGACAGCACCGCACCCCGGCCGGACCGCCCGGCCCGCGCCGCGGAGCGCTGACGGGCCCCGCCCGGCCTGGCTCCGGCGCCACGAGGGTGACCGGCCCCGCACCTGTCCGACGGCTGCCCCGGGAGGGTGACCGGCCTCGCACCTGTCCGCCGGCTGCCCCGGGAGGGTGACCGGCCTCG
>NZ_WWJT01000801.1 GCF_009865385.1 Streptomyces sp. SID486 | reverse complement strand
CCGGTGGCCCGGGCGGCGCCGCGCCGCCGCCCGCTCCGGGCGCGCCCGCGGGCGGGTACGTTCCGACGCAGCTGGTGTCGGCGCTGGGACCCGAGGGCCCCGGCACACCGGGTGGCCCGGGCGCGCCGGCCGGTCCGGTGAGTGCGGACGGGGCGCAGGCCCCGGGTGCCCCCACCCCGCCCGTTTCGCCGACGGACGCTGCGGGCGGTACGCCGCCGAGCGACGTGCACCAGGTGGCCACGGTGCTGGCCGACCCCGCTCAGCTGGGCGGACGCGCACCGCAGCCCCCAAGTGGCCCGGGCATGCCGAACCCGCCCGGCGCGACCGGCGGCCCTGGTGCCCCCGGCGCGCCCGGAGCCCCGCAGCCGCCGGGAACCGTCGGTGCGCCTGGTGCCCCCGGTGCTCCGGGTGGTGGCCGTGGGGCCGTGCATCACGCCGAGACCGTGCTGTCCGCTCCGCCGGTGGCCGGTCCGGGTGCGCCTCCGCCGCCGCCCGCCCCCGGCGCCCCGGGCATGCCGGGCGCCCCGGGCATGCCTCCGGGCGTGCCCGGCGCGCCGCCACCGATGCCTCCGCCGGGCGCCATGCCTCCGCCGGGCGCCATGCCGCCACCGGGCGCCATGCCGCCACCGGGTGCGATGCCTCCGCCCGGTGCGATGCCCGCGCCCGGGGTGCCCGTGCCGGGGCAGGCCCCGGCGTACGGGTATCCGCAGCAGGGGCAGCCGACGGTCGGCCCGGGCTACCAGGCCGTGTTGCGCTACCGCGCGCAGGACGGCTCCGAGCAGCAGCTGATCCGGCGTTCGGCGCCCGGTACGCCGCACCCGGAGTGGCAGATCTTCCACGAGCTGCGGGCCATGAACGTGCCGCCGGACCAGGTGCTGGAGCTGCACACCGAGCTGGAGTCGTGCGAGCTGCCGGGTGCCTACTGCGCGCGGATGATCCGCGAGCAGTGGCCGCAGGCGCGGATCGCGAGCATCGCGCCGTACGGCACGGACCACGCGAGCCGGCAGCAGGGCATGCACCAGTTGCTGGCGCACCAGGGCGAGTTGCACCAGGTGGCGGACGGTCCCGCGCGGCCGGCACCGGTGCGGGCGCCGCTGCCGCCGGTGCAGGCGGTGCCGCCGGTGCCGCCGGAGGCGATCGCGCAGGAGCTGGCCGCGGCGTTCGGGCCGGGTGTCTTCCGGTTCGAGCAGCAGGCGGTGTCCCGGCAGGGTGTGCCGCCGGTCGTGGCGCACACGCTGGTCGTGGCCGGACTTCCGCTGGACATGGGCCCGTTCTTCTGGGCGCAGGCGCAGCCGGGCCGTCCGGTGCCGACGCTGGCGGAGCTGGCGGCCGAGCGCGGGGTGCAGCCGGCGGCGGACGCGGGGTCGTACCTCGTCATGGGCACCGACTTCGGCAAGGCGATCTGTGTGCAGTACGGGACGGCGAACATCGTGGCCGTGCCGGTGGAGGCGGGGCCGGGCGGTGCGCCGGTGCCCCCGCAGTTCGTGAACTCCGGTCTGCCCGAGTTCACGCGGTGCCTGGCGCTGCTGGGCCGGATGTGGCGTCTGCGGTTCGGGCTGAACCAGGAGCAGGCGGGCCGCTGGACGGTCGACTTCCAGGCACAGCTGGCCGCCCTCGACCCGGCCGCGCTCGGCTCGCCGGAGAGCTGGTGGTCGGTGCTGCTGGAGCAGATGTGGGACGGGCTGCTGTAGCGCACCCCGGCACACAGGGCGGGTGGCCGTCCCCGGCACACGGGGCGGGTGGCGTCCCCGGCGCGTACCGCCCGCCGGGCGGGTGAGTCCTAGGGCCCTTCACGCACGCGCGTGGAGGGCCCGACGCATGCCGGGAGCGCAGCGGGTGCGCGACGCGGGCCCGCCTCCGAAGTCGGTCCGGCGGGCAGCCGGCCGGAGCGGCGGCGTCACTCTCACGGCGGTTGTGTTCCGCGTGCCCGGGTCCGCCACGCCGACCGCCAGCTGCGACGTTGCGTCCGTGACCCGTCTGCGGAGTGTCGCGTTACGTACGGTTGAGCCTGATCCATCAAGATATGCGCGAAATCATTCTGTCGTGTATGTCCGGTGGAGAGGAGTCCCCAGGGTGAGCAGCGCATCGATGCCGCCGCACGGCTTCGTGACCGTCCGGGGGCGCGGCTACCGCCCCGACCAGGTCGAAGCCTTTCTGGAGGCGCTCTCCGACGACCGGGACGCCGCCTGGGAGCGCGCCGCCCGGCTGACCGTGCTCGCCAAGGACATGGAGGCGGAGGCCGGGCAGCTGCGCGAGGCCGTCGCCGAGCTTGGACCGCAGACGTACGAGGCGCTCGGGGAGGGCGCACGGCGGCTCTTCCAGTCGGTTCGGGACGAGGCGGCGGACCTGCTGGAGCGCACGCGCGGCGAAGCCCGGCAGCGGATCGCGCAGGCCGAGGCGGACGGCGAGCGGGTGCGCCAGGAGGCGCGGGAGGCGGCGGACGCGCTCCGCGCGGAGGCCGACGAGAGTGCCTGCCGGCGGCTCCTCGCGGCCCGGGCCGAGGCCGACGACATCCGTATCGGGGCCCGGCGCGGGGTGAAGGCGGGCCGCGGGGAGGCGCTCGCCGCGGTGCGCGAGGCACGCGAGTGCACCGACGGGATGCTCGCCGAGCAGTACCGGGAGTACGCCGAGCGCTGGGCGGCGGTCGAACGCGAGGAGGCCGAGCGGGCGGCCGCGCTGGACGGCCGGCATGCCGAACGGGCGAACCGGGCCGACACCGCGCTGGCCGATGCCGAGCGGGCCCTCCAGGAGGCCGAGGAGTACGCCCGCCGTTCTCTGGAGGACGCACGCGCGCGTGCCGACGAGATCGTCGCCGACGCGCGCGTGCGCGCGGAGCACATCGCCCAGGAGACGGAACGGGTGCTGCGCGAGCACGGGGACACCTGGGACGACGTCCAGGCCCACATGGACTCCGTGCGCGACAGCCTCATCTCGCTGACCGGCCGGGTGGCGATGGAGTAGCACGGCCCGGCAGGTGCCGTCGGCGGGCCGGACCGGCGTGCGGGCGAGGCCCCCTCCCGGCCTCGGGTGTCCTAGGGCACCCGGGGTGGCAGATGCCGGTCTCGTCCCCAGCCCGGATACCCCCGGGCCCGGATACCCCCAGCCCGGACACCCCCGTCGGCGGTGCCGGTGCCGGCCCCCTTCGCGCGCGGCCGCCGCGGCGCCGCTCAGTCCTGGAGTACCGGGAACCGCCTCGGCGCCACCACCAGCAGCACCACGAACGCCACCGCCGCCGCGCCCGCCGCTCCCAGGTAGACCGCGTGCACCGCCGAGGCGATAGCCCGCCGGGTCGCCTCGGGGGCCGTACCGGCGTCCAGCGCGCGGGTGACGGAGTCCAGGTCGCCGGCTCCGCCCAGCCGCGCGGCCAGCACCCCGTTGGCGACGGCGCCGAACACGGACGCGCCGAGGGTCTGGCCGGTCTGCCGGCAGAACAGGACCGAGGCGGTCGTGGTGCCCCGTTCCGACCAGCCCACGGTCGACTGCACCCCGACGATCAGCGGCAGCTGGAACAGCCCGAGCGCCCCGCCCAGCAGCAGCATCAGCAGCGTCGGCTGCCACCAGGAGCCTGGGTAGGGCAGGAACGGGAACGCGAACAGGATCAGTGACGCCAGGCCGATGCCGAGCAGCGCGGTGTCCCGGAAGCCGATCCGCCGGTAGAGGTGCTGGCTGAACGCGGCGGACACCGGCCAGCTGAGCGTCCACACCGACAGGACGAACCCGGCGGCCACCGGCGCCAGTCCGAGCACCGACTGCGCGTACGTCGGCAGGAACACCGAGGGCGCCACCATCAGCAGGCCGAGGGCGCCGAGCGCCAGGTTGACGGCCGCGATCGTCCGACGCCGCCACACCCACCCCGGGATGATCGGCTCCGCTGCCCGCCGTTCCACCGCCACCACCGCGGCGGCCAGGGCGAGGCCCGCGCCGAAGAGGGCCAGCGACGGCGCGGACAGCCACGGCCACGCGACCCCGCCCTGCACCAGCGCGGTCAGCAGCACGCCGCCGCACGCGAACACGGCCAGCGCCCCGGCCCAGTCCATGCGCGCGCGGGGCGTCTTCTCCCGCGCCGGCTCGTGCAGATGACGGACGATCAGCCACAGGGCGGCGGCGCCGATCGGCAGGTTGACCAGGAAGATCCAGCGCCAGTCCGCGTAGGTGGCGAGCACCCCGCCGAGGCCGGGGCCGGCCACCGCCGAGACCGCCCACACCGTGGACAGCTTGGACTGGATCTTCGGGCGCTCCGCCAGCGGGTACAGGTCGGCGGCCAGCGTCTGCACGGTGCCCTGCAACGCGCCGCCGCCCAGCCCCTGCACGATCCGGAAGGCGATCAGCGCCCCCATGTTCCAGGCCGCCGCGCACAGCAGTGAACCCAGCAGGAACACCACCGCGCCCACCACCAGTACCGGCTTGCGGCCGAAGGTGTCGGACAGCTTGCCGTACACGGGGAGGGTGACGGTGACGGCGAGCAGATAACCGGAGAACAGCCACGAGAAGACCGAGAACCCGCCGAGGTCGCCGACGATCTGCGGTACGGCGGTGGAGACGACGGTGGAGTCGAGTGCCGCCAGCGCCATCGACAGCATGAGCGCGGCGACCACCGCGCCCCGCCGCCCGCTGTCCTGCCGCCGGCCGGCCCCGCCGCGTATCGCCGGTGTCGTACTCCCCACCGCACACCCCTCCCGTGCTTCCCGTCGGAAGCTACCCCGGTGCCCCCTGCATCCATGTCCGGGACGACAGCTTGCCACGGTGGGGTGAGCCGACTCCGGCGTGCGGCAGGGGTGGAACCGCCGGGGGGCCGGAGGGTGGAGACGACCCCGAGAAAGGCTCCACCCGACGGTGGAGCACCCCTAGGGGTACCTCCGTACAACGGCTCGGGGAGGGTTCGTCCCGGCGGAGGACGCAGGGGGCCGGCGCCGCTCCTTAACCTGGCTTCACGCCGCTGGGGGGCGGCGGGCCGCACCGGCAGGGGTGGGGTTTACCCCCCCGGCAAGACGGGGCTTCGCACCAGCGCGCGGGGCCCCGGCCGGACGCGAGACTCAGGGACGTACCCAGGACGACACCCCGGAACTCCGGGCGCTGCTCACCCGCTTGTTGACCGACATAGGAGACATACCGTGACATCGGCTGTGACCATTCCCAGGCACGGGGGCACTGGAGGGCGTACGGCCGTTGCCGCGCGGGCGCGGCAGGTCGTGAAGGCGTACGGGTCCGGGGAGACCCGGGTCGTCGCCCTGGACCACGTCGACGTGGACATCGCCCGCGGCCAGTTCACCGCGATCATGGGCCCCTCGGGGTCCGGCAAGTCCACCCTGATGCACTGCCTCGCCGGCCTCGACACGGTGACGAGCGGTCACATCCACCTGGACGAGACCGAGATCACCGGCCTGAAGGACAAGAAGCTCACCCAGCTGCGCCGGGACCGGATCGGCTTCATCTTCCAGGCGTTCAACCTGCTTCCCACGCTGAACGCGATCGAGAACATCACGCTGCCCATGGACATCGCCGGCCGCAAGCCGGACCGGGCCTGGCTGGACAGGGTCGTGGAGACCGTCGGGCTCGCCGGGCGCCTCAAGCACCGGCCGACCCAGCTCTCCGGCGGACAGCAGCAGCGCGTCGCCGTGGCCCGCGCGCTCGCCGCCCGCCCGGAGATCATCTTCGGGGACGAGCCGACCGGAAACCTCGACTCGCGCGCGGGAGCGGAGGTCCTGGGCTTCCTGCGGCGCTCGGTGGACGAACTCGGCCAGACCATTGTCATGGTCACCCACGACCCCGTGGCGGCCTCCTACGCCGACCGCGTCCTCTACCTCGCCGACGGCCGGATCGTCGACGAGATGTACCACCCGACGGCGGAGCAGGTCCTGGACCGGATGAAGGACTTCGACGCCCGGGGGCGTACGTCATGACCGTCCTGAAGACCTCGCTGCGCAACTTCCTCGCGCACAAGGGGCGCATGGCGCTGTCGGCGATGGCGGTGCTGCTGTCGGTGGCGTTCGTGTGCGGCACGCTGGTGTTCACCGACACGATGAACACCACCTTCGACAAACTGTTCCAGGCGACCGCCTCCGACGTGACGGTCAGCGCCAAGGGCTCCTCCGACACCGGCGAGACCACCTCCCGCACCGGCAGACCGCCGGTCGTCCCCGCCTCCGTCGTCGGCCGGGTCCGCGGCGCCGAAGGCGTGAAGTCGGCCGAGGGCACGGTGTTCTCCACCTCGGTGACCGTCATCGACGCCGACAAGGACAAGCTGTCGCCCAGCAGCGGCGCGCCCACCATCGTCGGCAGCTGGAACGGCAACGACGCCCGCACCATGGAGATCACCTCCGGCGCGGCGCCCAAGGGGCCGGACCAGGTGATGGTCGACGCCGACACCGCCGACAAGCACCACCTCGGCCTCGGCGACGACATCGGGTTGATCACGGCCGTCGGTACGCACCACGCGCGCGTGTCCGGCATCGCCGCCTTCAAGGTGACCAACCCCGGTGCGGCGATCTTCTACCTGGACACGAAGACCGCCCAGCAGACCCTGGTGGGCCGGACCGGTGTCTTCACCAACGTCAACGTCACCGCCGCCACGGGCGTCACCGACGAGCTGCTGAAGCGCAACGTGACCGCCGAACTCGGCCACGGCTACAAGGTGCAGACCGCCAAGGAGGTCGCCGAAGCCAACCAGAAGGACGTCCAGAGCGTCCTGGACGTCATGAAGTACGCGATGCTCGGCTTCGCCGGTATCGCCTTCCTGGTCGGCATCTTCCTGATCGTCAACACCTTCTCCATGCTGGTCGCCCAGCGCACCCGCGAGATCGGCCTGATGCGGGCCCTCGGCTCCTCACGCAAGCAGATCAACCGGTCCGTGCTGATCGAGGCACTGCTGCTCGGCGTGCTCGGCTCCGCGCTCGGCGTCGGCGCGGGCGTCGGCATCGCGGTCGGCCTGATGAAACTCATGGGCCAGATGGGGATACACCTGTCCACCGGCGATCTGACCGTCGCCTGGACCACTCCCGTGCTCGGCCTGCTCCTCGGTGTCGTCGTCACCGTCCTCGCCGCCTACCTGCCCGCGCGGCGCGCCGGCAAGGTCTCCCCGATGGCCGCACTGCGCGACGCGGGCGCCCCGGCCGACGCCAGGGCCGGCGCCGTCCGGGCCGTCATCGGTCTGGTCCTCACCGCCGGCGGCGGCTGGAGCCTGTACGCCGCCGCCGGCGCCGGCAAGGCCACGACCGGCTCGGGCTGGCTGGGCCTCGGGGTCGTGCTCACCCTGCTCGGCTTCGTCGTCATCGGCCCGCTGCTCGCCGGCGGCCTGGTCCGCGTCCTCGGCGCGGTCATCCTGCGGGTCTTCGGGCCCGTGGGCCGGATGGCCGAGCGCAACGCCCTGCGCAACCCGCGCCGCACCGGCGCCACCGGCGCCGCCCTGATGATCGGCCTGGCCCTGGTGGCCTGCCTGTCGGTGGTGGGCTCCTCCATGGTCGCCTCCGCCACCGACCAGCTGGACAAGACGGTGGGCGCGGACTTCATCATCATGGAGGACAACGGCAAGGAGATCGTCCCGCAGGCGGTCCAGGCGATCAAGAAGGCGCCCGGCCTGGAGCGGGTCACCGAGTACAAGGTCCTGGACGCGTCCCTGACCACGCCGGACGGCCGCACCACCGAGAAGAAGACGATCAACGCGGCCGACCCGACCTACGCACAGGACGTGCGCACCGAGACCGTGGCCGGCAGCCTCGCCGACGCCTACCGGCCGGACTCGATGTCCGTCTTCGAGGGCTTCGCCGACGAGCACGGCATCAAGCTCGGCTCCAAGGTCGCCGTCCACTTCCAGGACGGCCGCACGGCCCGGCTGACGGTCCGCGCGATCACCAGCGACGAGGCCGTCATCGACAAGGGCGCGATGTACGCCTCCCTCGCCACCGTCGCCAGGTACGTGCCGGCCGACCGCATGCCGCTCGACGACCTGGTCCTCGCCACCGCGAAGGACGGCCGGGAGAGCACCGCCTACACGGCGCTCAAGGCCGCGCTGCACGACGACTTCCCGCAGTACACCGTGCGCGACCAGACCGACTACAAGCAGGAGCTGAAGGACCAGATCGGCCAGCTGCTGAACATGATCTACGGCCTGCTGGCACTCGCGATCATCGTCGCGATCCTCGGTGTGGTGAACACCCTGGCGCTGTCCGTGGTCGAGCGGACCCGGGAGATCGGCCTCATGCGGGCCATCGGCCTCTCCCGCCGCCAGCTGCGCCGCATGATCCGCCTGGAGTCCGTGGTGATCGCCGTCTTCGGCGCCCTGCTCGGCCTGGGACTCGGCATGGGCTGGGGCGCGACAGCCCAGAAGCTCCTCGCCCTGGAGGGCCTGAAGGTCCTGGAGATCCCCTGGCCGACGATCACCTGGGTCTTCGTCGGCTCGGCCTTCGTGGGCCTGTTCGCCGCGCTGGTCCCGGCGTTCCGGGCGGGCCGGATGAACGTACTCAACGCCATCGCGACCGACTAGCCGACCGGGCTGGGCACACGGCCACCGCACACGGGGGTTGCGGGGGAAGAGCCCGGTGCCGGGAAGTCCAGGAGGACTTCCCGGCACCGGGCCTCTCGGCGTACCCGGGTCGTCCCGGGGCGTTGTCCACAGCCTCCGGCGCAACCTCCGCCCGCGTCGTACGCTGGACACCCCCGGCTGCTTCTCCGCGTCGGGTTCTTCGCGTTGCCCACCCCGGACGGAATAAGCCCTCATGAGCCTGCACGGTCTGCTCGACGCCGTCGTCAAGGACCCCGCCCTCGCGGAAGCGATCGCGGCGGCAGCGGACGGCAACCGCCCGCACGTCGATCTCGTCGGCCCCCCGGCGGCCCGCCCCTTCGCCGTCGCCGCCCTGGCCCGGGAGGCCGGCCGCCCCGTGCTGGCGGTCACGGCCACGGGCCGCGAGGCCGAGGACCTGGCCGCCGCCCTGCGCACCCTGCTGCCCGAAGAGGGCGTCGTGGAGTACCCCTCGTGGGAGACCCTCCCGCACGAGCGGCTCAGCCCGCGCAGCGACACCGTGGGCCGCCGCCTCGCCGTCCTGCGGCGCCTCGCCCACCCCCGCCCGGACGACCCCGAGACCGGCCCCGTCTCCGTCGTCGTCGCACCCGTGCGGTCCGTGCTCCAGCCGCAGGTCAAGGGCCTCGGCGACCTGGAGCCCGTGGCCCTGAGGACCGGCCAGACCGCCGACCTGAACGACATCGTCGAAGCCCTCGCCGCCGCCGCCTACGCGCGCGTGGAGCTGGTCGAGAAGCGCGGCGAGTTCGCCGTGCGCGGCGGCATCCTGGACGTGTTCCCGCCCACCGAGGAACACCCCCTGCGCGTCGAGTTCTGGGGCGACGACGTCGAGGAGATCCGCTACTTCAAGGTCGCCGACCAGCGCTCCCTCGAAGTCGCCGAGCACGGCCTGTGGGCACCCCCGTGCCGCGAGCTGCTGCTCACCGACGACGTCCGCGCACGCGCGCGTGCCCTCGCCGAGGACCACCCCGAGCTGGGCGAACTCCTCGGCAAGATCGCCGAGGGCATCGCCGTGGAGGGCATGGAGTCCCTGGCCCCCGTCCTGGTGGACGACATGGAGCTGCTGCTCGACGTGCTGCCCAAGGGCGCGATGGCCCTCGTCTGCGACCCGGAGCGGGTCCGCACCCGCGCCGCCGACCTCGTGGCGACCTCGCAGGAGTTCCTCCAGGCGTCCTGGGCGGCCACCGCCGGCGGCGGCGAAGCCCCCATCGACGTCGGCGCGGCCTCCCTGTGGTCCATCGCCGACATCCGCGACCACGCGCGCGAGCTGGACATGATGTGGTGGTCGGTGTCGCCGTTCGCCGCCGACCTCGAACTCGAGGCCGACACCCTCAAGCTCGGCATGCACGCGCCCGAGACCTACCGCGGCGACACCGCGCGGGCCCTCGCCGACACCAAGGGATGGCTCGCCGACGGCTGGCGCGCGGTGTACGTCACCGAGGGCCACGGACCGGCCGCACGCACGGTGGAGGTGCTCGGCGGCGAGGGCATCGCCGCCCGCATGGACTCCGACCTCGGCGAGCTGAGCCCCTCGGTGGTGCACGTCTCCTGCGGCTCGATCGAGTACGGCTTCGTGGACCCGGCGCTCAAGCTCGCCGTGCTCACCGAGACCGACCTGTCCGGCCAGCGCACCGCGAGCCGCGACGGCGCCCGCATGCCGGCCCGCCGCCGCAAGACCATCGACCCGCTCACCCTGGAGCCGGGCGACTACATCGTCCACGAACAGCACGGCGTCGGCCGCTACATCGAGATGGTGCAGCGCACCGTGCAGGGCGCCACCCGCGAGTACCTGGTCGTCGAGTACGCGCCCGCCAAGCGCGGCCAGCCCGGCGACCGGCTGTACATCCCGACCGACCAGCTGGAGCAGATCACCAAGTACGTCGGCGGCGAGGCACCCACCCTGCACCGGCTCGGCGGCGCGGACTGGACGAAGACCAAGGCCCGCGCGAAGAAGGCCGTCAAGGAGATCGCCGCCGACCTGATCAAGCTGTACAGCGCGCGCATGGCCGCCCCCGGCCACGCCTTCGGCACCGACACCCCCTGGCAGCGCGAGCTGGAGGACGCCTTCCCCTACGCCGAGACCCCGGACCAGCTCACCACCATCGCCGAGGTCAAGGAGGACATGGAGAAGACGGTCCCGATGGACCGGCTGGTCTGCGGCGACGTCGGCTACGGCAAGACCGAGATCGCCGTGCGGGCCGCCTTCAAGGCCGTACAGGACGGCAAGCAGGTCGCCGTCCTCGTGCCGACGACCCTGCTGGTGCAGCAGCACTTCGGGACGTTCTCCGAGCGCTACGCGCAGTTCCCGGTGAACGTGAAGGCCCTCTCCCGCTTCCAGACCGACACCGAGGCCAAGGCCGTCCTGGAGGGCCTGAAGGAAGGCTCCGTGGACGTCGTCATCGGCACCCACCGCCTGTTCTCCTCCGAGACCAAGTTCAAGGACCTCGGCCTGGTCATCGTCGACGAGGAGCAGCGCTTCGGCGTCGAGCACAAGGAACAGCTGAAGAAGCTGCGCGCGAACGTGGACGTGCTCACCATGTCGGCCACGCCCATCCCGCGCACCCTGGAGATGGCGGTCACCGGCATCCGCGAGATGTCCACCATCACCACGCCCCCGGAGGAGCGCCACCCGGTGCTCACCTTCGTCGGACCGTACGAGGAACGGCAGATCGGCGCGGCCATCCGCCGCGAACTGCTGCGCGAGGGCCAGGTCTTCTACATCCACAACCGCGTCGAGTCCATCGACCGCGCGGCGGCGAAGCTGCGGGAGATCGTCCCCGAGGCGCGCATCGCCACCGCCCACGGCCAGATGTCGGAGACCGCGCTGGAGCAGGTCGTCGTCGACTTCTGGGAGAAGAAGTTCGACGTGCTGGTGTCGACCACGATCGTGGAGTCCGGCATCGACATCTCCAACGCCAACACGCTGATCGTGGAGCGCGGCGACACCTTCGGCCTGTCCCAGCTGCACCAGCTGCGCGGCCGGGTCGGCCGCGGCCGGGAGCGCGGTTACTCCTACTTCCTGTACCCGCCGGAGAAGCCGCTGACCGAGACCGCGCACGAGCGGTTGGCCACCATCGCCCAGCACACCGAGATGGGCGCGGGCATGTACGTCGCGATGAAGGACCTGGAGATCCGCGGCGCCGGCAACCTGCTCGGCGGCGAGCAGTCCGGGCACATCGCCGGCGTCGGCTTCGACCTGTACGTCCGCATGGTCGGCGAGGCCGTCGCCGACTACCGGCGCCAGCTGGAGACCGGCGAGATCGAGGAGGAGGCACCGCTCGAGGTCAAGATCGAGCTGCCCGTCGACGCACACGTCCCGCACGACTACGCCCCCGGCGAGCGGCTTCGCCTGCAGGCGTACCGGGCCATCGCCTCCGCCAACAGCGAGGAGGACATCAAGGCCGTCCGCGAGGAACTCACCGACCGCTACGGCAAGCTGCCCGAGCCGGTGGAGAACCTGCTGCTGGTGGCCGGGCTGCGGATGCTCGCGCGCGCCTGCGGCGTCGGCGAGATCGTGCTGCAGGGCACCAACATCCGCTTCGCGCCGGTGGAGCTGCGCGAGTCGCAGGAGCTGCGCCTCAAGCGGCTCTACCCGGGCACGGTCATCAAGCCCGCCGCGCACCAGGTGCTGGTGCCCCGCCCGAAGACCGCGAAGGTCGGCGGCAAGCCGCTGGTCGGCCGCGAGCTGCTCGCCTGGGTGGGTGAGTTCCTGACGTCGGTCCTGGGTTAGCGGGCCGGGGGCCGGAAGGGAAGGGCGGCGTCGCCGGAGGCGACCCGCGACGGGACCGAGCGGGAGACGGGGGCGCGCGTGCGGATCGGGGAGCTGGCCGAGGCGACCGGGACGACACCGCGCGCCCTGCGCCACTACGAGCGGCGGGGACTGATCACCTCCGCGCGCGCCGCCAACGGCTACCGCGAGTACGAGGCCCGTACCGCGGTCCGCGTCCGCAACATCCGCAGGCTGCTGGAGGCGGGGCTGACCCTGGACGACGCCCGGGCGTTCCTGGCCTGCCTGGACGGTGACGTCACCGCCGGCCCCGCCTCCGCGCGCGGGCTGGAGATCGCCCGGGACCGCCTCGCCGTGCTCGACGCCCGCATCGCGGCCCAGACGGCGGTCCGGGACCGGCTCGCGTCGGCGCTCCGGGAGGCGGGCGAGGCCGTCTGACGGCGGCCGCGGAGACGCCCGCCCGTTTCAGGCGACGACCGCGCCGCCGTCCACCGGCAGCACCACGCCCGTCACGAACGACGCCTCGGGGGAGGCCAGCCGGGTGATGGCCCAGGCGACCTCCTCGGGGCGGCCGACCCGGCCGAGCGGGGTGTGGGCGAGCTGCCACGCGCGCAGGGCGGCCTGCTGTTCGGGGGTGAAGCCGGCGTGACCGGCGATCGGCGTCTCGATCGCGCCCGGGGCCACGGCGACCACCCGTATGCCGTGCGGGGCCAGTTCCACCGCCCAGCTGCGGGTCAGCACCTCCAGGGCCGCCTTGCCCGCCGCGTACAGGGAGTTGCCGGGCCAGGCCCGCTGGCCCACCGACGTCGTCACGTTCACCACGACACCCCGGCTCTCCTCCAGCGCGGGCAGCGCGGCCTGGGTGAGCAGCACCGGTGCGAGGAGGTTGGTGTCCAGCAGCGGCCGTACCGACGTGGGCGTGTAGGTGCGCAGGGAACCGGAGGTGACGACGGCCGCGTTGTTGACGACCACGTCGATCCGGCCGTACCGCTCCAGCATGGCCCGCACGACGGCCCCGGGCCCGTCCTCGTCGGTCAGGTCGGCGGGCAGGGGCGTGATCCCGGGGTGTCCTTCGGCGGTCGCGGCCAGGGGCGCGCTCCGTCGGCCGACGGCGACGACCCGGGCG
This sequence comes from Streptomyces sp. SID486, assembly GCF_009865385.1. Taxonomy (GTDB): domain Bacteria; phylum Actinomycetota; class Actinomycetes; order Streptomycetales; family Streptomycetaceae; genus Streptomyces. The sequence continues at coordinate 6,940 of NZ_WWJT01000801.1, read as the reverse complement.
CCCTCGGCGGCGAACGCACGTGCGGTGGCCCGGCCGATGCCGGTACCGGCGCCGGTCACGAGGACGGTACGGGGGTCCTGGGGGCGGTTGTTCTCGCTCATGCCGGAATCGTCGGACCCTGACACCGGTGACAAGGTCAAGCCCCGCGCCCCCGGCACACGCCACCGGCCCCCAAAAAAGCCCGATATGAGGGGTAATCACCCTGTAACGCCCCATCTGATGGGCAGCCAGGGGAAGCTACCGTGGGGGAGTGGGAACGTCCGCCCCTGTCCGAGAGGCGGACCCGGGCGGACAAGGGGGGCGCACCGTGACGCTTCTGAGGGGCGGGGCGGTCACCGCCATGGTCGTGCTGGTCACCGCGACCGGCTGCACGGCCGAGCAGAACGGGGGAGCCCTCGGGCCCGCGAAGCCCGGTCACGGCGGCGCGGCCGCCACCGCGGCCGGCTCGCTCACCGTCAAGGGGCGTGCTCCGAAGACCGGTTACTCCCGGGACCGGTTCGGCACCGCCTGGGCGGACACCGACTCCAACTCCTGCGACACCCGGGACGACATACTCAAACGCGACCTGAAGCAGGTGAAGTTCACCGGCGGCACCTGCAAGGTCTCATACGGCCTGCTGGAACCCGATCCCTACTCCGGCAAGGAGATCACCTACCGGCGCGGCCGCAGTCAGGTCGACATCGACCACGTCGTCGCCCTCTCCGACGCCTGGCAGAAGGGCGCCAAGTACTGGAAGCCCAGCAAGCGCATAGCGCTGGCCAACGATCCGCTCAACCTCATCGCGGTCGACGCGAGCACCAACCGCGGCAAGGGGGACGGTGACGCGGCGACCTGGCTCCCGCCCAACAAGGCGTACCGGTGCACCTATGTCGCCGCCCAGGTCGCCGTCAAGAAGAAGTACGGCCTGTGGGTCACCGCGGCCGAGCAGTCGGCCATGCGGAAGGTCCTCGCCACCTGCCCGAAGCAGAAGCTCCCCACCGGCGGCAACCCGACGGAGGCACCCGGGCGCTTCCGGGCCCGCTGACCCGACCGGACCGCTTCAGGCCGCAGCGGACGCCGGAAGCCGTCCAGCGCGTCGACTCGCCCCTCGCTCCGGGCCCGCAGGAACGCCTCGCCGTACTTCGTGGAGACGGTGCATCCGGTCCTGCTTCGTGGAGACGGTGCATCCGGTCCTGCTTCGTGGAGACGGCGCTTCCGCTCCTGCTTCGTGGAGATGGCGCCTCAGGTCCTGATCGGATCGGCCTCGCCTGCCGCCTGCCGCCTGTCGCTTGCCGTCTGTCACCTGTCGCTTGCCGCCGGACAACGGTTCGGTACATCCCGGGCCGCTTGTCCGTGTCGGGCCATATGCTCGAAGCATCGATCGCACGACCGGCTTTGTCCGTCCCGGGACGGACAAAGCCGGTCGCGTGGGCACGCCCACTTCAGGCAACAGGAGCAGCCATGCAAGGCCACGGCTACGGCCAGCCGGTGAAGCAGCCACCGCACACCGCGTGGCTGGTTTTCCTGCGTGTGCTGTTCGTGGCGCTCGGGTTCCTCAGCATCGGGTTCCTGACCTGGGCGATGATGCTGCGGCTGGCGGCCGTCACGCGCCGGTCGCTGGACTGGGGGCTGTTCGTGGCGGTGCTGGCCGCCGACGTCCTCAGCATCACACTGCTGGCCACCGAGCCCGGCGACGAGATCCACACCACCAGCGGGTACGTGGGCCTCGTGCTGCTGCTGACCACCCTCGTGGCCACGATCGCGTACTACCTCGCCGCGGACACCCGCCACTTCCTGCTGCGCCGGCAGGCGTACCAGGCGCAGCACGCGACCCCGGCGTACGGCTACCCGGCGCCGGGCCCGTACGGCGCGACGACCGTACCGGTCCTGCCGGCCACGCACCGCACACCCGCCACGCCACCGGTGCCCCCGGCCGCCCCGCACACCCCGCCCCCGGCGCCGCACGGCGCGGTGCCCCGGCCTCCGCTGCCGACCCCGCCGCCCCGGCGTCCCGCGCCCGCGCGGATCGACCAGGTCCGGGCCGAGCTGGACGAGCTGAGCGACTACCTGCGCAGACACGACGGCCACGAGGGCGGACGGTGACCGTGACGACGGGACGTGTCGTCGCCGGCCGTTACGAACTGTCCACGCTCGTCGGGCAGGGCGGCATGGGCCAGGTCTGGACGGCGTACGACCGCAGGCTGGACCGGCGCGTGGCGGTGAAGCTGCTGCGCCCCGACAAGGTGGCGGGCCAGGAGGCGGACGAGCTGCGCCGCCGGTTCCTGCGCGAGTGCCGGGTGACCGCGCAGGTGGACCACCCCGGGCTGGTGACGGTGCACGACGCGGGCAGCGAGGCCGGGGAGTTGTTCCTCGTCATGCAGTACGTCGACGGCGCCGACCTGTCCGACCACCTCGCCGAGCGCGATCCCTACCCGTGGCAGTGGGCGGTCGCCGTGGCCGCGCAGCTGTGCGCCGTACTGAGCGCCGTGCACGCCGTGCCGATCGTGCACCGCGACCTCAAGCCGCGCAACGTGATGGTGCGACAGGACGGCACGGTCACCGTGCTCGACCTGGGCGTGGCCTCGGTGATGGACACCGACACCACCCGCCTCACCCACACCGGCTCCCCGATCGGCTCGCCCGCCTACATGGCGCCCGAGCAGGCGATGGGCGGTGCGGTCGGCCCGTACACCGACCTGTACGCCCTCGGTGTGCTGATGCACGAACTGCTCAGCGGCGAGGTGCCGTTCGCCGGCTCCACCGCGCTCGGGGTGCTGCACCGGCACCTGTACGAGCCGCCGGTGCCCGTACGCCGTATCCGTCCCGAGGTCCCCGAGGCACTCGAATCCCTGGTGCTGCGGCTGCTCGCCAAGGATCCGCAGGACCGGCCGGCGTCCGCGCAGGAGGTGTACGAGGACCTGGCTGTGCTGCTGCCCGCGCGCGGGGCGCCCACCGGTGCCCCCATGGACCCGACGCGGCCCTTCCTGCGCCCGCACGCCCCCTGGCCGGACCGGGCGCGGACCCCCGCGCCCCGGCCCGCCCCCGTCGTGCCGGCGCCGCCGGTGGCGGACAAGCCCGATGTCGCCGCCGCCGTCGACGACGTCAAGCGGCTGCTGGGCGAGGGCCGTATCACGCAGGCCGTGGACGTCCTGGGCGCGATCCTGCCGGCCGCCGCCGAGCAGCACGGCGAGCACTCCCCGGTCGTGCGCACCCTGCGCAGGCAGTACGCGGCCACGCTCATGGACGACGGCCAGTACCGGCGTGCCCTGCCCGAGCTGCGCCGCCTCGCCGACGAGCGTGCCGCCGAGGCCGGGCAGGCCGACCCGCAGGCACTGCGCCACCGCTACGAGGCGGCGCAGTGCCTGGAGCAGTTGGGCGAACCGGCGGCGGCGCTCGCCGAGTACCGTGCGCTGCTGCCGTACTACGAGAACCGGTACGTCTCCGGCGACCCGCAGCTCGCTCACGAGGTCCGCCGCCGGATCGGCCACCTGCTGCTGGCCCTCGGCGACCGGCCGGCGGCCCATGACACGCTCGCCCGGCTGGTCGTGGACGTCGAGCGGCTGCACGGACCCGGTCATCCGCTGGCGGTGGAGGTCCGGCGGACCCTCCAGTGGCTGGGCCAGGTGCGCGGGTAGATTACTGCCCGCGAACGTCGTTCTCGCCGAGGCCGTCCTCGCGGACGTGCTTCTCGCGGACGTCGTTCTCGCAGGCGTCGTTCTCGCGGACGTCGTCCCGCGGACGTCGCCTTCGCCGATGTCGGCCGATGCCGTCTTCGCCGATGCCGACGTCGGCGTCGATGTCGTCCTCGCCGATGGCGCCTTCGCCGGCATCGCTTCCGTTTTCGTCGACCACGCGCGCGTGAAGCGCCGTGCACAACCAGGGGTGGGACTCATGGCCGGTCACCGGCAGTCGAAGAAGCGCAGATACGTCACCTGGGCGGTGGCCGGTGCGGCCGTCGTCGCCGGGGGCGGTATCGCCGCACAGACCTCCATGGCGGCCACCACCTGGCCCGCCCAGAAGACCTTCACCGGCCGCGCGTTCGACACCTGCACCGCGCCGTCGCTGTCCGCCATGAAGGCATGGCACACCGGCTACTACGGCGCCGCCGCGGTCTACGTGGGCGGCAGGAACCGCGGCTGCGCCCAGCCCAACCTCACCGCTTCCTGGGTGAAGTCGGTCAACACCCTGGGCTGGAAGCTCATACCGATCTACGTCGGCGCCCAGCCGCCCTGCCAGACCGGCTCAAGCCCCGAGAAGCTGTCCGCCTCGACGGCCGTCTCGCTCGGCGCGACCGACGCCAAGGACGCGGTGGCCAAGGCGGCGGCGCTCGGCATGAAGGCCGGCAGCCCGGTCTACCTGGACATGGAGCCGTACGACATCACGAACAAGGGGTGCAACGACGCCGTCCTGGCGTACGTGCGCTCCTTCACGAAGACGCTGCGCGCCAAGACCTACCGCGGCGGCTACTACGGCTTCAGCAGCTCCAGTGCCAAGGCCGTCGCCACCGCGTCGAACAAGACGGACCTGCCGGGCAACCTCTGGTACGCGCTGTGGGACCAGAAGGACACGACGACCACCGACTGGCCGTGGGGCGCCGCGCAGTTCACCGACCACAGCCGCGGTCACCAGTACATGGTCAACAGCAAGGAGACGCGCGGCGGCGTCACGCTGACGGTCGACCGGGACGCCTGGGACGCGCCGGTGGCCATCGTCGGCTGACGGGCGGCCCGTCCGGCACGCCGTCGGCTGCCCCGGTGACCGGTCCCGCCACGCCGTCGGCTGACCCGGGGCCGGACCCGGCGTGGTGCGGCGGTGCCCGAAGCGCGCGCGAATCGTTGGTCGAATGGGTTGGCCGCAGCCTGCCCACTGCCTACCATCGATCACCGCAAGACTTTGTGCACCGTCGCACAATCTCCCTGGGAGGTTCCCCTTGCACCGCCGCCGTCGCACCGCGCTCGTCCTCACCGCCGCGATCGCCGCCGCGGCACCCCTGCTGACCGCCTGTGGAAACGATGCGCACCCGGGTGCCGCGGCCGTCGTGGGCGGACAGCGGATCACCGTCGCCCAGCTGCAGAGTCGGGTCGACGAGGTCCGCCGGGCACAGCGGGCCGCGGTGCCGAACGAGAGCCAGTACCAGCAGGTGGTCGCCTCCACCAGCAGCCTCACCCGCGACACCCTGCACAACATGGTGCTCGACCAGGTGCTGCACCGCGCCGCCCGGGACCAGGGCATCGGCGTCACCCGCAGCGAGGTCCAGCGGATGCGCGCGGACCTGGAGCGGCAGGCCGGCGGCAGCAAGGGCCTGCAGACGGCCTGGCTGCAGAAGTACGGCATCGCGCCGGGCCACCTCGACGACAACCTGCGCCTGCAGCTGGAGGCGCAGAAGCTCGCCGCGAAGCTCGGCACCGACACCAGCCAGCCCGCCTTCTGGCAGGCCCTGTCCAAGGCGTCCGCGGAACTCCACGTCGACCTCAACCCCCGCTACGGCTCCTGGGACGTCCAGAAGAGCAGCCGGGTGGACGCCAAGACGCCCTGGGTACGGGAGGTCACCACGACGGGCGACGGGCAGCCGCTGACGACGTGACGCGGGCCGGGGAGGCGTCGGCGGGCGACGGGCAGCCGATGACGACGTGGCCTGGGCCGGGGAGGCGTCGGCGGGCAACGGGCAGCCGATGACGACGTGACGCGGGCCGGGGAGGCGTCGACGGGCGACGGGCAGCCGATGACGGCGTGACCTGGGCCGAGGAAGCGAGCCCGGTCGTACGATCACACGATCCCCTCGGCCCTGTGGTTAACGTAATCCGCCGCCGTGCGCCGTGGGCTACGTTCGGATCGTGAACGAAACCAGCCCCGCAGCCCGTCCCCCGGCCGGCCCGGAAGCCGCCCCCGGCCGCATCGTCCTGCTCACCACCAGCCACCGCGTCGCCCCCGGCCTGCTGTCCTGGCCCGCCTGGCAGGCCCTGCGCGACGCCGACACCGTGCTGTGCGCGGACGGGGCGCATCCGCAGCTGCCGTATCTGCGCGAGGCCGGGACGGCGGTGGCGGAGGCGTCCCCCACCGCGCAGGAACTGGTCGACGCCTGCGCCGGCGGGCGGACGGTGGTGGTCGTGGCGACCGGCGAGGGAGAGCCGGCGCTCACCGACGGTCTCGCCCGGCTGGCCGGCTCCGGCCGGGTCGCCATGCCGGAGCTGGAACTGCTCCCCGCCTCCTACGACCTGCCCGGTGCCCGTCTGCTGGACCTCGTGCAGGTCATGGACCGCATCCGCGTCGAGTGCCCGTGGTCCTCCGGGCAGACCCACGAGGGACTGGCGAAGTACGCCATCGAGGAGGCGTACGAGCTGGTCGAGGCGATCGAGGCCGGGGACCGCGTGGAGCTGCGCGAAGAACTGGGCGACGTCCTCCTCCAGGTCGTCTTCCACGCCCGGATCGCCGAGGAGCACCCGGACGCGCCGTTCTCCGTGGACGACGTCGCCGGCGGCATCGTCGCCAAGCTGATCCGCCGGCACCCGCACGTCTTCGGCGACGAGCGGGCCGAGACCCCGGAGGACGTCAAGGAGCACTGGCTGCGCACCAAGGCGGAGGAGAAGCGGCGCACCTCGGTCACCGACGGCGTCCCGCTCGGCCAGCCCGGCCTGGCCCTGGCCGCCAAGCTCGCCTCCCGCGTCCGTACGGCGGACCTGGACGTCACCGTGCCCGAAGGCGACGGCATCGGTTACGAGCTCCTCGCACTGGCGGTCCGCGCCGAGGCGGACGGAGTGGATCCGGAGGCGGCGCTGCGAGCGGCTGCGCGGGCGTACCGGGACGTGATCAGGAAGAGCGAGGGTGCGCCGGCGGCGGGCGGCGGGGGCGGGGAGGAGGACGCGGACGAGGACGAGGAGTAGGGGTAACCGGCAGGGCGGACGGGAAGGGCGGGACCGCGAAGGGCAGAAGGACCGGCCACGGCAGAGGGACCGGCCACGGC
>NZ_WWJT01000800.1 GCF_009865385.1 Streptomyces sp. SID486 | reverse complement strand
GCCCACGGTCACTCGTGGGCGGTCGCCGCCGGCACGTTCATCCGCGACGCCCACGGTCACTCGTGGGCGATCGCCGCCAGCACGTTCATCCGCGACGCCCGCAGCGCCGGCAGCAGGGCGGCCACCACGCCCACCACGGCCGAACCGAGCACCACCACCACGATCGTGCCCCAGGGGACCGCGAACGCCGTCAGGCCCCGCAGCTCCAGCACCTGCTGCATGCACACGCCCCACACCAGCCCCAGCGCCAGCCCCAGGACGGCCCCGAACACCGCGATCACCACCGACTCCAGCCGGATCATCCGGCGCAGCTGCCGCCGCCCGAGGCCGATCGCCCGCAGCAGCCCGATCTCCCGGGTCCGCTCCACCACCGACAGGGCGAGGGTGTTGACCACACCGAGCACGGCGATGACGATCGCCAGCCCGAGCAGCGCGTACACCAGGTACAGCAGCACGGCGATCTGGTCGTGCACCAGTTCCTTGTAGTCCGCCTGGTCGCGCACCTGGACCTGCGGGTAGGCGGTGAGCGCCCGCTCCAGCCGGGTCCGCAGACCGTCCGCCCGCGTGCCGGGGGCCGCGTTGACGTACAGCGCCGAGTCCTGCCCGTCCGGCACGTACCTCTCCAGCGTCGAGAGCCCGAAGAAGATGCCGCCCTGGGTGCCGAAACCCTCGGCCGACTCCTGGTCGGTCAGCGCCGCGACGGTCAGCTCCGCCCGGCCCCCACCGGGGAACTCGACCGGCAGGACGCTGCCGAGGCGCACCCCGTGGTCCTCGGCGTAACCGGCGTCCAGGGCCAGATGACCGGGGGCCAGCGCGGCGGCCGAGCCGCCCCGCGCGTACGTGAGGTGGGCGACGTCGTCCAGCCGCGGGCCGTACCCGGCGGCTGTCGTGACCACCCGCCGGCCGTCCGGCAGCCGTACGGCGACGGGGGTGAGGCGCTGCCGCACGACGAGCCCGACCCCGCCGGTCGTGGTGACACGGTCCGCGATCCGGCGGGTGAACGGGGTGAAGTCGGCGCTCTGCACGACGAAGTCGGCACCCAGCGTCCGGTCTATCTGCCGGTCGAACGACGCGGACATCGAGGCGCTCGCCACCGACATCCCGCCGACCAGGGCCAGCCCCACCATCAGCGCGGCGGCCGTGGCGCCGGTCCGGCGCGGATTGCGCAGGGCGTTGCGCTGGCTCATCCGGCCGACCGGGCCGAACAGCGCGGGGAACGCCCCGCCCAGCACCCGGATCACCGGCCGCACCAGCAGCGGCCCCGCGACCACGGTCGCGATCAGGGTCAGGGCGACCCCGACACCGAGCAGGGTGGCCGCCGGCGCGGTCCGGGTCGCCGCCGCGCACCCGGCGAGCGCCGCCGCGCCGGCCGCCCCGACGACCGCTCCGGCGACCGCCCGCATCCGCAACGGCCTGCCCACACCGGCGACCTCGGCGTCCGCGAGCGCCGCCATCGGCGAGACGGCCGCCGCGCGCCGGGCGGGCAGGTAGGCGGCCACGAAGGTGACGCCGAGACCGACGACGTAGGCCGCGACGGGCGTCGGCCAGGCGATCGTCATCCGCGTGGCGTCCAGGTTCATCCCGAACGTGCTCATCAGCCGGATCAGCCCGAACGCGAGACCGACCCCGGCGGCCAGACCGAGAGTCGAGCCCACCAGCCCGAGCAACAGGGCCTCCGTGAGCACCGAGCGCCGTACCTGCCGCCGGTCCGCGCCCAGCGCCCGCAGCAGCCCCAGCTCACGGGTGCGCTGCGCGACGAGCATGGAGAACGTGTTGACGATCAGGAACACGCCGACCAAGAGAGCGACACCGGCGAAGCCCAGCATCACGTACTTGATCACGTCGAGGAACGAGCCGAGGCTGGCCGCGGCCGACTCGGCCTGCTCCCCGGCGGTCTTCACGTCGTACCGGCGGGTGCCGAGCGCCACGCCGATGCGGCGCTTGAGCTCGGCGTCGGAGACGCCCGCCGCCGCGTCCACCGAGACCCCGGTCGCCCTCGCCGACGAGCCGAGCAGTTCCCGGCCGGCCACCGCCGGGTCCAGGTAGACCAGGGCCGCGCCCGGGTTGGTCGTGGTGAAGGTGGCGATGCCGACGACCCGGACCCGGAACGTGCCGGGCTGCGCCTGCACGGTCAGCGTGTCCCCGATCCGCACGTGCTTGCGGCCGGCCGTGTCGGCGTCCAGCATCGCCTCGCCGGAACCGTGCGGAGCGTGTCCCGAGGTGAGCCGCACCGGGCTGTGCGGGGCGACGTGCCACGTCCTGGTGATGGTCGGCGCGCCGGTGGCCGGTCCGACGGACTTGTCGTGGCGGTCCACGACGACGGCGTTCTGCACCGAGACCTCGGCGCGGGCCGCGGCCACCCCGTCGACCTTCGCCACCCGCTCCCGCAGCGCTGCGGGCAGCGTCTGCACCGTGCCGCTCAGCCGTCCCGAGCCCAGCCCCTGCTTCGGCTGGACCGTCACGTCCGCCGCGGTGGAAGCGAACAGCCGGTCGAACGTGCGGGCGACGGTGTCGGAGAAGATCAGGCTGCCCGCGACGAACGCCACGGACAGGATCACGGCCAGCGCGGACAGCGCCAGCCGCCCCTTGTGCGCCAGGAAACTCCGCAGGGTCGCCTTGAGCACCGGGTCAGCCCTCCTGGGCGAGGCGTCCGCCGCCGGACGGACCGCGGACCGTGTCGAATCGCTTCATCCGCTCCAGCACCGCGTCCGCCGTCGGCTCCGGGATCTCGTCCACGATCCGCCCGTCGGCCAGGAAGAGCACCAGATCGGAGTGGGCGGCTGCACCCGGGTCGTGCGTGACCATGACGACGGTCTGCCCGAGGTCGTCCACGGCGCCGCGCAGGAAGCCCAGCACCTCCAGGCCGGCCCGCGAGTCCAGGTTGCCGGTCGGCTCGTCGGCGAAGATCAGTTCGGGCCGGGAGGCCAGCGCCCGCGCGCACGCGACCCGCTGCTGCTGGCCGCCGGAGAGCTGG
>NZ_WWJT01000799.1 GCF_009865385.1 Streptomyces sp. SID486 | reverse complement strand
TCGGCGGTGCGGCGGCGCCCGGCGGACCGGGAGCGCCCGACGCCTCCGGGGAGCCGGTCCCGGCCGAGCGGACGCGGCCCGAGCCCGGGACGGCGCCGGAAGCGGACGCACACGGCCTCGCCGAAGCCCCTGAGCGCCCCGCAGACGCCCCCGCGGGCCACGAACAGCACACGGGGCCAGGCGCCGCGCCCCGGTCCGCCACAGCGCCGGTCACGCCCGATCCGGCGGCGTCCGAGGCCCCGGTGACGACGGCTCACCCCGCGGACCCCGCCGGCGAGTCCGGTCCCGCCCCGGCCGACGCCGCGGCGGACCCGGGCGACCCGGCCACCGCGCCCGGGGACGGAACCGCCGTACCCGGACCCGCCGGGACGCACGGCCCCGCCGACGCGCACGCTCCCGCCGAGGGTGACCGCGCCGCCGAGGACCCGGCACCGGACGGGGCGGCCGCTCCCGAAGAGGCCGGGGACCAGGCCGCCGTAGCGCTGCCGCCGCACGACGACCACCCCCTCGCCTCCTACGTGCTGCGCGTCAACGGCACCGACCGCCCGGTCACCGACGCCTGGATCGGCGAGTCCCTGCTGTACGTGCTGCGCGAGCGGCTCGGCCTCGCGGGCGCCAAGGACGGCTGCTCGCAGGGCGAGTGCGGAGCCTGCAACGTGCAGGTCGACGGCCGCCTGGTCGCCTCCTGCCTGGTCCCGGCGGTCACCGCGGCCGGCAGCGAGGTCCGCACGGTCGAGGGGCTGGCCGAGGAGGGGCAGCCCTCCGACGTACAGCGCGCGCTCGCGCGGTGCGGTGCCGTGCAGTGCGGTTTCTGCGTGCCCGGCATGGCGATGACCGTGCACGACCTGCTGGAGGGCAACCCGGCGCCGACGGAGCTGGAGACCCGGCAGGCCCTCTGCGGCAACCTGTGCCGCTGCTCGGGCTACCGGGGCGTCCTGGAGGCCGTCAAGGAGGTCGTCGCCGAGCGCGAGGGCGCCCACGCCGGCTCCGAGACGGACGGGGACGAGGCACGTATCCCGCACCAGGCGGGCCCCGGCTCCGGCGGCGTGCACCCCTCGGCCTTCGACGCGCCCGGCGTGTTCGACATCCCGCAGACCACCCCCGACGGCTACGGGGACGCCCAGGACCCCGCCTACGGCGACACCGCGGATTCGTACGGCGACGGCGCGAACCCCTACGGGGACACCGCGGACCCGTACGGCGACACCGCGGACCCCTACGGTGACGCCCCGGGCCCCTACGGCACGCCGCCCGGGCAGCGTGACCAGCACTACGGCCAGGACGGAGGCCAGGCGTGAGCAACGAAGCCGGCATCGCGACCAGCGCGGCGGAACCCGCCCCCGCGGCCGAGCCGTTGCCGCACGGCCTCGGCGCCTCCCTGCCGCACGCCGACGCCCGCGCCAAGACCGAGGGCACCTTCCCGTACGCCGCCGACCTGTGGGCCGAGGGCCTGCTGTGGGCGGCCGTACTGCGCTCCCCGCACGCGCACGCGCGCATCGTGTCCATCGACACCACCCACGCGCGCGAGATGCCCGGCGTCCGCGCCGTCGTCACCCACGAGGACGTGCCCGGCACGCCCCGCCACGGCCGGGGCGTGCCCGACCGGCCGGTGTTCGCCTCCGAGGTCGTACGGCACCACGGCGAGCCCATCGCCGCCGTCGCCGCCGACCACCCGGACACCGCGCGGATGGCCGCCGCCGCCGTCATCGTCGAGTACGAGGTGCTCGACCCCGTCACCGACCCGGAACACGCCTTCGAGGCCGAGCCGCTGCACCCCGACGGCAACCTGATCCGGCACATCCCGCTGCACCACGGCGACCCCGAGGCGGCCGGCGAGGTCGTCGTCGAGGGCCTCTACCGCATCGGCCGCCAGGACCCCGCCCCGATCGGCGCCGAGGCCGGCCTCGCCGTGCCGCGACCGGACGGCGGTGTGGAGCTGTACCTGGCCTCCACCGACCCGCACAGCGACCGCAACACGGCCGCCGCCTGCTACGGCCTGCCCCCCGACCGGGTGAAGATCGTCGTCACCGGCGTGCCCGGCGCCACGGCGGACCGCGAGGACCAGGGCTTCCAGCTCCCGCTCGGGCTGCTCGCGCTCAGGACCGGCTGCCCGGTGAAACTCACCGCCACGCGCGAGGAGTCCTTCCTCGGCCACGCCCACCGCCATCCGACGCTGCTGCGCTACCGCCACCACGCCGACGCCGAGGGCAAGCTGGTGAAGGTGGAGGCGCAGATCCTGCTGGACGCGGGCGCTTACGCCGACACCTCCGCCGAGGCCCTGGCCGCCACCGTCTCCTTCGCGTGCGGCCCGTACGTCGTCCCCAACGCCTTCATCGAGGGCTGGGCCGTGCGCACCAACAACCCGCCCTCGGGGCATGTGCGCGGCGAGGGCGCGATGCAGGTGTGCGCCGCCTACGAGGCGCAGATGGACAAGCTGGCGAAGAAGCTGGGCCTGGACCCGGCCGAGGTGCGTCTGCGCAACGTCCTGGCGACGGGTGACGTCCTGCCCATCGGCCAGACCGTGACCTGCCCGGCACCCGTCGCCGAACTCCTCCAGACGGTCCGCGACTTCCCGCTGCCCGCCCTTCCGAAGGACACGCCGGAGGAGGAGTGGCTGCTGCCCGGCGGCCCTGAGGGCGCGGGCGAACCCGGCGCGGTACGCCGGGGCGTGGGCTACGGCCTGGGCATGGTCCACATGCTCGGCGCGGAGGGCGCCGACGAGGTGTCGACGGCGACGGTCAAGGTCCACGACGGCGTCGCGACCGTGCTGTGCGCGGCCGTGGAGACCGGCCAGGGCTTCACCACGCTGGCCCGGCAGATCGTCCAGGAGACCCTCGGTATCGAGGAGGTCCACGTCGCCCCCGTCGACACCGACCAGCCGCCGGCCGGCGCGGGCTGCCGCGGCCGGCACACCTGGGTGTCGGGCGGCGCGGTGGAGCGCGCGGCGAAGATGGTCCGCACGCAGCTCCTGCAGCCTCTGGCCCACAAGTTCGGCATGTCAACCGAGCTGCTGCAGATCACCGACGGGAAGATCACCTCGTACGACGGGGTGCTGTCGACCACCGTCACGGAGGCCCTGGAGGGCAAGGAGCTGTGGGCCACGGCCCAGTGCCGCCCGCACCCCACCGAGCCGCTGAACGCCGCCGGCCAGGGCGACGCCTACGTGGGCCTCGCGTTCTGCGCGATCCGGGCCGTGGTCGACGTCGACGTCGAGCTGGGCTCGGTCCGGGTGGTGGAACTCGCGGTCGCCCAGGACGTCGGCCGGGTCCTCAACCCGGCCCAGCTGGCCGCACGGATCGAGGCGGGCGTCACTCAGGGCGTGGGCATCGCCCTCACCGAGAACCTCCGTACGCCACGCGGCCTGATCCGCCACCCCGACCTGACCGGCTACGCCCTGCCGACCGCGCTGGACGCCCCCGACATCCGGATCGTGAAACTGGTCGAGGAACGGGACGTGGTCGCCCCCTTCGGCGCCAAGTCGGTCAGCGCGGTCCCGGTGGTGACGGCCCCGGCGGCGATCGCCTCGGCCGTCCGCGCCGCCACGGGCCGCCCCGTCAACCGCCTCCCCATCCGCCCGCAGGCGGCGGTGGTCACGGACCGATGAGCCCACCGCCCGGCGAACCCCGCTACGAGCCCGCGCCCGGCGTGGGCAGACTCCTCCTGTGGGCCGGGCTGTTCGCCCTGGCGGCCCTGGCGGTGGTGCTCGGCGGGATCTACCTGACGTAACCCCGCCCCGCCCCACGGCGATCCGCCCCGAACCGGCCGACGGACCGCCCCCGCATACGACGATCCGCCCCGAGCCGGTCGGAGGACGGCGGCACGGTCCGGACCGCCCCTGCATACGACGACCCGCCCCGCACCCGCCGACGGACCGCCCGCGCATACGACGATCCGCCCCGCACCCGTCGGAGGACGGCGGCACGGGCCCGGCGGCCCGCGAGACTCCTCTTCGTCCGAGGGCGGCCACCGGCCCCGGTGATCCGCGAGGCCGCCCGCCCCCCCCTTGCCCGAGGGCGGCCACCGGCCACGGCCCTCCGCGGTGCCGCCCGGCCCCGCCCCTTCGCCGTAGGGCCGGCACCGGCACCGGCACCGGCACCGGCGCCGGTCCCGGCGATCCGCCGGGGACACGCAACGGGCCGTGGCCGTCCCGCGTCTCCCTCTCCGAGGGCCGTTGTCAGTGGGGCGGCGTAGTGTGCGCAGCGGTGGGGGCACCTGCCCGAGGGCCGCGTACGCCGGTGTACGCACGCCCGGCACGCATGGCGAGGATCGCGGGGGAGCGATGAGCACGACCGACGCCGGGGTTCCGGCGATCACGCTGACCGAGGCGGAGCTGGACCGCTTCGTCACGCACGCGCCGACGCGCGGCCTGCTCACGGGTGCCGGCCTACCCGCGGAGACCGACCTGCTGACCTTCTCCCCGCTCCGCACGCACGGCCTGCGCACGCTCGCCGACGCCGCCGACGGCCCCTTCCGGCTGGCCGAGGAACTGCGCGGCCGGCTGGTCATCGGCGAACTGCTCTCCACGGCCGGGAGGGAGCGCGAGTCGATCCTGCTCGACGGCGCCACGGGCGAGCTGACGACGGCCTACCTCCGTGGCCGGTGCGACCCCCGCCCCTTCGCCCCCTCCCTGCACACGCTGCTGCGCTTCGCCGCGGTCACCGAGGAACTGACGGGCCTGCGCGGCCGGTTCGCCTCCCTGGCGGGCCAGTACGGACCGAGGACGGTGACCGAGGCGTCCCGCCGGCTGCTCACCCTCTTCGAGCAGGACACGGGCGGTGCCGTCCCGCCGTACTGGAAGGCGGCGGCCCTGATCCGCCCCCTCTCCCTCATCGCCGGCCCCGGTACGGCGTCCGGACTCGCCCTGGACGTCCCCGCGCGCGTCCTGGACCAGGAGTTCGGGCACGGCAGGGTGGCCCGCTTCGAAGAGGTCGACTTCCCGCCCACGCTCACCCACGAGCCGACCCGCCGCTATCTGCGCGAGACGGGGCTGCCGGAGGAGGCGGTGCTCTTCCACGCCGACACCGACGTCCCCCTGCCGACGCTGCGGGAGTACTTCACCGAGGACTGCCCCGACCGCGCCGTACCCGAACTACCGGCTCACTGCGACCACTTGATCCGCCTGGGCTGCCTGCCGGGGGCCACCAGCCTGGTGGTGGACGGCAGAACGGGCGGGGTCCTCACCTTCAGCGAGCCGGACGGGACGCTGCACTCCCTCAACACCGACGTCTCCACACTGGCCTTCACCCTGTGGCTCATCCACCACGAGCGCACGATCGACGCCCACCTGCGTCACGAATTGACGACCCACGCCTACGACCACCTGGTCACGGCGATGACCCACACCCTCAACACCCTGGACCCCACCGCCACCCTGCCCACCACGACCTGGCACTACTGGACGGACCTCTTCCAGGACGAGACGGACAGCGCCCTCTGACCCCTCGGCGCCCCCACGAAAAAGGGCGGCACCCCTTCCGGGATGCCGCCCTCTGGAGGCCGTGGCGGGAATCGAACCCGCGTAACTCGCTTTGCAGGTTTGTCCTGGTTGGTCAGGGCGTGATCCGGGGTCGTTCAGGGCCGTTCATTCCCGCGCGAGGGCCATGTCTCGAGGGTCGGAGTGAACGGCCCCGAACGGCCGTGTACGGCTATGAACGAGACGGTGAAGGGGGGATCTTGCCTGGTCAAGGCAGTGGGCGGTGGCCCACACGACCAGCCACCGGGGCGCTTCGGTACGAGGCTCAACATGGCACGCTTGACCCTGACGACAGAGCGAGAGGGTGAGTGTCGCAGCAGGCGAGCCCGCGCGAACCCTTCAGAAGATCGCGGATGCGCTCAAGGCGCAGATCGATGCAGACCCGAAGGCGGTGGAGCTGTCGGCAGTCGCAGAGATCATGCCTGATCACGGAGTCTCGCGTGGTGTAGTGCTCCGGGTTTTTGCTGTGCTTCAGAGGGCGGGCGCTGCTGAGCCGGTTCCGGGCGGACGCTGGCGCGTGCTCCGCGAGGGGCAGCGGCCCGACCGCCGGCCCCTCGCGGAACGGCCCACCGACGTCTTCATGGATGACGACCTGTAAGTCGGGGCACCCTTCCCGAGCGCTTCCGCACTGTGCGAGAGGTTCGGTGTCTTGCGACCGACGATGAGCGAGGCGTTGGAGAAGCTGGAAGTCGGCAGGATGGCTGTTTGAGGGGAGACAGGGCAAGCTATGGACCGTGCGGGCCCTGTCGTATCGAGAGGAGAGCGGCCGGCGAGTTCGGCGAGGGCGGCGGCGAAGCGCCGGGCCGCCCCGCGTCTGTCCGCCCCTCTTCGGGTGCAAAGAAATTACGTTTCGCTGTTCAGAAGCCCCTCGCCGGGAATGTCGGGGACAGTGATTTCGAAGGGTCTTCAAACCAACCCCAAACGTCGTTTGAGAGGTGCATGCCGAATATCCGCACGTTCACTTGGTAGGAAACTCGCCAGACAGTGCTGTAGAACGATGCCACCTGAACCTGAAGGATCAACATGATAGGGCTGCCGAATATGCCCACGTCATGCTTCACGAGCCGTGCCCTTGCACCGTCCACGGCTGCAATCATTTCAGTCTCAGGAGGGTCTGCGCCGCGGTCTTCAAAAGATGTAAGCGA
The DNA here is from genome assembly GCF_009865385.1 of Streptomyces sp. SID486. GTDB lineage: Bacteria > Actinomycetota > Actinomycetes > Streptomycetales > Streptomycetaceae > Streptomyces. Next base: position 1,771 of record NZ_WWJT01000799.1, on the reverse strand, counting down.
CGCTGTCGAGGCAGTGCTAATGTGCTCATCTTTTATGTTCGGATGGAAATTTTGAACTCTGCCATTGGAGTAGGGCACGTATGCAACTGCGGTTCCTCTCGTCAGGTGAGAAGTGGGCGCTGTTGGGAACGAAAAGAGGAGCTGCCCGGTATGGATAAGGAGTATCGCTCGGCTGGTTGTGAGCTGGCCTGTGGCAGGGTCGCGAGCCAGTTCCCGGTGCGGGATAAAGATGTGCTGCTCGTCGGCTACTGCGCTAAGCGGCAAGCGGAACGGGGGGTAGTTGATATTTGCCATGGCATCCCTCAAGTGCCTGACCCCCGAAGATGCTGGTGCGGCATGCGCTGCTGGGCTAGGTAAATCAGAAGCCCTGCGGAAGGAAGTGTGGAATTATGGAATTCTCGTTGTCTTCGAATCGATCGAATAAGCTGGGTGGGAGAGTTACACCAGGAGGCTCGTTTATCCTCACGTTGACTTGGTAGGACACCCGCCAGATGGTGCTGTAAAAGGCTGCTAGTTCAATCTGGAGGATCAGCATGAGGGGGTCGTCTACGGCGACTGTTTGCTTCACGAGGCGCGCCTCGGCGCCGTCTACGGCGGCAATCATGTGAGCCTCGTGCTCCGCGGCAAAGTCTCGATAGGATGCCAGTGACGCTGCCGTGGAAGTGGTGATGATCTGTTCGGTGTCCGGGTGAAAAACCTGAACTTCGCCGGAAGAGTAGGGGGTGAATGCAACCGCGGTTCCCTTGCGCAATTGATCAAATGGGTTATTGGGTGGAAATTCAAAAACGAGTTGTCCGGTGTGGATGATAAGTATGGATCGGCTGCCTGTCGTAACTCCCGCACTGGTGCGAACCAGTTCTTGATGCGGGACAAGGATGTGTTGCTGGTTCGATACCGAGCTAACGAGTAGAGGGAACGGGGGGTAATTAGGATTCGCCATAGCGTATTCCTGGCGTCTGGCAATACCGCGGATAGGTGTAAGTTCGCTCTGCTTGCCGCCTGTTTCATTGCGTCTCGACGTTTTCAAACATCGCATGACGCTGACGGGTGGAGTCTCAGTCAGCAATCCACTGGATGTCTTTGATTGTATGCCTAAAGGTTTCGGGTAGCACGCTGGCGCAGGCGGCTCTACCGGGTCGACAGCGGGCAAGAAAGCCGTACCGCGATCGTGAGGTGTCACCGGAGACACAGTCGTCGTGCGGCGCGGAGGTCTGCTTCCCGCGCTAGATGTACTGCCCTGTGAGGTTGGGGACGCGGCTGGCGGGTGGTTGGCCCTTGAGCGCGGTGTGTCCGCGGTGGTGATTGTAGGTGTGCAGCCACTCGCTGAAGGCGGCGCGTCGTTCGGCCTCGGAGCGGTAGGGGCGGGCGTAGGCCCACTCGTCCAGCAGGGTGCGGTTGAAGCGTTCGACCTTGCCGTTCGTCTGCGGCCGGTAGGGCCGTGTTCGCTTGTGGACGATCCCGGCCTTCGCCAGGGCATCGCGCCAGTCGCGTGAGCGGTAGCAGGATCCGTTGTCGGTCAGGACCCGCTCGACGGTGATCTCGCACTCGGTGAAGAAGGCGTGGGCCCGGTGCCAGAATGCGGTGGCGGTCTCCTTCTTCTCGTCGGTGTGGATCTCGCTGTAGGCCAGGCGGGAGTGGTCGTCGACGGCCGTGTGCAGGTAGCTGTAGCCGGCGTTCCGGCGGTTCTTGCGGCCCGCTTGCCGACCGAGGACTTTGTGGCCGCCGCCGTCGGGGATGTTGCCGAGCTTCTTGATGTCGACGTGGACCAGTT
>NZ_WWJT01000078.1 GCF_009865385.1 Streptomyces sp. SID486 | reverse complement strand
GGGTGCGCGCGCGGCGGCTGGGCGGCCACGGCCGGACCGCGCAGGGTGCGGCCGAGCACGCGCTGGCCGCCTGGGAGGAGCTGGCGGACAGCGCCTGGGACCACGGCATCACCCCGGACGGGTCGCTGACCCCGCGCAAGGCCGCCGAGCGGATCGTCCGGCTCGGGCGGCTGGATCCGGCCGCCGGGGCCGCCGTGCACCGGGTGGCGGACGCGGTGGAGCAGGTGCTGTTCGCGCCCCGGCCGCAGCCGACGGCGGGCGCGGCGCAGGACGTGCGCCGGGTCATCGAGGGGCTGCGGGCTCCGGTGAGCACCGGGACGCGGCTGCGTGCGCTGCTGCTGCCCCGCTCCTCGGTCCGGGTGCTGTGGGCGGTGTCGGCCCGCTGGTCGGCGCTGCGGGCCAGGGCCGCGGCGGTCCGTCCAGCGCTGCGGCGGCCGTCCGGTCAGCGGGGGTGAGCCGACGGCCCGCCGCCGGGCCGGGCACCCACAGGCAACGCGGCTGAGCCGACACACCGCCGGGCCGGGCGCCCGCAGGCGCGGGGCCGAGCGGACACCACAGCCGAACCGGGCACCCACAGGCAGCCCGGCTGAGCGGACATCACCGCCGGGCCGGGCACCCACAGGCAGCCCGGCTGAGCGGACATCACCGCCGGGCCGGGCGCCCGCAGGCAGCGGCCGAGCACCCGGATGAGGGGGCCAAGCGTCTCCTCGAGGGACCGAGCACCTGCGTGAGCGGGGTCGGGCATCTGCGTGACGTGAGGGGGACGGGCACCTGAGGGGCGGGGACGGGGCATCTGCGTGAGGTGGCGGCCACCGGATCGGTGGCCGCCACCTCACGTACGTCTGCTGCTGTCAGAGCCGCGCGCCGGTCAGCGGCCCTGCTGTTCGTCCCGGCGGCGCTGCCAGCGCTGCTCGATCCGGTCCATCACGGAGCGCTTCGGCCGAACCTGGCGGCGAGCGGCCCCCTGGGGCTGCTCGCCCGGTTTCGGGGCCTTGCGCCAGCCGGTGACGGCGAGCACGGCACAGCCCAGCATGACGAGGAAACCCACCACGCTGACCCAGATCTGCTGCATGACCATTCCGGTCATGAGGAGCGCGATACCGATGAGGAAGCCCGCGACCGCCTGGTAGACCCGCCGCCGGGTGTACGTACGCAGCCCGCTTCCCTCAAGCGCCGACGCGAACTTGGGATCTTCGGCGTACAGCGCTCGCTCCATCTGCTCGAGCATGCGCTGCTCGTGCTCCGAGAGCGGCACGGAGTCCTCCTCATCGTGCGGTCGCCGGGGCGACCCGGGGGGTCCCTTCAGGATAGGCAGGGAATCGACCCCGTGAAACCCGCCCCTCTACGCCAACTGGCCAACCGAACTCCGCCATGACCGTCCGGCTCGCTGAGGCTTCCATTCCCCGGCGGCCGACCCGTCATGCCGGAAGCCGTACCTCGATCATACGGCGCAAACCCCTCGATCGGGGGGCTTGTGGCGTACTCCATGTGCGGCCGAGACCCTGATCAGCGACTTGTCACGGCCGCCCGCTCAGCCCTCGGCGGCCTCCGCCGTCTCACCGAGCACGTGCAGCTGGGTGGCGACCGAGTGGAACGCCGGCAACTCGGCCGCCGCGGCCTCCAGCTTCAGCAGCGCGTCCACGGCACCGGGCTCGGTGTCCACCAGCACGCCGGGCACGAGGTCGGCGAAGACGCGGACGCCGTGCACGGCACCGACCCGCAGGCCGGCGCTCTCGACCAGCGCGGTGAGCTGCTCGGCGGTGAACCGGTGGGGCACCGGGTCGCCGGTGCCCCAGCGGCCGTCGGGGTCCGCGAGGGCCTGCCGGGCCTCGCTGAAGTGGCCGGCGAGGGCGCGGGCGAGCACGGCTCCGCCGAGGCCGGCGGCGAGCAGGCTGAGGACGCCCTCCGGGCGCAGCGCCGCCACCACGTTGCGGACTCCCTCGGCCGGGTCGTCCACGTACTCCAGGACGCCGTGGCACAGGACGACGTCGTAGCCGCCGCGCTCGACCACGTCGAACAGGCCGTGCGCGTCGCCCTGGACGCCCTTGACGCGCTCCGCGACGCCGGCCTCGGCGGCCCGGCGCTCCAGCGCGAACAGGGCGTTGGGGCTGGGGTCGACGACGGTGACGCGGTGGCCGAGCCGGGCGACGGGCACGGCGAAGTTGCCGCTGCCGCCTCCGGTGTCGAGGACGTCCAGCGAGTTCCGGCCCGTGGCCTTGGCCCGGCGGTCGAGGGCGTCCTGCAGGACCTCCCAGACCACGGCGGTACGGAGGGAAGCGCGGGGGCGCGACGGGTCCGACACGGCAGTTGACTCCTCGGCAGGACTGGAGGGTTTCAGGCGCCTCCACCCTATTGCCTCCCGCGCCGGACCAGGTCATCTCCCGCCGCGCGGCCCCGCGGCGGGACACGGCCGGGGCCGGGTGCGGCCCCGTACCGCCACCGTCGCCGTCGCCGTCGCCGCCACCGTCGCCGTCGCCGTCGGCGCCGCAGGGGTCAGCCCGTGTCCGGGAGGACGCCGTGCGGTCCCGGGGCAGGGAGGGCGCCGTGCGGTCCCGGGGGCCTAGGTGCCGGGCCGTCCGGCTCGTCGGTGTCCTGGCGGGGCTGGGGCAGCACCGGCTGGAGGACCAGCATCCGCTCCACGATGCGCAGGAACATCGCGACGTCGCGGACGAGGTCGTCGGCGTCCCGCGAGCGGGCCGCGCCCTGGATGCCCGCCTCGGCACGGGCGCGCCGGGCGGCGCCGGAGGCGAACAGCGCGCTCCACTCGGTCAGCTCGGGGACGATCTCGGGCAGCACCTCCCAGGCGCTGCGGATCCGGGCGCGGCGGCGCGGGGAGGTCTCGGGGCGGCCGCGGGCGGCGAGCACGGCGGCGGCGGTGCGCAGGGCGGCGAGATGAGCCGTGGCGTAGCGCTCGTTCGGCGCTCGCAGGGCGGTGGCCTCTTCCAGTGCGGCACGTGCCTGGGCGAGCAGGTCGAGAGCGGCGGGCGGGGCCGTGGCCCTGCGGAGCACGGGGTGCACGTCGCTCGCCGGGCCGGTCAGTGAGGGGGCAGGGCCGGTGGCGCGGCGCCGGCGGGCGGCGGCGGACGAGTGGGCCATGACGAACCTCCTGTCGTCTGGGTGACGGCACGGATGCCGTATGTGCTCATCGTGCGGTATGCCACTGACAATCCGTTCTGACCTGGGCCTTTGCTTCGAGCGTAGGTTCGGGCGTATTTTTGTACTGACCAGTCAGTTCAAATTGACCCCAGGGGGGGCTCGTGGACGGCACGGACGGCACCGGCGGCACGGCCGGCGCGGGCGTCAGGACCGACGCCCTCGGCCTCAAGGGCCCACGGGGGTGGGCCTTCCGCGGCGTCACCCTCGACGCGGAGCCGGGCTCGCTGATCGCGATCGAAGGACCGTCCGGCTCGGGCCGCACCTGCCTGCTGCTCGCGCTCAGCGGACGGATGAAGCCCACTGAAGGAGTCGCCGTCGTGGGCGAGTTCAAACTTCCCCGGCACATGGCGGCGCTGCGCCGGATCAGTGCGGTGGCCAACGTGGCCGGCGCGACCGACCTGGAGCCGGCCCTGACCGTCGGGGAACACCTGCGTGAACGGGCCCTGCTGGAGCGCCGTTTCACGGGCTCCCTGCGTGAGCTGCTGCACCCCCGGGCCCGGCGGGTCCACGAGGCCCGGCTCCGCGTCGACGCGGCGCTGGCCGCCGCCGGACTGGACCCGGAGACGCTCCCGAAGGGCTCCCGGACGGCGGTGCGGGACCTGGAGCGTCACCAGGAGGTGCGGCTGTCCCTCGCGCTGGCCCTGCTCGGCCGGCCCCGGCTGCTGGGTGTCGACGACGTCGACATGAAGCTCTCGGAGGCCGAACGCGCCGAGGTGTGGGAGGTGTTGCGGTCCCTCGCGCGCGCGGGCACGACGGTCGTGGCCGTGTGCCGCACCGCGCCCGGGGACTGCGTCTCCGTGTCCACCGTGGCGGGCGGCGAAACGCTCCGTGAGGCCGCCGGTGACGGCGCCGGCGGACGCGGCCCGGAGGCCGGCGAGAGCGAGCCGGAGAGCGGCCCGGAGGCCGGCGGGAGCGACTCGCGGTGCGGCCCGCAGGCCGGCCGGAGCGCCCCGAAGGACGACCCGAAGAGCGGCCGGGAGGCCGACGAGAGCGACCCGGAGGAGGACGCCGATGCGCTCGCCGAAGCTGGCCGCGCTTGAGCTGAGGCGCTTCGGGCGCGGGAGGCTCCCGCGCGCGGCCCTCGTCGCCCTCCTCGTGCTGCCCCTGCTGTACGGCGCGCTGTACCTGTGGTCCTTCTGGGACCCGTACGGCCGTCTCGACCGCATCCCGGTGGCGCTGGTGAACGACGACAAGGGCGCCACGGCGGGCGGCAAGAAGATCACGGCCGGCGACGACCTCGTCGACGGGCTGCGCGACAGCCGGACCTTCGAGTGGCACGAGGTGAGCGACGACGAGGCCCGCAAGGGCGTCGAGGACGGCACCTACTACCTGTCGCTGACCGTGCCCGCCGACCTCAGCCGCCGCATCGCCTCCAGTTCGGGCGACGCACCGGAGACCGGCGCCCTCCGGGTGCGCACCAACGACGCCAACAACTACATCGTCGGGCAGATCTCCCGCACCGTCTTCAACGAGGTTCGCTCGGCCGCGTCCACGAAGGCGTCCCGGACGTTCCTGGACAAGATCTTCGTGTCGTTCTCCGACATCCACGACAAGACCGTCACGGCCGCCCGGGGTGCCGACAAGCTGAACAGCGGCATCGGTAAGGCGGAAAAGGGTTCCAAGGACCTGGCCGACGGACTGAAGGACGCCAAGAGCGGCAGCGGCAAGCTGGCCAAGGGCCTCAAGAAGCTCGACACCGGTTCCAGCGAACTCCAGGACGGGTCGCGCCGGGTCGCCGACGGCACCCAGGCCCTGGCCGACAAGGTCAACGGCGTCTACGCCGACGCGGGGCCGTTCCTGAAGGGCAACGAGAAGACCATCGGGGACACCGCACGGCTGGTCTCCGACTCGGCCAAGGCGGTCAAGGACAACCTCGACGTGCTGGTGGAGCACGCGCCCGGCGCCGCCAAGGCCGCCCACGCGTCCGCCGCCATCCTGGACGAGGCGTACCGCGAGCGCTGCGGGACGGCGGCCCTCCCCGACCCGTTCTGCCCGGAGCTGAAGCGGGCCAGGACCGCCGCGGCCGAGGTGGCGACCGTCGCCGACGACCTCAACACACTGATCGCGGACCAGGACGGCGACCTGCGGACGATGCGGGCCGACCTCGGCACGCTCGGGAAGCAGGCCGACGCCCTCGCCGCGCGCGCACCGCACCTCTCCGAGGACGTCGAGGACGCCGTCAAGGAGATCGACACGCTGAACGCCGGCGCGCAGAAGGTCGCCGCCGGCGCGGAGAAGCTGCACACCGGACTCGGCACCGCCCGCACCGGCGCGGACACGCTGGACAAGGGCATCGGCACCGCCAAGTCCGGCGCCGAGACCCTGAACGGCGGCCTGTACAAGCTGTCCGACGGCTCGGGGAAGCTGGCCGGCGGGCTGCACTCCGGCGCCGGGAAGATCCCGGACTACGACAAGCGGGACCGCGACCGGCACACCGGCGTGATGGCCGACCCCGTGCAACTCGCCTCCCACGACCTGCACAAGGCGCCGAACTACGGCACCGGCTTCGCCCCCTACTTCATCCCGCTGTCCCTGTGGGTCGGCGCCATGGTGGCCTACATGCTGATCCCGCCGCTCAACCGGAGGGCGCTCGCGGCCGGTTCACCGGCCTGGCGGATCGCGTTCGCGGGCTGGCTGCCGGTGGCCGCCGTGGGCGTCCTGCAGGTGGTGGCCCTGCTGGCCGTCCTGCACTGGGCGATCGGGCTGCAGATGCTCCGGGCGGCCGGCACGGTCGGCTTCCTGTGCCTGGTCACGACCTGTTTCGCGGCGATCGTGCAGTGGCTCAACGCCCGCTTCGGCGCGGCCGGCCGGATCCTCGTGCTCGCCCTGCTGATGCTCCAGCTGACCTCGGCGGGCGGCACCTACCCCGTGCAGACCAGTCCGGGCTTCTTCTCCGCGATCCACCCGTTCCTGCCGATGAGCTACATCGTGGAGGCACTGCGCCGGCTGATCACCGGCGGCGGGCTCGGCCCGGTGTGGCAGGCGTGCGGTGTGCTCACCGCGTTCACCGCCGGCGCCCTCGCGCTGACCGCTCTCGCCGCCCGCCGCCGCCAGGTGTGGACGCTGGACCGGCTGCACCCGGAGCTGAGCCTGTGATCCCGGGGAAGCGCTCGCACACGCGCGTACCTGTGAGAATCGGGGCCATGGAAAGCAGCAGCGCCAGGTCCGGCGGCAGTACGCGCCGCGAGGCCACCCGGCAGAAGCTCTACGAGGCGGCCGTCACGCTCATCGCCGAGCAGGGCTTCTCCGCGACCACGGTGGACGAGATCGCCGAGCGGGCCGGGGTCGCGAAGGGCACGGTCTACTACAACTTCGCGAGCAAGTCCGTTCTCTTCGAGGAGCTGCTGCGGCACGGCGTCGGCCTGCTCACCGCCTCCCTGAAGGAGGCGGCCGAGAGCACGGCCCGCGAGGGCGGCAGCACGGTGGACGCGCTGGACGCGATGATCCGCGCGGGCCTGGTCTTCATCGACCGCTACCCGGCCTTCACCCAGCTGTACGTCGCCGAACTGTGGCGCACCAACCGGGCCTGGCAGTCCACCCTGATGGTGGTGCGGCAGCAGGCCGTCGCCGTGGTGGAGGGGGTCCTGCGCGAGGGCGTGGCGGCCGGCGAGTTCAGCGACGAGATCGACGTACAGCTGACGGCGGCGGCACTGGTCGGCATGGTCCTGGTGGCGGCGCTGGACTGGAAGTCCTTCCAGCCCGAGCGCTCCCTGGACGACGTCCACGCGGCCCTGTCCCGGCTGCTCCAGGGGCGGGTCAGCGGCCGGGCCTGAGCGGCCCCGGACACCGCCCCGCTCCCGCGGGGACACATGGGGAAGGCGCCGCCCCGCACCCGTCGGGACACACGAGGAAGGCGCCGCCCCGCACCCGCCGGGCCCCATGAGGAAAGCGCCGGTCCGCACCCGCCGGGACACATGAGGAAAGCGCCGGTCCGCACCCGCCGGGACACATGAGGAAGGCGCCGGTCCGCTCCCGGACCGGCGCCTTCCCCCTCCCCGTGCTTCCCCCTGCTTCCCCCCGTACTTCCGCCCCCGTACTCCCCCGTACGGGCCCCCCGTGCGGACCCCCGTGGTGGTCTTCCCCGAGGCCCCCGTGTCTCGCTTCCGCCGACGGATCGGCGGAAGGAGCGGCCGGCGGGCGTGCACCGTTCCGCCGCCCCGTGCCGGCGGTGCCGGGCCACGCCCCCTGCCGTGCCTCCACTCTGCCGTCCCGGCGCCCGGCGTCCCATCCGCGCGGCTACTCATCTGCCCGGCTGAGTACCCGTACTCAGCCACCCGCGCGCGTGCCCACGACGGCGGCCCGCCGGCTGGCTACGATCGCGTGCGTGTCCGTACTCCCTCTCGTCTTCACCAGCGGCTGGGCCAGCGGCATCAACGCCTACGCGGTGGTGCTGCTGCTCGGCCTGTTCGGCGCGACGGGGGTCAGCGACGACGTCCCGCAGACGTTGCAGCGCCCCGAGGTGCTGATCGCCGCAGGCGTGCTGTTCCTGTGCGAGGCCGTCGCCGACAAGATCCCGTACGTCGACTCGCTGTGGGACTCCGTGCACACGGTGGTCCGTCCGCTCGCCGGCGCCTGGGTGGGGGCGCTGCTCGCCGGACAGAGCGGCTCGCTCTCCGACGTCGCGGCCGGCCTGCTCGGCGGTTCGACGGCGCTGGCCAGCCACACCGTCAAGGCCGGGACCCGGATGGCGGTCAACGCCTCGCCCGAGCCGTTCAGCAACATCGTGCTCAGTCTCGCCGAGGATCTCGGGGTCGGGGCGGTCGTCTCGTTCGCGATGTTCCACCCGGAGGCGGCGGCGGTCATCGCGGGCGTGCTGCTGGTGGGCGGACTGCTGGCACTGCTGTTCCTGGTCTCGCGCATCCGGCGCTTCCTGCGCCGCCGGGCCCAGCGGCGCGAGGAGCGGCGCCTGGCCTCGCGATCCCCCTGACCTGCGGCGCGGCCGCCCGGCGACCGCGTTGTCGGTGGTGGTCGATAAAGTCACGGCCATGGCACGGATTGCGGTGATCGGCGCCGGGATGGGCGCGATGGCGGCTGCCGCCCGGCTGGCCGTCGCGGGCCACCGGGTGGTGGTGTACGAGCGTACGGAGACGTACGGCGGCGCGGTGCGCCGGTTCGAGCGGGACGGGTTCCGTTTCGACACGGGGCCGGGACTGCTGACGCTGCCCGCCGTGTACCGCGATCTGTTCGTCAAGACCGGCAAGGAGCCGCTGGAGGACTGCGTCGAGCTGGTCCAGGTCGACCCCTCGGCGCGGCACGTCTTCGCGGACGGCGGCGAGGTGTCGCTGCCGAACGCCTCCCGGGCGGGAGTCGTCGCGGCCCTGGACGCCGCTCTCGGCGCCGGGGCGGGCGAGCGCTGGGGCGACTTCCTGGTGCGGGCCCGCGAGGCGTGGGACCGTACGCGCCGGCCGCTGCTGGAGGAGCCGTTGTGGCCCGACTGGCGGGTGCTGGCGGAGAAGGAGCCGTACCCCGCCGTGCCGCACAAGCGGCTGCTGCGCACCCGCAGGGCGCGGACTCCGGCCGAGATCGGCAGGTGGGAGCTGCGCGACGAGCGGCTGGCGGAACTGCTGGAGAGCCAGGTGCTGGCGTACGGCCTCGACCCCCGGACGGCTCCGGCGAGCGCGGCCGTCCTGCCGTACATGGAGCACGCCTTCGGCACCTGGTACGTCCGCGGCGGCATCCGCGAGCTGGCGCGCGCGGTGTACGAGCGGTGTGTGCAGCGGCGGGTGGAGTTCGTCTTCGGCGCCGAGGTGGCCCGGATCGTGGAGAAGGACGGCCGGGCCGCCGGGGTGGAACTGGCGGACGGGACGGTGGCCGACGCCGACCATGTCGTGGCGGACGTCGACCCGGCGCGGCTGCGGGCCCTGACGGAGCGGCCGCTCGACGCCGACGGTGACGTGCGGGCCGACCCGGCCGCCGCCCCGCCGGCGCGGTTCACCCTGCTGCTCGCCCTGCGCGGCGCGCGCGAGCCCGGAGCCGTGCACCGCACGGTCGTCCATCCGGTGGACTCCCAGCAGGAGCTGGACTTTTTGGTCTCGCCCGGCGGCGACGTCCCCCCGCCGCCCACGGTGACCGTGCTGCGCCCCGGCGACCCCGGGCTGCTGCCCGACGACGCTCACGAGTCCGCCGTCCTGTCCGCCGTGGTGTCGGCCGAGGCTCCCTGGGAGGACGAGGGCACGGTGCGGCGGTACACGGATCTGCTCCTCGACGCCGCCGCGGCCGCGGTGCCGGGTCTGCGCGACCGCCTGCTGTGGCACGAGGTGCGCGCGCCGGGTGAAGTGGGCACCGGTGCCGTGTCCGCGCCCTCGCTCGCCGCCGGCCAGGGGCGCTTCCTGCACCCGGCGAACACCACGCGGCTGCCCGGGCTGTACCGGGTGGGCGACTGGTCCCATCCGGGCGGCGGGCTCCCGCACGCGGGCATGTCGGGCGCGCTGGTGGCCGGCCTGATCGTGGAGGGGCCGGAGTTCCGCGGCTCGCAGTGAGCACCCGCCCCGGGCCGGGCGGCCGGGGGGTCGCCGTAGGCGGACGCTCCGGGCCGGGCGGCCGGGGGCCTCACGACGGGCGGACACCCCCGGCCGGACGGCCGGGGGCGCGGTGGGCGGACGGTCCGGGCCGGGTGGCCCGGAGCGCGGTCTCAGAAACGGTACTGCTCGTCGTACCCGACGCCGGGCTGCGGCTGCTGCCCGTCCGGCTGGTGCGGGTACGGCTGCTCCTGCGGGAGTTCGCCGCCGTAGGTCTCGTCGGTGCGCTGCTGGGGCACCCACACCCCGCCGGGCGGGGTCTCGCCGTAGCCGCCGGTGGCGTACGGGTCCTGGGTGTAGCCGGGCTGTGCGTACTGCTGGCCGTACCCCTGGTCGTAGGTCTCGTAGGGCTGGCTGCCGATGTAGGGGTCGGAGTAGTTGGCGTAGCTCTGCTGGCCCGCGGTGTCGTAGCCGTAGCCCTGCTGGGCGTAGCCGGAGTAGTCGTAGGCGTAGCTCTGCTGGTCGGCGTCCGCGGGGGCGGGGGCAGGGGCTCCGTAGACGCCGTAGTTGCCGGTGTCCTCGGGGATGGGCTGCGGCTCGTAGACGGCGGTGGTCCCGGCGGCGGCCGGGTCGGCCGCGCGGGCGCCGGCCGGGGTGAACACGTCGTCGCGGTCGTAGTCGTCGTCGAAGCCGCCGTACGCCTGCCCGTGGCCGTCGTGGCCCTCGTCGTGGCCGTCGTCGGCACCGGTGTCCCGGCCGTCGGCGGGCCCGGCGAACTCGGGGCCGCCGTCCGGGGCTTCGGGCTCGCGCCGGTCCGCCCTGCCGCGGCGGCGCTTGCTCCCGGCGGTCTCCTTGTCGGGCCGCTTGACCGCCCAGCCGGAGGCGAAGCCGCGGCGGAACGACAGCGTGACGTAGGTCTGGCCGATCGCGAAGGCGATCGCGCCCAGTCCGATCACGATGACCGAGGGCATCAGCACGCCCAGGACGACGCCGACGAAGCCGCCGAAGGCGAGCAGCCGCCAGCGCAGCCGCGCCTTGTACTGCAGCAGCACCTCGCCCAGCAACCACAGCGCGACGACGCCGAACGCGATGTAGAGGACCGTCCAGCCCATGTACGCCCCTCTCCCAGTGACCGCTACGCAGTGTGTCCTACTGCGCTGCGGCCGGTCTAGGCCCGCGGGGGGTGGTGCAGGCCCAGGTTCTCGTAGATTTCCAGGGTCGCCGTGGAGCTGTTGAGCGTGATGAAGTGCAGTCCGGGCACTCCCTCGGACAGCAGCCGCGCGCAGAACTCCGTGGCGAACTCGATACCGATGGAGCGTACCGTCGCCGGATCGTCCTTCGCTGTGAGGATCCGCTCTTTCAGGGCGTCCGGGAAGACCGCATTGCTCAGTTTGGGCAAGCGTTCCAGCATCTTCACGCTCGTGACGGGCAGGATCTCCGGGATCACCGGGGTGTCACAGCCCGCCGCCACCACGCGGTCGCGCAGCCGCAGATACGACTCCGGCTGGAAGAACATCTGTGTGATGGCGTAGTCGGCGCCCGCGCGGCACTTGTCGACGAAGTGGGCGACGTCGGTGTCCCAGTCCGCGGAGCGCGGGTGCATCTCCGGGAACGCGGCGACGCCGACGCAGAAGTCACCCGACTCCTTGATGAGCCGGACGAGATCGGCCGCGTAGGTCAGGCCCTGCGGGTGCGGCACCCACTCCCCCATGGGGTCGCCGGGCGGGTCGCCGCGCACGGCGAGCATGTTGCGGATGCCGGCGTCCGCGTACTGGCCGATGATGTTGCGCAGTTCGGCGACGGAATGGTCCACGGCGGTGAGGTGGGCGACCGGGGTCAGCGTGGTGTCGGCGACGATCTGCTGGGTCTCCTTGACCGTGCCCGCGCGGGTGGAACCGCCGGCGCCGTAGGTCACGGAGACGAAGTCGGGGGCGACCGCCTCGACCCGTCGGAGTGCGCTCCACAGGTTCCGCTCACCCTTGGCGGTCTTCGGCGCGGAGAACTCGAACGAGTACGTCCGTCTGCCGGTGGCGAGGATGTCGCGCACGGTGCGTGCGCGATCAGTCCTGGTGGATGCGGTTCCGAGGGCCATACCCGCAGGTTAGCCAGGCGGGGGCGGTCCCCCAACCACGCATAGGATATTTGCCCGAATTGTCGGTTCCTTGTCCATCCCTTGGACACATCCCCGGACACCGGGGCGCCGGACCGTCACCGGGCCCCCCGGAGCCGGAAGCCGGACCGTCACCGGGCCCCGCGGAGCCGGACGCCAGGACTGTCACCGGGCCCCCGGAGCCGTCCCGCTACGCCTGCCGCAGCCGCTTGGCGAACTCCGCCGCCGCCGCTCCCGGGTCGTCCGCCTCGGTGACCGCCCGGACCACGACCACCCGGCGGGCACCCGCGTCCAGCACCTGGTCCAGGTTGCCGAGGTCGATCCCGCCGATGGCGAACCAGGGGCGGTCGGTGCCCAGGCCCGCCGTGTGCCGGACCAGGTCGAGGCCGGGGGCGTGCCGGCCGGGCTTGGTGGGGGTGGGCCAGCAGGGGCCGGTGCAGAAGTAGTCCACGCCCTCCTGCACGGCGGCCGCGGCGGCCTCGGCCTCGGAGTGCGTGGAGCGGCCGATCAGCACCCTGTCGCCGAGGATCGCGCGGGCCGCGGGGACCGGCAGGTCGCCCTGGCCGAGGTGCAGCACGCCGGCGCGGGCCGCGTGGGCGACGTCGGCCCGGTCGTTGACCGCGAGCAGCTTGCCGTGCCGGGCGCAGGCGTCGGCGAACACCCGCAGGTGCTCCAGCTCCTCGGCCGCCTCCATGCCCTTGTCCCGCAGCTGCACGATGTCGACCCCGCCGGCCAGGACCGCGTCGAGGAACTCGGGCAGGTCGCCCTGGCGCCTGCGGGCGTCCGTGCAGAGGTACAGGCGGGCGTCGGCGAGCGCGGCGCGGGCGGTGTCGGACATGCGTGGGTCCCCCCGGGATCGGTGTGCCTGGTGGTTCCGCGGGCGGCGTGCGGGCTCGGGCCCGCACGCCGCCCCCTGGTGCGGGTCGGCCTCAGACGGCGAGCGCCTGGGCGCGGCGCTTCACCTCCGTGCCGCGATTCTCGCTCAGGGCCTGCGCGGGGGTGCCGGGCAGGGTCGGGTCGGGGGTGAAGAGCCACTCGATCATCTCTTCGTCCGTGAAGCCGTCGTCCCGCAGGAGCGTCAGGGTGCCGGTCAGGCCCTTGACGACCTTGTCCCCGTCGATGAAGGCGGCGGGGACGTGCAGCGCCTTGTTCTCACCTCGGCGTACGGCGATGAGCTGGCCCTCCTTGACCAGCTGCCGGACACGCGTCACCTCGACGCCGAACTGCTCGGCGATGTCGGGGAGGGTGAGCCAGGCGGGGACGAGAGCATCGATTTTTGCGTCAATCTCGGTCACGGGGACAAGCCTGCCATCCCCCACCGACAGTCGGAAGCCAGGCGGGTCCACCTGGGAGGACGCGCTAGTCGGCGGTCGCGTCCTTCAGGGGGCGGGCGGGCTCGGACAGGGCCTCGGAGTCCATGTGCCGGCCCGCCTCGATCAGGCGGCGCCCCTGGGCCAGATCACGCGGCCGGCCGACGGCCAGCAGGGCCACCAGGCGCTCCTCCCGCAGCCAGCACACCGTCCAGGAGGGTCCCGCCGGATCACCGCGCCACACCATGCGGTCGGCGGCGGCGTGGTGGCCGGCGTACTGCACGAACCGGCCGAACTGCTCGGACCAGAAGTAGGGCACCGGGTCGTAGACCGCCGGGGTCTCGCCGAGGATGTTCGCGGCGACCGTGCGCGGGCCCTGCAGGGCGTTGTCCCAGTGGTGGACGAGGAGCCGCTCGCCGTAGCGGGCCGAGGGGAAGGACGCGCAGTCGCCGACGGCGTACACGTCGGCCAGCGAGGTGCGCAGCCGGTCGTCGGCGAGGATCTCGCCGTGCGCGCCCAGTGCGATGCCGGAGCCCGCCAGCCAGCCGGTGGCGGGGCGGGCCCCGATGCCGACCACGACGGCGCCCGCGGCCAGCCGGGTGCCGTCGGCCAGGACCACCGCGCCGGGCTCGACGCGCTCCACGCGCGCGCGGGTGCGCAGTTCCGCACCGCTGTCGGCGTACCAGGCGGCCATGGGGGCGGAGACCTCGGTGGGCAGGGCGCCGGCGAGCGGGTGGTCGGCGGCCTCCACCACGGTCACCGCGCAGCCGGCCTCCCGGGCCGCGGTGGCGAACTCGGCGCCGATCCAGCCGGCGCCCACCACCACGATGTCGTGCTGGCGGGTGAGCACGGGACGCAGCCGCTCGGCGTCGTCCAGGGTGCGCAGCAGGTGCACCCCCGGCACGCCCTCGGTGCCGGGCAGCGTGATCGGTTCGGCGCCGGTGGCGAGGACCAGGACGTCGTAGGGCACCGATCCGGCCTCGGTGTCCAGCTCGCGCGCGTCCGGGCGCAGGCCGTGCACCTCGCAGCCGAGCCGCAGCTCGACCCCGAGGGACTCGAAGTCCACGTCGAACGCGGAACCCTCGGCCTTACCCAGCAGTACGGCCTTGGACAGCGGCGGCCGGTCGTAGGGCTGGTGCGGCTCGGCGCCGATGACGGTGACGCGGCCCCGGAAACCCTGTTCGCGCAGGGCGACCGCCGTCTGCACCCCCGCCATGCCCGCGCCGACGACGACCACGCGCGGCCCCTGTGACGTGCCCTCTTCCGCTGTCTGCTCGCTCACCGGATCACCATAGTCACATGACGTGGCGTCACGTCAGGGGGCGTGCGCGGTGACCTGCTCCACAACACTGGTGCCGGAGCCCGGCCCGGACTCCCACTCCCAGGTCTCCTCCAGTCGCAGCCGCCCGTCCGGCAGCTCCACGACCGCGGACACGCAGTGCCCCGAAGCGGTCGTCCCGTCGGTCCGCAGCTGCACGTACCGGAAGTCGACGCGGTCCGCCCGCCGGGTGCCGACCAGGTGACCGCGGACGACGTCGCCGCCCGCGTACTCGGCCCAGACCTCGCCGTCCCGCTCGTGGTAGGCGAACCGCGTCCGGGTACCCACCTGACCTGGGGCCTGGTCGGACACGGGGGCGAAGGTCAGTCCGTCGAGCGACCGGGTCATGGTGCAGGGCTCCCTTACGAGTGGCGAGGACCGCGGGCTAGGGTGGCCACCGTACAAGCACTCGCGGGAGCCCGGACGCACCGGGCTGAGAGGGAGGCTGGCGGCCTCCGACCGTACGAACCTGATCCGGGTCATGCCGGCGAAGGGAGGGGCTGGACGCCCATGTCGTCACGTACGTCCGACGTCCTCGTCATCGGGGGCGGGATCATCGGCCTGGTCACGGCCTGGCGCGCGGCGCAGCGCGGGCTCGCCGTCACCGTGGCGGACCCCGAGCCGGGAGGCGGGGCCGCGCAGGTGGCGGCCGGGATGCTGGCCGCGGTCACCGAGCTGCACTACGGCGAGGAGACCCTGCTCGCCCTGAACCTGGAGTCCGCCCGCCGCTACCCGGCGTTCGCGGCCGAGCTGACCGACCTGACCGGCCACGACCTCGGCTACCGCCGCTGCGGCACCCTCGCCGTCGCGCTGGACTCCGACGACCGCGCCGGCCTGCGCGAGCTCCACGCGCTCCAGCAGCGCTCGGGCCTGGAGTCGGAGTGGCTGTCCGGGCGGGAGTGCCGGCGGCTGGAGCCGATGCTCGCGCCGGGCGTGCGCGGCGGGCTGCGGGTCGACGGCGACCACCAGATCGACCCGCGCCGGCTGGCGGCGGCCCTGGTGGCCGCGTGCGAACGGGCCGGCGTGGTCTTCCACCGCGTCCGGGCGGCACGGCTGGACGTGGCCGGGGACCGGGCCGTCGGGGCCTCCACGGAGGACGGCGGCGCCCTGCGCGCGGGGCAGGTGGTGCTGGCCGCCGGGAGCCTGAGCGGGCGGCTGGCCGGCGTGCCCGAGGCGCTGGTGCCGCCGGTGCGGCCGGTCAAGGGGCAGGTGCTGCGGCTGACCGTGCCCCGCCGGTACGCGCCGTTCCTGAGCCGGACCGTGCGGGCCGTGGTGCGCGGCAGCCATGTCTACCTCGTGCCCCGGGAGAACGGTGAACTGGTCGTCGGCGCCACCAGTGAGGAGCTGGGCTGGGACACGACGGTCACGGCCGGCGGTGTGTACGAGCTGCTGCGCGACGCCCATGAGCTGGTGCCCGGCATCACCGAGCTGCCGCTCACCGAGACCCGGGCCGGGCTGCGCCCCGGCTCCCCCGACAACGCGCCGCTGCTCGGACCGTCCGGCCTGGACGGGCTGCTGCTGGCGACCGGGCACTACCGCAACGGCGTGCTGCTCACCCCGGTCACCGGGGACGTCATGGCGCACGCCCTGGTCACCGGTGGTCTGCCCGAGGAGGCGCGTGCCTTCACCCCGCGGCGGTTCGGCGCCGCGCCCATGGAACGGCTGGAGCATTCGGCATGAACCTCTCCCTCACCATCTCCGTCAACGGTGAACCCCGCCAGGTCGCCGCCGGCACCGTGCTGGACGCCCTGGTGCGGAACCTGACGGCGGCGCCGCGCGGGGTGGCCGCCGCCGTCAACGAGACCGTCGTCCCGCGTGCGCAGTGGGCGACGACCGCCCTCGCCGAGGGTGACCGCGTCGAAGTCCTCACGGCTGTGCAGGGAGGCTGAACCATGGCTGACGATCCGATGGTCCTCGGTGGGCTGACCTTCTCGTCCCGGCTGATCATGGGCACGGGCGGGGCGCCCAGCCTGGAGGTGCTGGAGCGGTCGCTGATCGCCTCCGGGACGGAACTGACGACGGTGGCCATGCGGCGGGTGGACCCCGCCGTGCACGGCTCGGTGCTGTCGGTGCTGGAGCGGCTCGGCATCCGGGTGCTGCCGAACACGGCCGGCTGCTTCACCGCGGGCGAGGCCGTGCTGACCGCCCGGCTGGCCCGGGAGGCGCTGGGCACCGACCTGGTCAAGCTGGAGGTCATCGCCGACGAGCGGACGCTGCTGCCGGACCCGGTGGAGACGCTGGAGGCGGCGGAGACGCTGGTCGACGACGGGTTCACGGTGCTGCCGTACACCAACGACGATCCGGTGCTCGCGCGGAAACTGGAGGACGTCGGCTGCGCGGCGGTCATGCCGCTGGGGTCGCCGATCGGATCCGGCCTCGGCATCCGCAACCCGCACAACTTCCAGCTGATCGTGGAGCACGCGCGCGTGCCGGTGATCCTGGACGCGGGGGCGGGTACGGCGTCCGACGCCGCCCTGGCGATGGAGCTGGGGTGCGCGGGGGTGATGCTGGCGTCGGCGGTGACGCGGGCGCAGGAACCGGAGCGGATGGCCGCCGCGATGCGGCACGCGGTGGAGGGCGGGCGGCTGGCCCGGCTGGCCGGGCGGATCCCGCGGCGGTATCTCGCGCAGGCGTCGTCCCCCGCGGAGGGCATGGCCGTGCTGGACC
>NZ_WWJT01000798.1 GCF_009865385.1 Streptomyces sp. SID486 | reverse complement strand
GCGGCGGCAGCGGGCGAGCCGCGCTCGGCCGGCGGGTACGTACGGCGGATGCCCGCGGGCCGGGCCGCGGGGGCGGGCGGCAGTTCCCGGGTCTCCTCCTCAGGGACGTACGGCGGGGCGGAGGCCGCGGTGAGGGGCTGGAAGGTCACGGGGTCCGGCCGGAACTCGCGCATCAGCTCAGCGAGGGCGTCCACGCTCCGGGGGCGCTGCACCCGGATGGGCTCCAGGGGCGGTCCGGCCGGGGGTTTCTCGGGGTCGGGCGGTGTCGGCACCGGGCTCTCCTTCCGTCCCGCGGTCGGGGGCCTGCCGCGGCCCCCGCGCTGAGATACGACACCCGCCGCGCCCCCGTTCAGCCCACCGCTCTTCCTTCCTTCAAACGATCGGCACCCCGACGCGGCCCAGGTCGTCCGGCGTCCGGGCCGGTGCGTGCTAGAAACCGCCGTCATGACGACTCCCTGGTCACGTCGCGCGTTCCTGGCCGCGGGTTCCGGTACCGCCGTCGCCCTGGGGCTGGGCACCACCTGGCCGGACCCCGCGCCGGAGACGTCCGCGTCGCGGCCCGCGGGGTCGTCCGCCGTGTCGGAAGAGTTCGCCGCGCTCCGGGCGAAGTGGCGCGCCCTCGTCCTCGGACAGGGCTTCTCCCCCGCCACCGAACCCTTCCGGTCCCGGCTCGCCGCCCTGGGCAGCACGGCGGGCCGCCATCTCGCCGCCATGGCCCCCGCCGCGGGCTCCCTGTGGCCGGACCTCTCCTACGCCGACCGCGAGCGGGACACGGATCACGAGGCGTACGGACACTCGGGCAACCTGAACGCCAGCTACGACCGGTTGAACACGCTCGCGCAGGCGTACTGCCAGCCGGGCACCGGGCTGACCGGCGACCGGCGCCTGCGCGACGCGCTGCTCACCGGGCTCGGCCATCTCCACGACGACGTCTACCACGCGGGCCGGGAGCGGTACGGCAACTGGTACAACTGGCAGATCGGCGCCCCGCAGGCACTGCTGGACGTGTGCGTGCTGCTCCACGACGCTCTGCCCGCCGCCCGGCTCGCCGGTTTCCTGGCCGCGGTGGACCACTTCGTCCCCGACTCGGCCGTGGCCCGCTACGCCGGCAGCAGCACGGGCGCGAACCGGGTCGACCTGTGCCGGGTGCTGGCCCTGCGCGGTGTCGTCGGGGACAGCGCGGACAAGGTGGCACTGGCCCGTGACGCCCTCTCCCCCGTCTTCCCCTACCGGACCTCAGGCGACGGCCTCTACGCGGACGGCTCCTTCCTCCAGCACGGCTCGGTGCCCTACACCGGCACGTACGGGTCGGTGCTGCTGGGCGGGCTGGGCCTGCTGTTCGCGCTGCTGGCGGGCTCCAGCTGGGAGGTGACGGACCCGAACCGGCAGCTCGTGCTCGACGCGGTGGAGGACAGCTGGGCACCGTTCCTCCACAACGGGCTCGTCATGGACGGTGTGGCCGGCCGGGCGGTCAGCCGGGGGCGCGCGAAGTCCAAGGACGTCCAGCAGGACGACCACCTGCGCGGGCATCAGGTCCTCGCGTCGATCGTGCTGCTCGGGCAGGGCGCGAGCGCGGCCGAGAACGCGCGCTGGCGCGGTCTGGTGAAGGGCTGGATGCGCCGCGACCGGTACAGCCCTCCGCTGGCGGACCCCTTCCTGAGCCTGCCGCAGCTGGCCAGGCTGAAGAGCGTGCAGGACGACGCGTCCGTGGCGGCGCTCGCCGAACCGGCCGGGCACCGGATGTTCCCGTCCATGGCCCGGCTCACCCACCGCCGGCCGGGCTGGGCGGCGTCCCTGAGCATGGCGGACCGCAGGATCGCCTACTACGAGACGGGCGACGGCGAGAACCTGCGCGGCTGGCACACCGGCGCGGGGATGCTGTACTGGTGGGGCGGCACGTCCGCCGACGACCAGTACAGCGACGCGTTCTGGCCCACCGTCGACCCGTACCGGCTGCCGGGGACGACCGTCTCCCGCAAGGCGCTGGCGGACGGGGCGGGCGGCGACTGGGGCGCCCCTAAACCGGACGTGAACTGGGTCGGCGGCGCGACCGACGGCCGGCGGGCCGCGGTCGGCCAGTACCTGAAGGGCCTGCAGTCGACGCTGCGCGCCAAGAAGTCGTGGTTCTTCCTGGACGACGCGGTCGTCTGTCTCGGCGCGGGCATCACCTGCACCGACCCCGACGCGGTGGAGACCACGGTCGACAACCGCAACCTCGGCTCCGGCGGAACCGCCCCCTTCACGGTGGACAGCACGGTCAGCCCCACCGACCGGCCGTGGGCGCGGACGGTCACCGGGGCGAGGTGGGCGCACATCGGCGGGCACGGCGGCTACGTGTTCCCGGGCGGGGCGACGGTGCGGGCGCTGTGCGAGGACCGGCGGGGCAGCTGGCGCACGGTCAACAGGAGCGGCTCGACGGACGTCCTCACCCGCACGTACACGACCTTGTACGTGGATCACGGCACGCACCCGGTGGACGCGTCGTACGCCTATGTGCTGCTGCCGGGTGCGACGGCCGACGGGACGCGGGCGCGGGCCGCGGACGCCGGCTGGCTCGGCGTGCTTGCCAACACCGGCCGCCAGCAGGGGGTGACGGTCACGTCGCTCGGGTTCACCGGCGTGAACTTCTGGTTCGGCGGGACGGTCGGCACGCTCACCGCGAGCGGCCCGTGCTCCGTGATGATCAGCGAGCGGGCCGACGGCACCGCGGTGCTCGCCGTGAGCGACCCGGAGCGCGGGCGGACGGGCCTGACCGTCACGTGGCGGCGGGCGGTCGCGGCGGTGACGTCCGCACCGGCCACGCTCGCCGGCTCGGCCACCGGCTCCGCGCTGACGCTGACGTTCGGCGATCTGACGGGCACGGCGGGAGCGAGCCAGCGGATCGTGGTCAGGCTGGGCTGAGCGCGCCCCGCACGAACCGGCCCAGGGACGCCGTGAACGCCGTGACGAAGGCGTCCCTGCCCTCCTCCGGCAGCGCGTCCAGGGAGAGATAGGGGTTGAGGTCCTCCAGCTCGACCAGCAGCAGGCCCCCGTCGGGGGCACGGCAGGCGTCGACCCGCTGGATGCCGTGCCCGAGGTCGTTCCAGTCGACGAACCGGCGGGCGAACTCCAGGTCGGCGGCGGTGGCCTGGTACGGCCGCAGCTCCCAGCGGCGCCCGGGGTCGGGGGCGTACAGGGCGTACTGGAAGTCGTCGTCGACGAAGTAGAAGGACACCTCGTAGGCGAAGTCGACGCACGGCTGGACCAGGATCTCGCCGGTGGCGAGTTCCCCGAGCCGGTCGCCGGTGGCGAGTTCCCTGAGCCGGTCGCCGGGGACGATCCGCAGGCCGAGGGAGTCCGCGCCCAGCTTGGGCTTGACCACGTACCGCTCGGCGGACGGCAGCAGGTGCAGGTCCTCTGCGCGGTCGACGGTCGGGATCACGGGGAAGCCGGCCGCGGTCAGGTCGAGCAGGTACTGCTTGCCCGCCATGTCGGCCTTCCCGGTGAGCGGGTTGTACACCCGGGCCCCGGTGGCCAGCGCCCGCGCGCGGAAGGCGTCGTAGGCGTGCCGATAGGCGAGGACGGGCCCGCTGTTGCGGACGACGACGGCGTCGAAGCCGTCCATCAGGGCCGCGGTGTCCAGCGGATGGCACAGGGCCAGGTCGAAGTGGGCCCGCAGCCGGGAGGCGAGGTGGATGTCCTCGTCGCAATAGCGGCGTCCGCGTGCCTGGTACGCCAGGTCGGTGACGTAGAGCAGGCTGGGGCGGGCGCCGGGCATCGGAGGCTCCTCGATCGGACGTGGTGGCGGGGACGGTACGGGGCCGGTGCGCCGCTGGTGTCGCTGCGGCGGTGGGGGCGGGGCGGTGGCGGTGATGGCGGTGGCGGTGGCGGTGATGGCGGTGGCGGTGGCGGTGACGGTGGCGGTGGCGGTGGCGGTGGCGGTGGCGGTGGCGCAGAAAGGTTACGCCGCCGGGAGGCGGGCCCCATCGTCCGCCCCGGCCCCTGGGCGACCGGGCCCTGCGGCCAGGTTCTGCAGCCAAGTTCTGCGGCGGAACCCCGCGACCGGCCCCTGCCCCTGCAACGGCGCTCTGCGGCCGGACTCCGCGGGCGGTCCTGCGGGCGGAGGCCGCGACGGACTCCGCGGGCGGCCCTGCGGGCGGAGGCTACCGGGCTCTGCGGGCGGCCCTGCGGGCGGGCTCTGCCGGCGGGCCCTGCGACCGGACTCTGTCGGCGGGCCGACAGCACTCCGTTCCCCCTACGGGGGCCTCGGAGTGCACTGAGTGTCAGGAATTCGGTCCGGATGCTACGTTCCCGTCCATGAGCTCCAGCAGCGCGGCGCCGGCCGCGAAGCCGCCGATGCGGGACGCCCTGGTGGCGGCGGCCTTCCGGCTCTTCCTGGAACGCGGGTACGAGCAGACCACCGTGGACGACATCGTGGCCCTGGCCGGGGTCGGCCGGCGCTCGTTCTTCCGCTATTTCCCGTCCAAGGAGGACGTGGTCTTCCCCGACCACGAGGGCTGCCTGGCCGACATGACCGCCTTCCTCGCGGCGAGCGACGCCGGGCACGAGCCGGTGCGGCGGGTGTGCGACGCGGCCCGGCTGGTGCTGCGGATGTACGCCGAGAACCCGGCCTTCTCGGTGCAGCGCTACCGGCTCACCCGGCAGGTGCCGGGGCTGCGCGCCTATGAGCTGTCGGTGGTGTGGCGCTACGAGCGCGCGCTCGCCGCGTATCTGCGCGACCGGTTCGCCGGGCGCCCCGACGGGACGCTGCGTGCCGACGTGATCGCCGCGGCGGTCGTCGCCGCGCACAACAACGCCCTGCGCTCCTGGCTGCGGTCGGAGGGCGAGGGCGACGCGGGCACGGCCGTCGACCACGCGCTGGGATACGTGCAGCGGACGTACGCCCGGCCGGCGGACGCCCCCGAGGTGTCCGCCGGGGCCGGGCCGGCCGACGGTGGTGCGGGATCGTCCGACGGCAGGGGTGCGGGAGGGTCCGACGACGTGGTGGTGCTGGTGACCCGCCGCGACGCCCCGCTGTGGCGGGTGGTGCGGGAGCTGGAGGGCGTGCTCGGCCGCGACTGAGGCCGGAGGAGCCCGGCGGAAAATCGGGGTACGGAGTGCCTTTACGAGTGACACTGAGTGCCATACTCTGTCGGCGTGCCCGGTGGCACGGCAACCGTGCACGTGCGTGCGCGGTCCGCACCGGGCCTTCGGGATTCCGGCCGAGCGCAGGGAGTTGACAGCGTGTACCACCACTCACCAAGCACCTCGCAGCCGGCGGCCGGTGCCGCGACGGGCGTTCTCGAACCCGCCGCCGCGGACTCCAAGGACGCCATCCACTTCCAGCGCTGCGCCTGGTGCGGCACGGCGACGTACCACCGGCTGCTGTGTCCGGCGTGCCAGGGCAGCGAGCTGCGCACCGAGTGCAGCGAGGGCGTCGGCACGGTCCGCCACTCCACCGTGGTGCACCGCAACACGCCCGCGGCGCGCAACGTGTCGCTCATCGAGATGGCCGAGGGGTTCGTCGTGCGGGGCCGGGTCATGGGGCCGCCGATCGGCGTCCACAGCGGCGACCGGGTCCGGCTGTCCACCGCCGAGGACCCGGTGCGCGGCGAGCCGGTCTTCCAGCTGCTCGACGAGCCGTACCGGGCGTGGACCTGAGGACCGTCCGGCGCTGAGAGCGCCGCCAGTGTGATCCACGACCTCCTCTTCACAGGCAACCCACAGTCTCCTCTTCCCCTCCTCGCAGGCGAGGGACGCCCGGGACGGCCGGGCCGTCCGAAGTCGGGGTTCGAGGAGGAACAGTGGTCCGTGCCCGGCGCATATGGGTGACCGCCGCCGCGTTGCTCGCGGTGGCGGGGGCATCCCCGGGGGTGGCGGTGGCCGGCCCCCAACCACCAGGCGGGGAAGGGGTGTCGGCGGCTCAGGGCGGCACCCCGCTGCCGCCGGGGTGGCGGCTGGCAGGTCCGGGATCGGCGCCGCAGCTGGTGTGGCGGTCGGACCGGCCGGTGCCGATGGGCGACGCGCGCGTCGAATTCCGTTCCGGAGAAAGCCTGTTGGGCGTTCCGCGGCCGGGTGCCGACGGGCACACGTTCCGGCTGCCGCTCGGCGGACCGCTCGCGAAACGGCTCCAGGGGCTGCAAGTGTGGTCCGGTGGGCACCGGTTGGACAGGCCCGAGCCGGAAGGCGCCGTGTCGGCCGCCCGGTTGCCGGCCCCGCTGCCGGCGAACG
The DNA here is from genome assembly GCF_009865385.1 of Streptomyces sp. SID486. Classification (GTDB taxonomy): domain Bacteria; phylum Actinomycetota; class Actinomycetes; order Streptomycetales; family Streptomycetaceae; genus Streptomyces. The sequence continues at coordinate 2,884 of NZ_WWJT01000798.1, read as the reverse complement.
CCGTGGACCCGGGCAAGCCCGGCAGGTACCGCACCAAGACCGGTGAGTACGCGCTCGCGTCGGTCCGGCTGCCCGGCTTCGCGGCCCCGGTGGAGATGCGCGCGGTGGTCGTCGCGCCGGTCGGCGCGCCCGGCAAGCGCCCCCTCGCGCTCTTCCTGCACGGCCGGCACTACACCTGCTACAAGGGGCGCGAGGACGTCACCGGTGACTGGCCCTGCAAGGCCGGCGGCAAGCCGGTGCCGAGCCACCGCGGGTACCTGCGCGACCAGCGGCTGCTGGCCTCCCAGGGCTATCTGACCGTGTCGGTCTCGGCCAACGGCGTCAACGGGCAGGACTTCGCGGCGGAGGACGGCGGCGCGCAGGCCCGTTCGTCGCTGGTGCGGCTGCACCTGGCCCGCTGGGCCGGCTGGGCCGAACACCCCGGGAGCGCACCGAAGGTGGTCCGTGAGGCGCCCCGCGCCGATCTCTCGCGGGTGCTGCTGATCGGGCACTCGCGGGGCGGCGAGGGCGTCAACCGGGCCGCGCTGGACAGCCTGACCCCGCCGCCCGCCGCCGCGGACGGCTACCACGGGCCGGTGCGCTGGCACATCCGGGGCACGGTCCTCATCGGCCCGACCGTCTTCGGCCAGAACCCGGTGCCCGACGTACCGTCGGTGAGCATCCTGCCGGGCTGCGACGGTGACGTCTCCGACCTCCAGGGCCAGGTGTACGTCGACGGCACCCGCGCGGTCAGCAACGGCACCGCCCTGCACAGCGCGGTGTACGTGATCGGCGCCAACCACAACTTCTTCAACTCGGAGTGGACTCCGGGCCAGTCGGCCGCGCCCGCCGAGGACGACTTCTCCGACGACCCGCAGCACCACGACCCGGTGTGCGCCAAGGGGGCCGCGACCCGGCTGACCGCCGACCGGCAGCACCGGGCCGGGTCCACCTACATCGCCGCCGCCGCACGGCTGTTCCTCGCCGGGGACGACCGGGTACGGCCGCTGCTGGACGGCTCCGGCAGGCGGGCGCCGTCGGCGGACCCGGCGCGGGTGCTGAGCCACGCGGTGGGGGCCGGCCGGAGCGGCGGCTTCCTGCCGGACGGCGGGGTGTCGGTGACCGGCGCCAGGCTGTGCGCCGCGGTGGACCCGAGCCCGGCCAGGGCCTGCCTGGGCCGGTCCGCCAAGGGCTCCTCCCCGCACTTCGCGTACTGGGCGACCGACCGGGAGACCGCCCGGTCCGCGGTCGCGCTGCGCTGGACGCGCGCCGGCACCCCGGCCCGGGTCACCGCCGGGACGCCGGTGTCGCTGACCGGTTCCACGGCGCTGCGGCTGCGGCTGTTCGTGCCGCCCGGCTCGCGGGGTACGCAGCTGGACGTGGCCCTGACCGACACGTCCGGCAGGAAGGCGAAGCTCGGCCGGGTCACCGTCGACGGGCTGCCGGGCAGCGAGCGGACCGCCTCCTACTGGGCGCAGGAGCTGCGGGTGCCGCTGACCGCGGCGACGGGCGCCGGGCTCGACCTGGCCTCGGTCAAGTCCCTGGAGCTGACCCCGCGTTCGGCGTCGGGGCGGGCCTGGCTCATGGACGCCTGGGGCTGGCGCCCCGGGACGCCCGCGGTGCGCACCGACGCGCTGCCGCGGGTGGACGTCGGCCGCACCACCGTCGACGAGGGTGACTCGGGCGTGCGCACCTACCGGGTTCCGGTGCGGGTGACGGGCCGGGGCGGCAGCGGTCAGGTCCGCGTGTACGTCGTCGACCCGGCCACCGGTACCGCCGAGAACCGGCTGGTGACGGTGCGTCCGGGTGCTCAGGGCGTCGATGTGCCGGTCCAGGTGAAGGGCAACACGCGGTACGGCACCGACGTGTCGTACGACGTCCTGGTCAAGGCGGTCCGCGGCGCGGTCGTGGGCTCCTACCGGGGCGGGATCACCGTCCACGACGACGATCCCGCGCCGAGGATGACCGTCACGCCCGTCGCGGGCAGGGTCACCGAGGGACGGTCCCTGAAGTGGCGGGTGTCGCTGTCCGAGGCGGTGGACGTGGACATGAGCGCGGTGTTCCAGGTCGTGAAGGCCGGCGCGCCGGAGCTGTCCACCAAGGACGTCCCGGCCGCCTGGCTGCGGGACATGACCGGGGAGAAGCCCGATCCCGAACGCCCGCTGTCCAAGGTGGAGTTCTACCTGTGGACGGACATCCCGCCGGGGCGCACCGTCATGGACATCAACCTGCCCACGGTCAGGGACCGGGTCCGGGAGGCCACGGAGTCGGTGCGGTTCCGGCAGATCGACCCGCGGACCGGGAAACCGCAGCCCGGCGGCCTCGTACTGACGGGATCGGTGCTGAACGCGTCGTAGGACGCGGATCGCGGGTGGCCCTCACTCCCCGAGGGTCACCCGGATGCCGACCGTGCCGTCCGCTCCGCGCCGCAGCCGGCTGCCCAGCAGGGTGAGCCGGCCCAGGATGCCGTACTTGCGGGCGATGAGGGTGCGGTAACGGGCGGTCGTGGCCGGGTCGGTGATCTCGGCGGTGGCCGGCGACTGGTCACCGGTGGGATTGCCGCGCACGTCACAGGGGCCGACGAGGACGCCGGGGTGGCGCCGGATCCGCTTGACCTTCCAGCTGTCCGCGGTCGTCCACACGCCCAGCGCGTCGTCGTCCCTGACCACCCACACCGGGGTGGCCACGGGGGTGCCGTTCTTGCGGAAGCTGGTCACCAGCAGGTACTTGCCGGCGCCGAGCCGGTCGAGCCGGGTGTCGTCCATGTCGGCAGTCTAGAAGGCGGCCCCGCCGGTGGACGAGGCCCGGGAGGCGCCCGCCCGCCCGCCGGCGGGCGGGCGGGCGGGCGGGCCCTGCGCACGGGCTCGGACGAGGACCGGCCGGGCGGGCGGTCCGGCGGCCGGGG
>NZ_WWJT01000797.1 GCF_009865385.1 Streptomyces sp. SID486 | reverse complement strand
CTGTCCCTAGTACGAGAGGACCGGGACGGACGAACCTCTGGTGTGCCAGTTGTTCTGCCAAGGGCATGGCTGGTTGGCTACGTTCGGGAGGGATAACCGCTGAAAGCATCTAAGCGGGAAGCCTGCTTCGAGATGAGTATTCCCACCTCCTTGAGAGGGTAAGGCTCCCAGTAGACGACTGGGTTGATAGGCCGGATCTGGAAGCCAGGTAACTGGTGGAGGTGACCGGTACTAATAGGCCGAGGGCTTGTCCTCAGTTGCTCGCGTCCACTGTGTTGGTTCTGAAACCACGAACAGCCCCACGTTGCCACAGCGTGGTGCGGCGTTCAGTTTCATAGTGTTTCGGTGGTCATAGCGTGAGGGAAACGCCCGGTTACATTCCGAACCCGGAAGCTAAGCCTCACAGCGCCGATGGTACTGCAGGGGGGACCCTGTGGGAGAGTAGGACGCCGCCGAACAAATTTTGATAAAGGTCGGACCCTGAACTTCGGTTCAGGGTCCGGCCTTTTTTTGTTGTGCGTAACGTGTCGTTCACGTTGCGAGCACAGCATCCAGGCATGGGAACTGCAGCAATGCTCAGGGCCGCCGGCGTCGGAGTGGGTGACGAGGTCGTCGTACCGGCCTTCGGGAACGTTGAAGTCGCAGAGGCCGTCGCCCTCGCAGGTGCGCTCCCGATCTTCGCCGACGTGGACCCGGTGACCTACTGCCTGGCCCCGGACACGGTCGAGTCGGCCGTAACCTCCCGTACCGCCGCGGTCGTTGTCGTGCACCGCTTCGGCCGGCGGGCCGACATCGCCCGGCTGCACGCGGTCGGACAGCGGCACGGACTGCTGGTGCTGGAACAGGGCGAGTCCGAGGCACCGTACGACGAGATAGCCCAGCGCAGGGAACGGGCCGCCTACCTCGACGCCAAGCTCAAGGGCGTACGGACACCGGACGGCGGCGACGGGCACACCTACCAGCAGTACGTCGTGCGCGTGCCGGGGAACGGACGGCCGGACCGGGACGCCTTCGCGCGGGCCCTGCGAAGCAGGGGAGTTGACTGCCGGGTACCGGTGAAGACGCCCGTGCACCGGCTTCCCGAGTTCCGTCGGTGCGTGTCGCTGCCGCAGACCGAGCTGGCCGCCGACGAGACCCTCGCGCTGCCCGTGAACGCGACGCTCACCAAGCGGGAGATGCAGCGCGTCGTGTCCGCCTGCAACGCCCTCGGCGGCCTGCTTCAGCCCGCCTTCTGACCGGACACCGTACGAATTTGGGAACCGAGGCCCGCTCGGGGTACAGTTTCTTCGTCGCCGCGAGGGAAACCTCGAAAACGACAGGCCCCTATAGCTCAGTCGGTAGAGCGTCTCCATGGTAAGGAGAAGGTCAACGGTTCGATTCCGTTTGGGGGCTCCATACGAAAAAGCCCCACCCATCACGGGTGGGGCTTTTTCGTGTTTCCTCACGCCTCCACGTGGATTCCCGGGACCCGCATCGCCAGAATCGCCATGTCGTCGGAAGGGGCGTCCGAGGCGAAGCGCTCCACCGCGCGCATGATGCGTGCCGCGACCGCGCCCGCCGTCAGCCCGGTGCACGTCGTGAGTACGTCGGCGAGGCCGTCGTCACCCAGCATGCGCGTGCCCTCGCGGCGTTCGGTCACACCGTCGGTGACGCAGAGCAGTACGTCGCCCGGATCGAGGGTGACCGTCTCCTCGTACAGCTCCAGGTCCTCGATGACACCCAGCAGCGGCTGCGGTTCGGCCGCCGGCGTCACCGTGCCGTCCTGGCGCAGGCGCAGCGGCAGCGGGTGGCCGGCGCAGACGACCTTCAGCTCCGCGCTGCCGTCCTCCTGCGGGCGCAGCTCGCCGTAGAGGAGCGTCAGGAAGCGGCTGCGGTCACCCTCGTCGAGGATCGCGGAGTTCAGGCGTTCCAGTACGGCCGGGCCGCTCAGGCCCTCGCGGGCCAGCAGGCGCAGGGCGTGCCGGGCGAGGCCGGTGACCGCCGCCGCGTTGGGGCCCGTGCCGCAGACGTCGCCGATGGCGAAGCCGTACGCGTCGTCGCCGATGGGGAAGACGTCGTAGAAGTCACCGCCGACCTCGTTGCCCTCGCCGGCCGCGCGGTAGATGACCTCCACCTCGACGCCGTCGATGTGCGGTGTGCCGGGCGGCAGCAGGCTGCGCTGGAGGGCCTGGCTGATGGCCGTGCGCTCCGAGTACAGGCGGGCGTTGTCCAGGGCGAGGGCCGCCCGGCGGCTCAGGTCCTCGGCGAGTTCCAGGATCTCCTGGCGGAAGTGCTCGTCGGTGGGCTTGCCGAGGGTCAGCATGCCGATGACGCGGTTGCGGGCGACGAGCGGCAGCACGACCGTCTCACCGCCGACCGCGCCGGCCGTCGCGAGCGTGGGGCCGATACCCGAGGCGATCTGGTGGGCGGGGCCGCCGGAGAGGCCGAGGCTGCGCATGGAGGTGCGCAGGGCCGCCTGGTGGGCGGTCTCGGCCGGGGCGGTCCAGACGCGGGCGCCGGGGGTCGGCACCGGGTCCGGCGGCGGCACCTTCGACAGCAGCGACTTGATGCCGTCGATGAGTTCCTCGTCCTCGTGCAGGACGTACGACAGGTACGGCTCGGACGCCTGGTCGGCGATGGTGTACACCGCGCACCAGGTCGCCAGGGTCGGGACCGTCATCTGGGCCATCAGGGCCAGGGTCTGGTCCCGGTCCAGGGTGCCGGCGAGCAGGTCCGACGCCTCGACGAGGAAGCTCAGGGAGCCGCGGCGCAGCCGTTCCAGCTCGCCGAGGCGGGCCGATTCGACGGCCAGGGCGATGCGGTCGGCGGCGAACTGCAGACGCAGCGCCTCCTCGTTGGTGTACCGGCCGGGCGCCTCGGCCGCGACGCCCAGGGAGCCGGTGAGGCGGCCCTCGACCTTCAGCGGGACGGTCACCACCGAGCGCATGCCGGTGCCGGCGAGCAGCGGTACGGCCCCCGGGACGGCGGCGAGGTCGTCGTGGACGGCGGGCATGCGGGCGGAGCCGTAGCGGCCGGGGCCGGCCTCCACGGGCACGCGCGCGAAGCGCTGGCGGGCGGAGGGCAGACCGGTGGAGGCGCGGACCTCCAGCTCCGTCTCGTCGTCGGTGGCGAGCAGCAGGAAGGCGGAGTCGCCGTCGAGCATGTCGCGGGCCCGCTCCACGGTGCGCTGGAGCAGGCCGTCGAGGTCGTCCGGGGCGGGGGAGCCGATGAACACCTCGAAGGGGTCGGTGCTCTGTCCGTCGGAGGACTGGCCCGGGTCGGTGGCCGGGACCCGGGGCGGGGACTGCAGTACGGCACGCTCGTGGTCGCGGACCAGGAGGCACACGGTGGAGGGCTCGCCGCCGGTGTCGCGGACGCGGAGGTGGGAGGCGTACACCTGGGACACGCGGCCGTCGGTGCCGCGGATGCCGTAGGTGCCCTCCCAGCGGGAGAGCTGGAACGCCTCGGCGATGCCGGTGCCGGTGCCCGGGGTGTGCGGCCAGGCCGCCAGCTCGGTGAGGGGCTTGCCGATGACGTCGGCCGCCGGGTAGCCGAACAGTTCCTCGGCGTCCTCGTTCCAGGCGCTGATGTTGCCCTTGCGGTCGACCTGGAGGACGGCGACGCGGACCCGGCCGTCGGCCAGCGGGAGCAGGTCGGCGGGCAGGGCCGGGCCGGCGGCGCGGGTGCCGACCGGCCGTTCGGGCAGGTTGAGCTGGAACCAGACGTTCTTGTGGGTGGGGGTGTAGTCGACGCCCCAGCGGGTGGCCAGGGCCGCGCAGAGCTGGAGGCCGCGACCGCCCTCCCGGTCGGGGTTGCCCATGGCGGAGACGGAGTGCTGGAGGGGTACCTCGCGCTCCGGGTAGCGGTCGGAGACCTCGACGCGCACGCCGTCCTCGGTGCGCAGGCACAGCACCTCCGCGTGGGTGCCCGCGTGGACGACGGCGTTCGTCACCAGTTCGCTGGTGAGAACGACGGCGTCGTCGACGATGTCGGCGAATCCCCAGCCCTGGAGGGTGTCACGGACGAAGGACCGGGCGGTCGCGACCGATCGTCCGACGGGCTCGAAACTGGCAGCCGCGCGCGCGGTGATCACAGAACTCCTCGACCGGTTGTCGGCATGCAGGGCTGTCTCGCCGACCGGCTCGCGCCGCTGCTGCGGCATCAGCTCGCCCGTCGGCTGTGGGTCCGGGGGCTGTCCCCCGGGGATCAGTCCGGTGGTCATGGTGTCCGGCCGCCCCTCCGATGCCCGCTCCTGCTCGTGCCACCGCCCAGACCGGTCGGACCGGTGCGGCTGGACAGCCGCATGCAAGGTTACTTACCTTCGCGGTCCGAGCGGGTGCCGGTCGCAGGTGTTTACGCCCCTGGTGTGCGGACGGTGTGCGAAGCTGCCGAACTGTTATGGCCTGGTTCGGCCGGGGTGAAACACTGGGCAGGCTTCTGATGAAGGTCGGGTCGGGCTGCTTGTGTGCCGCGTGCGGCGGGCAGCAGCCCCTGGTGCGGCCGGATCGCGTCCGGCAGGAACACGCAGAAGCAACCGGCACGTGGAAGTGACCGGCATGCCGATGACCGGCACGCCGGGGCCTCAGCGGCCGAGCACAGCAGTAGCGGTCTACCCCTCCGGGAGGGACACAGTGGAGTCTGGCGCGGCGACGCGAGGCACGAAGACGCGCGCGAAAGGCGGACCTTCCCTGGGCAGGAGCGGCGGTACCACCGCCGTGGACACGGCTGCCCTGAACCGGCTGCTGGCGGCCCTCGTGGCCATGCGCGAGGGCAATTTCCGCAAGCGGCTCACGGTGTCCGGGGACGGCGTGATGTCGGAGATCGCGGCCGTCTTCAACGAGGTGGCCGACCGGAACCTGCACCTGACCGGTGAGCTGTCGCGCGTGCGGCGCATGGTGGGTCGTGAGGGAAAACTCACGGAACGGCTGGAGTCGGGCGCCTGTGAGGGCTCCTGGGCGACGGCGATCGACAACTCCAACGCGCTGGTGGACGATCTCGTCTGGCCCGTGTCGGAGGTCAGCCGGGTGCTCACGGCGGTCGCCGAGGGTGATCTGTCGCCGCGGATGGAGCTGCGGACGCAGGCGCCGGACGGCGGTACGGGGCATCCGCTGCGCGGTGAGTTCCTGAAGGTCGGCCGTACCGTCAACAACCTGGTGGACCAGCTGTCGACGTTCACGGACGAGGTCACGCGCGTGGCCAGCGAGGTCGGTACCGAGGGCAAGCTGGGCGGTCAGGCCAGGGTGCGCGGTATGTCGGGTTCGTGGAAGGACCTGACCGAGTCGGTCAACACGATGGCGTACCGGCTGACCGCGCAGGTGCGGGACATCGCCCTGGTGACCACGGCGGTCGCCAAGGGCGATCTGTCGCGCAAGGTGACCGTCCATGTCGCGGGCGAGATGCTGGAGCTGAAGAACACCGTCAACACGATGGTGGACCAGCTGTCGTCCTTCTCCTCCGAGGTGACCCGGGTGGCCCGGGAGGTGGGCACCGAGGGCATCCTCGGCGGCCAGGCGCAGGTGCCCGGGGTGGCCGGTGTGTGGAAGGAGCTGACCGACTCCGTCAACACGATGGCGGGCAACCTGACCGCCCAGGTGCGTGGGATCTCGCAGGTCACGACCGCTGTCGCCAATGGTGACCTGTCGCAGAAGGTCACCGTTCCGGCGCGTGGCGAGGTGGCGCAGCTCGCCGAGACGATCAACCAGATGACCGAGACGCTGCGGATCTTCGCGGACGAGGTCACGCGGGTGGCGAACGAGGTCGGCGGGGAGGGGCGGCTCGGCGGGCAGGCGAACGTGCCGGGCGCGGCGGGTACCTGGAAGGACCTGACGGACTCCGTCAACACGGTGTTCCGGAACCTGACCACGCAGGTGCGGGACATCGCCGCCGTGACGACCGCGGTGGCCAGCGGTGACCTGTCGCAGAAGGTCACCGTGGACGTGGCCGGCGAGATGCTGGAGCTGAAGAACACCGTCAACGGCATGGTGGACCAGCTGTCGTCGTTCGGTGCCGAGGTGACGCGGGTCGCGCGGGAGATCGGTGTCGAGGGTGAGCTGGGCGGCCAGGCGCAGGTGCCGGGTGCGGCGGGCACGTGGAAGGACCTGACGGACTCCGTCAACACGGCGTTCCGCAACCTCACGGGGCAGGTGCGCAACATCGCCCAGGTGACGACGGCGGTGGCGAACGGCGACCTGTCGCAGAAGGTCACCGTGGACGTGTCCGGTGAGATGCTCCAGCTCAAGAACACCGTGAACACGATGGTGGACCAGCTGTCGTCGTTCGCCGACCAGGTGACGCGGATGGCCCGGGACGTGGGGACGGAGGGCCGGCTGGGCGGTCAGGCCCGGGTGGACGGCGTCTCCGGTACGTGGAAGGAGCTGACGGACTCCGTCAACTTCATGGCCGGCAACCTGACCTCGCAGGTGCGGCAGATCGCGCAGGTGACGACGGCGGTGGCGCGGGGTGACCTGTCGCAGAAGATCGACGTTGACGCGCGCGGTGAGATCCTCGAGCTGAAGAACACGATCAACACGATGGTTGATCAGCTGTCCGCCTTCGCCGACCAGGTGACCCGGGTCGCGCGCGACGTGGGTACCGAGGGGCGCCTCGGCGGGCAGGCGCAGGTGCCCGGGGTGGCCGGTGTGTGG
>NZ_WWJT01000796.1 GCF_009865385.1 Streptomyces sp. SID486 | reverse complement strand
GGGACCGGGGCCACCGGGGGGTGGGCCCACGGGGGAACGGGGCTCGCCGGGGGCGGGCCCACGGGGGAACGGGGCTCGCCGGGGGCGGGCCCACGGGGGAAGCGGGGGAGCACGCGGAGCGGGACCGGTGGGCCGGGGGGTCCGACCGGTCCCGCTCCGCGTTTCCGTTCGAGCCTCAGGCCGTCGTCCGCTGCCGTACCTGCCGGCCGGCCGCCGCCGCCGCGAGCCGGCCCAGCGCCTCGTCCCGGCCGCACGCGTGGGCGCCGAGGGACACCTGGCGGGCGATGATCGACCGCTCCGTGCGCATCAGCCGCCAGCCGCGGCGGAGCAGGAACGGCACCGACTTGCGGCCCTCCCGCAGATCCCGCAGGAAGCGCCGCCGGAAGGTGGTGACCGGCCCGCGGGTCAGGCACAGCGCGTCCGCGAGCAGGCCCAGCTCCCGGCACCGTCCGACGATCTCCGCGGCGAAGATGCCCTCCGCGATGAACAGCGGCGTACGGCCGATGTGCAGCGGCTCCTCGCCGGTCCGGGCGCTCAGTGCGATGTCGTACACCGGCACCGGCGTCGTCCCCGTGGCGCACAGCCGGGCGATGGCCTCGACCGCGACGTCCGCGTCCCACGACTCCGGGTGGTCCCAGTCGATGTCCGAACTGCCCTGCACCAGGGGCAGGGTCGGGTCGCCGGCCTCCTTGTAGAAGTCGTCCAGGCGCAGCACGGGAAGCCCGGAACGGGCGGCGACGAGTGACTTGCCCGAGCCGGAGGGGCCGCACAGCAGCACGACACGGGCGGGGGCCGGAGGATGAATGCTCACGGAACACCAGTTTGATGCATGGCGAGCGCCCTGCCGACCCCGCGGGTCGGCTTTTGAGCGTGAGTCACACCTCAACTACCCTCGGTGTCGACAGCATCACCCTGCGCACCAGAAGGTGGCATCAGCGATGGCCCGACACACCTCTCCCCAGCACCCCACCGCGCAGCGCGCCCTGGTCGCCCTCGCCGCCGCCGGAGCGGCGCTGGGCGCGGGCGCGGCCACGGCTCACGCGGACGCCGGTTCCCAGCTCCTGAACGTGCCGTGGCGGCCCACCTCGCTGGGCCGGATCGACCCGCAGGCGGGCCTTACGGCGCTCACCGGCACGGTCGGTTACGTCACCGGACCGGTCGCCGGCCTCAAGCCCAACCCGCTGGCGGGTACGGGTGTCGACCCGCTGGACAACGGGATCGGCACCCAGGTCGCCGACTTCAAGCCCGCCGGGACCCAGATGCTCACCGCGCCGCTGGCCCAGGCCAGCTCCCTCGGAAGCGTCCCCGTGGTGGGGCAGGCCCTCGGAGTGCTGGGCCGCCACTGAAGGCGCCCCGAAGGGGCGCGGGGAACCGCGCGACCGGCCACGGCCGGGCGGCCGACGGCAGCCCCCAGGGGCCACGGCCGGGCGGCGACAGTCCCCAGGGGCCACGGCCGGTCGGCGGCAGCCCCCGCACCGGCCGTCGGTGGGCGGAGCCCGACGCGCCCTGTGAGCCCGTCGGGTGCCCGCACCGGTCCCGTCAGTAGGCGGAGCCAGACGCGCCCAGCGAACCCGTCGGGTGCCAGACCGTCTTCGTCTCCAGGAACGCCGTCATCCGCTCGGTCCCCGGCGTCTCGAAGTAGTCCACAGCCTGTGGACGGAGCACCCGCTTCAGATTGTCGGCCGCCGCGATCTCCAGCTCCTTCGCCAGCGCCTCGTCAGCGCCCGCGAGGTCGATCGCGTTGACGTCCTGGTGCGCGGCGAGGGGCGCCGCGATCTCCGCCGTACGGCCGGACAGCACGTTGACCACGCCGCCCGGGACGTCGGAGGTGGCCAGCACCTCACCGAGGGAGAGCGCCGGGAGCGGGGCCTTCTCGGAGGCGATCACGACCGCGGTGTTGCCGGTGGCGATCACCGGGGCCACGACCGACACCAGGCCGAGGAAGGACGACTCCTGCGGGGCCAGCACGGCGACCACGCCGGTCGGCTCGGGGGAGGACAGGTTGAAGTACGGGCCGGCCACCGGGTTGGCGCCACCGGTCACCTGGGCGATCTTGTCGGTCCAGCCCGCGTACCAGACCCAGCGGTCGACGGCTGCGTCGACGACCGCCGCCGCCTTCGACTTCGACAAACCCTCCGCGTCCGCGACCTCCCGGACGAACTGCTCCCTGCGGCCCTCCAGCATCTCCGCGACGCGGTAGAGGACCTGGCCGCGGTTGTACGCGGTCGCGCCGGACCAGCCGCCGAACGCCTTGCGCGCGGCCACGACCGCGTCCCGGGCGTCCTTGCGGGACGACTGCGGAGCGTTGGCCAGCCAGTTGCCCTTCGAGTCCGTCACCTCGTACACCCGGCCGCTCTCGGAACGCGGGAACTTCCCGCCGACGTACAGCTTGTAGGTCTTGAAGACGCTCAGACGGTCAGACATCGAGGTAAGCCTCCAGGCCGTGACGGCCGCCCTCGCGGCCGAAGCCCGACTCCTTGTAACCGCCGAACGGCGAGGTCGGGTCGAACTTGTTGAACGTGTTGGACCAGACGACACCGGCGCGCAGCTTGTTCGCGACGGCCAGGATCCGGGAACCCTTCTCGGTCCAGATGCCGGCGGACAGGCCGTACTGGGTGTTGTTCGCCTTGGCGACCGCCTCGTCCGGCGTGCGGAAGGTGAGGACCGACAGCACCGGGCCGAAGATCTCGTCGCGGGCGATCGTGTGCGCCTGGGTGACGTTCGTGAACAGCGTCGGCGCGAACCAGTAACCGGACGAGGGGAGTTCGCAGGCCGGGGACCAGCGCTCGGCGCCCTCCGCCTCGCCCCGCTCGGCCAGCGCGGTGATCCGCGACAGCTGCTCGGCGGAGTTGATCGCGCCGATGTCGGTGTTCTTGTCCAGCGGGTCGCCGAGGCGCAGCGTGGACAGGCGGCGCTTGAGGGCGTCCAGCAGCTCGTCCTGGACCGACTCCTGCACCAGCAGGCGGGAGCCCGCGCAGCAGACCTGGCCCTGGTTGAAGAAGATGCCGGTGACGATGCCCTCGACGGCCTGGTCGATCGGGGCGTCGTCGAAGACGATGTTGGCGCCCTTGCCGCCCAGTTCCAGGGTGAGCTTCTTCCGCGTGCCCGCGACCGTGCGGGCGATCTCCTTGCCGACGGCCGTGGAGCCGGTGAAGGCGACCTTGTTCACGTCCGGGTGCCCGACGAGCGCGGCGCCCGCGTCGCCGTAGCCCGGGAGGATGTTGACGACACCCTTGGGCAGGCCCGCCTGGCGGCAGATGTCCGCGAAGAACAGGGCGGACAGCGGGGTCGTCTCGGCCGGCTTCAGCACGACCGTGTTGCCGGTCGCGAGAGCCGGGGCGATCTTCCACGCCAGCATCAGCAGCGGGAAGTTCCACGGGATGACCTGGCCGGCCACGCCCAGCGGGCGCGGGTCGGCACCGAAGCCGGCGTGGTCGAGCTTGTCGGCCCAGCCCGCGTAGTAGAAGAAGTGCGCGGCGACCAGCGGGAGGTCGGCGTCGCGGGTCTCCTTGATCGGCTTGCCGTTGTCCAGCGTCTCCAGGACGGCCAGCTCACGGCTGCGCTCCTGGATGATGCGGGCGATGCGGAACAGGTACTTGGCGCGCTCGGAGCCGGGCAGCGCCGACCACTTCTCGAACGCCTTGCGGGCGGCCCGCACCGCACGGTCGACGTCCTCGGCGCCGGCCTGCGCGACCTCGGAGAGGACCTCCTCGGTCGACGGCGAGACCGTCTTGAAGACCTTGCCGTCGGCGGCGTCGGTGAACTCGCCGTCGATGAACAGGCCGTACGAGGGCGCGATGTCGACGACCGCGCGGGACTCGGGGGCGGGTGCGTACTCGAAAGCCATGGAGATCAGTCCACCGTCACGTAGTCGGGACCGGAGTAGCGGCCGGTGGCCAGCTTCTGCCGCTGCATCAGCAGGTCGTTGAGCAGCGAGGAGGCGCCGAAGCGGAACCAGTGGTTGTCCAGCCAGTCCTCGCCCGCGGTCTCGTTGACCAGGACCAGGAACTTGACGGCGTCCTTCGTGGTGCGGATGCCACCGGCGGGCTTCACACCGACCTGGACACCGGTCTGGGCGCGGAAGTCGCGCACCGCCTCCAGCATCAGCAGGGTGTTGGCGGGGGTCGCGTTGACGGCGACCTTGCCGGTGGAGGTCTTGATGAAGTCGGCGCCCGCCAGCATGCCGAGCCAGGAGGCGCGGCGGATGTTGTCGTACGTCGACAGTTCGCCGGTCTCGAAGATGACCTTCAGCCGGGCGCTCGTCCCGCAGGCCTCCTTCACGGCGACGATCTCGTCGTACACCTTCAGGTACTTGCCGGCCAGGAACGCGCCCCGGTCGATGACCATGTCGATCTCGTCGGCGCCCGCGGCTACGGCGTCACGGACGTCGGCCAGCTTCACGTCGAGAGCGGCGCGGCCGGCCGGGAAGGCGGTGGCCACGGAGGCGACCAGGACGCCGGAGCCGGCGACGGCCTCCTTGGCCACGGCCACCATGTCGGGGTAGACGCAGACCGCGGCCGTCGTGGGCGTCGTGCGGTCCGTGGGGTCGGGATGGACGGCCTTGGCGCCGAGCGCCCGGACCTTGCCCGGGGTGTCCGCGCCTTCCAGCGTCGTCAGGTCGACCATCGAGATGGCGAGGTCGATGGCGTACGCCTTCGCGGTGGTCTTGATGGAGCGGGTGCCGAGGGACGCGGCGCGCGCCTCCAGGCCGACCGCGTCGACGCCGGGCAGCCCGTGGAGGAAGCGGCGCAGCGTGCTGTCGGACGCGGTGACGTCTGCGAGCGCGTGAGCTGTGGGTGCGGTAGTGGGCATGGTCACCAGACGAGCATATCTACGCGCGTAGCGGCTGTACACCCCCGGTGCTCCTCTCCGCGTGTGAGATCACAGATGAGCGCCGGTTGCCGGGCTCCCGGTCCCCTGTCCGGCGGCGTCGGGCAGAATCGGGCCCATGACCACCCCGGACCACCCGTCACCCGCGTCACAGCCTCCGGCGCCCACCGCCAAGGACCGGATCTACCGCTCGCCCCTGGGGCTGGCGGGCGGTGTGCTGCTGCTCCTGGTCGTGCTCTGGCTGGGCTTCGACGCACTCTTCAAAGGCCACGGCCGGACCCCGTGGCTGGCGCTGGCCGGCCTGATCCTGATCGTGCCGCTGATCCTCGCCTTCACGCTGCGCCCGGCGGTCTTCGCGAACGAGGAGCGGCTGCGGGTCCGCAACCCCTTCCGGGTGATCACCCTGCCCTGGGGCGAGGTCGCCGGCCTGCGCTCCGGCTACTCCAACGAGGCCCTCACCGCGTCCGGGGCCAAGTACCAGCTGTGGGCCATCCCCGTGTCGATGCGCGCCCGCAAGAAGGCGGCCCGCCGGCAGCAGCGGGCGGCGGCGGACGCGGCCGGGGGAGGGACACGGGGCGGCGGCCTCGGGCCGGGCGGCTTCGGCCTCGGCGGGTTCAGCCTGCGCGGTCCGGACACCGGGCCGACCCGCGCCGAGACCGACCAGGTCATGGACGACCTGCGCGAACTCTGGGAGCGCGGCGCGCAGACCGAGCCGGCGCAGGGCGAGGTGACCGTGCGCTGGGCCTACGAGGTGGCCGCACCCGCGGTCGCCGGAGCGGTGCTGCTGGCGATCCTGCTGGCCGTGGGCTGAGGCCCGGCCGACAGCCGGATCCGCCCGCCCTCCCTGTGAGGCGCGGGGGTGCTTTCTCGTGGTCTGTCGGGTGCCGGATTCGCCCGCTCTCCCTGTGGGGCGCGGGGGTGCTGCCCCGCGGCTTGTCGGGTGCCGGATTCGCCCGCCCTCCCTGTGAGGCGCGGGGGTGCTGTCCCGCGGCCTGTCGGGTGCCGGATTCGCCCGCCCTCCCTGTGAGGCGCGGGGGCGCTTTCTCGTGGTCTGTCGGGTGCCGGATCCGCCCGCCCTCCCTGCGAGGCGCGGGGCGCTGTCCCGCGGTCTGCCGGGTGCCGGATTCGCCCGCCCTCCCTGTGAGGCGCGGGGGTGCTGTCCCGTGGTCTGCCGGGGGCTGGTGGCGGCCCCACGCCGAGCGCCCCGCCGGTGAAGGCCGACGGGGCGCAGGGAGGGGGCTCGTGGGTGTCCCGGGGCGGCGGCGCGGAGGACGGCGACCGCCGGGAGGGCGGCGGCTGCGGCCGGGAGACGCCCCTGCCGCCGTTCCGCGGTGACAGCGGCGGAAGGGCGGCGGGGCGCGCGTGGCCTCCGGTGCCCGGC
>NZ_WWJT01000795.1 GCF_009865385.1 Streptomyces sp. SID486 | reverse complement strand
CTAGGGATCGTCTTCAAAGGTGATCAAGTGATGAGGGATCATGCTTGTCGTGGTGCGTCGTCATGAGCTTTCGGATGCCGAGTGGGCAGTGTTGTCGCGGTTCCTGCCGAGTTCGGGGACCGCAGGGCGGCCCCGTTTGGACGACCGGGTGGTACTGAACGGGATCGTGTGGAAGCTGCGGACCGGATCGGCCTGGCGTGACGTGCCGGAACGTTATGGCTCCTGGCAGACCTTGTACACGCGTTTTCGCAGGTGGGCTCTGGACGGCACCTTCTCGCGCATGCTGCGGGCCATCCAGGCGGAGAGAGACGCGGCCGGAGACATCGACTGGCTCGTCTCGGTCGACTCCACCATCGTGCGGGCACACCAGCACGCCGCCGGCGGCAAAAAGGGGCCGTCGACAGGGACGAAGCGGGTGATCACGCCCTCGGTCGATCCCGTGGTGGACTGAGCACGAAAGTTCACCTGGCTTGCGACGGACGCGGCCGCCCTCTTGGCTTCGTCTTATCGGGCGGCAACGCCAACGACTGCACCCGCTTCGAGCAGGTGATGGGCTCGATCAGCGTGCCCAGAGTCGGGCCCGGGCGCCCGCGGACCCGGCCCGACCACGTGGTCGCCGACAAGGGCTACAGCTCTCGAAAGATCCGCGCCTACCTGCGACGACGCGGCATCCCGCACACCATCCCCGAACGCGTCGACCAGATCCTCGGCCGCTTGAACCGCGGCATACGCGGCGGTCGGCCGCCCGGCTTCGACCGGGACATCTACCGCCACCGCAACGTCGTCGAGCGCTGCTTCAACCGCCTCAAGCAGTGGCGCGGGCTGGCCACTCGCTACGACAAGACCCGCGAGTCCTACCAAGCCGCCGTCACCATCGCCTCAATCATGCTCTGGATCTGACCTTTGAAGACGATCTCTAGGTCCCGCCGCACCCCCGGCCCCCGGATCCGGCCAGGACACCGACGCTGTCACAGGCGCGGGCGCGGGCGCCGTCGCGGGCGAGGTCGCAGACGTTGTCACGGGCGCGGGCGTCGTCGCGGGTGCGGCTGCGAGGGCGGGGCGGGGCGGTCCCTAGGCGTCGGCGTCCTTGGTCAGGCGGGTGATCCCGGCGATCCGGTACGCGTCCGCCTCCTCCAGCGTCTCGCGCTCCAGCAGGGCCTGGGCCAGTGCGTCGAGCTGCCCCCGGTGGTCGCGGAGCTTGCGGCACGCCTCCTCGTAGCACTCGTCCACGATCCGCCGCATCTCGGTGTCGATCACGTCGAGGGTCTGCGGGGCGGCGGCGAGGCCGTACGCCTGCTGGGCGTCGTTGGGGAGCGCGGAGAGCCGGCCGACCTCCTCGCTCATGCCCCAGCGCGACACCATGCCGCGCGCGATGTTGGTGACCTGTTCCAGGTCGCTCTCGGAGCCGGTGGTGATCACGTCGTAGACGACGTGTTCGGCCGCCATGCCGCCCAGCGCGCCGATGATCCGGCCCCGCAGGTACTCCTCGGTGTACGCGTACCGGTCGGCGTCCGGGGTCGAGAGGGTGACGCCGAGCGCCCGGCCGCGCGGCACGATCGTGATCTTGCGGACCGGGTCGGCGCCGGGCTGGAGCATGCCCAGCAGCGCGTGCCCGCTCTCGTGGTAGGCGGTGCGCCGGCGTTCCTCCGCGGGCATCACCAGCGGACGCTCCGCGCCCAGCTGGACCTTCTCCAGCGCGTCGGACATGTCGGACCGGGTCACCCGGGGCTGCTTCCGCTTCACCGCGAGCAGCGCCGCCTCGTTGGCGAGGTTGGCCAGATCCGCACCCGTCATGCCCGGGGTCGTACGGGCGACCTGCGCGAGATCGACGTCGTCGGCGAGCGGGATGTCGCGGGTGTGGATCTCCAGGATGGCCTCGCGCCCGCCGCGGTCCGGCGGCGAGACCTGGACGACCCGGTCGAAGCGGCCGGGGCGGGTCAGGGCCGGGTCGAGGATGTCGGCGCGGTTGGTGGCGGCGATCACGATGACGCCCTCCGCGCCGGAGAAGCCGTCCATCTCGGTGAGGATCTGGTTCAGCGTCTGCTCGCGCTCGTCGTGCCCGCCCACGGAGGCGCCGCCGCCGCGCGCCCGCCCGATGGTGTCGATCTCGTCGATGAAGATGATCGACGGCGCCACCTTGCGGGCCTCGGCGAACAGCTCCCGGACCCGGGAGGCGCCCACGCCCACGATCATCTCGATGAACTCGGAGGCCGAGGCGGAGAAGAACGGCACGCCCGCCTCCCCGGCCACCGCCCGCGCCAGCAGGGTCTTTCCGGTGCCGGGCGGTCCCGCGAGCAGTACACCGCGTGGCATCTTGGCGCCCATCCGGCGATAGTCGTCGGGGTTCTTCAGGAAGTCGACGACGTCGTTCAGCTCGCCCTCGACCTCGTCGATCCCGGCGACGTCGGCGAACGTGGTGCGCTTCTCCCCCGGCACCAGCTCCACGGGTTTCGGCGGTGCCTTGCGGCCGAGCATGCCGCCCGCGCCGCCGAGCCCGGCGCTCATCCGCCGCGCGACGAACACCCACACGGCGATCAGCAGCAGCATCGGCGCCAGCGAGATGAGCAGGTTGGCGAGAAAGCTACGGTGCTGCACGACGGGCTCGGCCGTGACGTTGACCTTGTGCCTGGTCAGGTTCGCCCACAGGTCGTCGTCCGCGAACGACGGCCGCTCGGTGTTGAACTTGGTGAAGGAGCCGCCGCCCTCCGGGTTCTTCCGCTCCTTCTTGAGCTGGCCCTGGATGGAGTCGCCCTTGGCGTAGATCTTGTCGACGTTGCCGTCGTTCACCTGCTTGCTGAACTCGGTGTAGGAGATCGTCGGCTCGTTCGCCTGGTCGAAGTACGACAGCACCAGGTTCGCGATCAGGTACACGATCAGCGCGGTGAGGATCAGCCGCCACCAGCCGCCCCGCATGCTCCGTCCGCCGCCGGGCGACTGCTGCGACGGCTCCTCCGGGGCGCCCTCGGTACGCCAGGGCTGGTCCGGAGACTTGCGTGGCGGAGCGGGGTTGGTCATATCCGGACGGTACGACACGACCCCGGCACCGGCACGCGCAAGGGCGCCCCTCCGCGGGAAGGGCGCCCCAGGTGACCGTACGGGCGGTCAGCCCATGAACTTCTTGAACTCGTCCGGCAGCTCGAAGTCCTCGCCGCCCTGCTGCGGCAGCCCGAAGGCGCCGCCGTTCTGGGCAGCGGCCTCGCGGCGCTGGGCCTCCTCCAGCTCCTGCTGCTTGCGCTTCATCGGGTTGCCGGAGCGCTGCTTGCCCTTGGCCTTCTTCTGCTGCTTCTTCTGCCGGCCGGGGCCGCCGCCCATGCCCGGGAGCCCCGGCATACCCGGCATGCCGCCCTGGGCCATGCGGGACATCATCTTGCGCGCCTCGAAGAACCGCTCGACCAGGCCCTTCACCGCGCTGACCTCGACGCCGGAGCCCTTGGCGATACGGGCGCGGCGGGAGCCGTTGATGATCGTCGGGTCCTGGCGCTCGCCCGGGGTCATCGACTTGATGATCGCGGCGGTGCGGTCGACGTCCCGCTCGTCCAGGTTGGCGATCTGGTCCTTGATCTGGCCCATGCCCGGGAGCATGCCGAGCAGCTTGCTGATGCTGCCCATCTTCCTGACCTGCTCCATCTGGGACAGGAAGTCGTCCAGGGTGAATTCCTGGCCCTTCTTGGACGCCAGCTTGGAGGCCATCTTCTGGGCCTCTTCCTGGCTGAAGGTCTTCTCCGCCTGCTCGATCAGGGTGAGCAGGTCACCCATGTCGAGGATGCGGGAGGCCATCCGGTCCGGGTGGAACGCGTCGAAGTCGTCCAGCTTCTCGCCGTTCGACGCGAACATGATCGGCTTGCCGGTGATCTGCCGGATCGACAGGGCCGCGCCACCGCGGGCGTCACCGTCGAGCTTGGAGAGGACCACGCCGTCGAAGCCGACGCCGTCCCGGAACGCCTCGGCGGTGTTGACGGCGTCCTGGCCGATCATGGCGTCGACGACGAACAGGATCTCGTCCGGGGAGACGGCGTCCCGGATGTCCGCGGCCTGCTGCATCATCTCGGCGTCGATGCCGAGGCGGCCGGCGGTGTCCACGATCACGATGTCGTGGACCTTGGACCGGGCGAAGTCGATGGAGTCCTTGGCGACCTTCACCGGGTCACCGACGCCGTTGCCCGGCTCCGGCGCGTACACCGCGACGCCGGCGCGCTCGGCGACGACGCTCAGCTGGTTCACGGCGTTGGGGCGCTGGAGGTCGCAGGCGACCAGCAGCGGGGAGTGGCCCTGCTCCTTCAACCACCGGCCGAGCTTGCCCGCCAGGGTGGTCTTACCGGCACCCTGGAGACCGGCCAGCATGATCACGGTCGGCGGCTGCTTGGCGAACCGCAGGCGCCGGGTCTCGCCGCCGAGGATGGTGATCAGTTCCTCGTTGACGATCTTGAGGACCTGCTGGGCGGGGTTCAGCGCCCGGGAGACGTCGGCGCCGAGCGCGCGCTCCTTGAGGTTCTTGATGAACGTCCGGACGACGGGCAGGGCCACGTCCGCCTCGAGGAGCGCGATGCGGATTTCACGGGCCGTGGCGTCGATGTCCGCTTCGCTCAGCCGGCCCTTCCCGCGGAGGTTTTTGAAAGTCGCGCTGAGGCGGTCGGAGAGAGTATCGAACACGGCGGCTTCGGTCCTCGGAGTCGGGGGCGGTCTGAGCGTCTTCCAGGGTATCTGGCCCCGCGAGGCAACGGTCCCCGCCCGCCGCAATCGGCGGACGGGGCGCGCGCACCGGGCGCGTCCGGGGGGCGGCACACCGTGTCGACGGCCGCCCGCGGCGAGGTCACCCCCGCAGGGTCTCCTCCAGCACCCCCGCGAGGCTCGCCGCGTCCGGCCCGGGCAGCGGTGCCTGCGCTCCCGTCGTGACGTAGAACGCGTCCACCGCGTTGGAGCCCAGCGTGCTCACGTGCATGCTCCGCACCCGCACGCCCGCCTTCTCCAGGGCCGTCCCGATGCGGTGCAGCAGTCCCGGCGCGTCCTGGGCGCGGACCTCGATCACCGTGGCGTGGTGGGAGGCCGCCGGGGCCACCGTCACCCGGGGCGGCGGTGCGGTCCAGCCGCGGCGGCGCGGGTAGGCGGCGTCCCGCTCGGCCAGGCGCCCGGCGATGTCCAGGGAGCCGTCCAGGGCACGGACGAGGTCGGCGCGCAGCCGCGTCGCCTGGGGCAGGGAGCCGTACTCGGCCGCGACCCGCCAGTTGAGCAGGAGCACGGTGCCCTCGTCGTCCACGCCGTCCGGCAGCCGCAGGGCGCGCAGCTCCGCCGTGCGGACGGTGAGGCGGTGCACGGCGAGGACCCCGGCCACCGCGGGCAGGACGCCCGGCTGGTCGGGGACGGCGATGAGGAGTTCCACGCCCAGCGGTTCCGGATCGCCGGACCGTTCCTCGTCCGGCACCGGTTCGGTCTGGGCGCGCAGGGCGAGGACCGGGCCGCCGGTGCGGTGGGCCTCGACGGCGAGGCGCTCCTGCTCGGCGGTGGGCGCGGCCGGCTCGGGCTCGTCGGGGACGTCTCCGGCGAGGACGGCGCGCACGCGCCCCACGAGGTCGGCGACGAGGGAACCGCGCCAGGCGGACCAGGCGGCCGGGCCGGTCGCGAGGGCGTCCGCCTCCGTGAGGGCGTGCAGCAGCTCCAGGGTGCCGGGGGTGCCGACCGCCTCGGCGACCGCGCGGACGGTGGCGGGGTCGTCCAGGTCACGGCGGGTGGCCGTCTCGATCAGCAGCAGGTGGTGGCGGACGAGTGCCGACAGGACGGCCACGTCGGCGCGGTCGAAGCCGATCCGCGTGGCGACGTCCTTGGCGATGATCTCGCCGGCCAGCGAGTGGTCGCCGGGCCAGCCCTTGCCGATGTCGTGCAGCAGGGCGGCGACCAGGAGCAGGTCGGGGCGGCTGACGCGACGGGCCAGTTCGGAGGCGCGGACGGCGGTCTCGATCAGGTGCCGGTCGACCGTCCAGAGGTGTACGGCGTTGCGCTGGGGGCGGCAGCGGACCCGTTCCCAGTCGGGGAGCAGCCGGGTGATCAGGCCCTCGGCCTCCAGGGCCTCCCAGACGTCGACCGTCGGGCGGCCGGAGCCCAGCAGGGTGACCAGCTGTTCCCGGGCTTCGGCGGGCCAGGGGGCGGGCAGCGGGCGGACGGTGGCGGCCATCCGCCGCACGGCGTGCAGGGAGAGCGGGAGGCCGGCCTGTGCGGCGGCGGCAGCGGCGCGCAGCGGGAGGACGGGGTCGCGCTCGGGGCGGGCGGCGCGGGCGAGCACCACCTCGCCGTCCTGTTCGACCACGCCCTCGGCGAGCGGTGAGCGCTCGGCCGCGGGCCGGCCACCACCCATCAGGGCGCGCAGGCGTGGCCGTACGGCGCGCGAGCGCAGTACGCGCCCCACTTCGCGCCAGGTGACGTCGCCGGCGTACGCGATGACCCGCGCCGCCTCGTAGACCTGCCGGAGCAGGGCGTCCGCGTCGAGCAGGCCCAGCTCGCCGGCCACCTGGTCCTGCTCCTGCAGGGCGAGCCGGTCGGTGGCGCGTCCGGTGGCCAGGTGGAGGGCGTCGCGCACGTCGAGCAGGCTGCGGCGGGCGTCGGCCAGGCCCTCGCGCGGGGCGTCGGCGAGCCAGGAGGCGGCGACGGCGCGCAGGGCGGTGGCGTCGCGCAGGCCGCCGCGGGCCTCCTTGAGGTCGGGTTCCAGCAGGTAGCGCAGCTCGCCCTGGCGCCCGGCCCGCTCGGCGCACAGTTCCCGCAGCTCAGGGAGCCGTTTGGGAGCCTGGTTGCGCCAGTCGGTGAGGGCGGTGGTGCGCAGTGCGGCGGTGAGTCCGGCGTCGCCGGCGAGGTGCCGGGCGTCCAGCAGGCCGAGGTGGACCTTCAGGTCCTCACCGGCCGTCCTGCGGGCTTCCGCGGGGGTGCGCACGGAGTGGTCGAGGGCGAGGCCGAGGTCCCAGACGGGATACCAGAGCCGGTCGGCGAGGGCGGCGACCGCGGCTGGGTCGGAGCCGTCGTGCAGCAGGACGAGGTCGAGGTCGCTGCGCGGGGACAGTTCACCGCGGCCGTAGCCGCCGACGGCGACGAGCGAGACCCCGTCGAGTCCGCCCTCCGCTCGGCCGCCGCCCGGTCGCGGGAGCCGCCGCACCGCCGCGGTGAACAGTCCGGCGAGCCAGTCGTCGGTCAGTCCGGCGAGGGCGGCACGGCGCGGCGGCCCGGACCGCGTCCCCTCGGTGAGGAGGCGCAGCCGGGCCGCCGCGTAGCCGCCGGGTCCGGGGTCTTCCGTCTCTTGGCGCACATCCGTACCGCTCACCCAGCGACTCCTGTTCCGTTGCTCCAGCTCAGAGCGCGTCCGGGCCGCGCTCGCCGGTGCGGACCCGTACGGCCGTCTCGACGGGCAGGGACCACACCTTGCCGTCTCCGATCTTGCCGGTACGAGCCGCCTTGACGACGACTTCGATCAGCTGTTCGGCGTCGTCGTCCTCGGCCAGCACCTCGATGCGGATCTTGGGGACGAGGTCGACGGTGTACTCGGCGCCGCGGTAGACCTCGGTGTGGCCCCGCTGGCGGCCGTAGCCGCTGGCCTCGGTGACCGTCAGCCCGTGGACGCCGAAGGCCTGGAGGGCCTCCTTGATCTCGTCCAGCCGGTGGGGCTTGACGACCGCGGTGATGAGCTTCATGCATCCACCTTCCTGTTCTTCTGCGGGGCGGCCTGGGCGGGGGCGGCGGAGCCGATGACGCCGCCGCCGGTGCCGCTGAAGTCGTACGCGGTCTCGGCGTGCTCGGCCTGGTCGATGCCGGAGACCTCCCGGTCCTCGGCGACCCGCATGCCGAGGGTCCGGTCGAGCAGGAAGGCGAGGACGGCGGAGACGACCAGGGAGTAGGCGAGGACCGCGAAGACACCCGCGCACTGCTTCCACAGCTGGTCGAAGGAGTGGTCGCCGTAGAAGACGCCGGTCGCCGACGACTGCCCCTTGCCGGTGGCGAGGAAGCCGATCAGCAGGGATCCGATGATGCCGCCGACCATGTGGACACCGACGACGTCGAGGGAGTCGTCGAAGCCGAACCGGAACTTCAGGCCGACGGCCGCGGCGCAGGCGACGCCGGCGACGGCGCCGACGGCGATCGCGCCGAGCGGGGAGACCGCGCCGCCGGACGGGGTGATGGCGACGAGGCCCGCGACCGCGCCGGAGGCGGCGCCGAGCGTGGTGAACGCGCCGTGCCGGATCTTCTCGTAGGCGAGCCAGGCGAGCATCGCGGCGGCGGTGGCGACCTGGGTGTTGACGAACATCAGCGCGCCGACGCCGTCGTCGTTGCCGAGCCAGGAGCCGGCGTTGAAACCGAACCAGCCGAACCAGAGCAGGCC
>NZ_WWJT01000794.1 GCF_009865385.1 Streptomyces sp. SID486 | reverse complement strand
CGCGGTCGCGGCACTGTCCGCATGAGGGCCGGAACCCTGCGCTCCACGGCGTACGATGACGTGCCGTACACAAGGGGTGGAGTCGTGGACCGAACAGAGGTCGGCGCGCTGGTCCGGTCCGCTGTCGACGGGGACGCCGCGGCCTGGAAGGCGCTGGTGGAAGGGCTGAGCCCCCTGGTGTGGTCGGTGGTGCGCGCGCACCGGCTCTCGGACGCCGACGGGCACGAGGTCTTCCAGACCGTGTGGTTCCGCTTCGCCCAGCACCTGGGCCGGATAAGGGAGCCCGACAAGGCCGGTGCCTGGCTGGCGAGCACGGCCCGCCACGAGTGCCTGAAGGTGCTCAAGGGGCTGGCGCGGCTGACCCTGACCGACGATCCGCGGGTGCTGGACCGGGCCAGCGAGGACCGGACGCCGGAGGAGACGCTGATCGACGCGGAGGAGGCGGCGGGCCGGGCCGAGCGCATCCGCCGGCTGTGGCAGGAGCTGGACGGACTGGGCGAACGCTGCCGTCAGTTGCTGCGTGTGCTGATGGCCTCTCCGCCGCCCAGCTACGGGGAGATCTCGGCCGCGCTCGGCATCGCGGTCGGCAGCATCGGCCCGCTGCGGCAGCGCTGCCTGCGCCGGCTGCGGGCCCGGATGGACGCCCGGGGTGTGATGTGAACGGCGACGACGAGATGCCGGAGGACGGTATGCCGGGGAGCGGGACGCCCGGGGAGGGGACGTTCGGGGGCGAGGCGTCCGGGGGCGGGATGCCGGGGGACGGGACGCCGGGGGAAGGGCGGCCGGACGAGGGCGCGGCGGTGGACGCGCTGCTGGAGGAGGAGCTGCGTGAGGTCGCCGCCGTCCTCGACCCGGTGCCGGCCGGGCTGGTGCAGGCGGCCCTGGACGCGTTCGCGTTGCACGACCTGGACGCCCGGCTCGCCGAGCTGACCTTCGACTCGCTCGTGGACGCGCTGCCGGTCAGGGGAGCCGTGGACGCGCCGCGCATGCTGACGTTCCGCGCGGGCGAGCTGAGCGTCGACGTCGAGGTCACCGGGGACGGACTGATCGGCCAGGTCCTGCCGCCGCAGTCGGCCCGGATCGAGGTTCTCGGCGGCCCCGGGACCGGCCGTCCGGTCGCGGCCGACACCCTCGGCCGGTTCACCAGCGACACCCCGCCGGCCGGCCCGTTCGCCCTGCGGCTGCGCACCGGCGCGGAGGTGATCGTCACCGAGTGGCTGCGGGCCTGAACGCGGCGGCTACACGGCGTCGACCAGGGCCCCGAGGGCCGCGGCCAGGCGGTCCAGGCCCGGACCGGCGGGGCCGCCCGGCTCGGTCATGTAGGTGTCCCGCCGGATCTCCACCATCAGCGCGCCGACCCGGGCGTCCGTGCCGTAGAACTCCAGCGGCACGTACGTCCCGGCGAACGGGCTGTCCAGCCCCGTCCCACCGCAGCGGGCGAACGCCTGGCGGGCGGCCTCGGTCAGCTCCGCCGGGGTGTGGAAGGCGTCCGTGCCCAGGCACACCGGCGGGCGCGGCCCGGTCCCGTGCAGCTCGTAGGGGAGGGGCGCGGACGGGTAGGAGTGCACGTCGATGACGACGGCGCGCCCGGTCGCGGCCAGCCGGTCGGCGACCGCCCGCCGCACTGCCTCGGCGTACGGCCGGTAGTAGCGGGCGAGCAGGGGTTCGGAATCGGTGCCGGCCGGCCGCAGCTCGCCCCGGTGCGTGGTGCGCGTGTAGACGGCGCCCATGCCGACGGCCGTCATCTCCTCCCGTTCGTCCGGGAACCGCTCCGGGTCCACGACCAGCCGCGACAGCCGGTTCACGAACCGCCAGGGCGTGATCCCGGCCAGCTCGGCGGCCCGCCCGGCGATCTCGGCGGTGTGCGCGTCCGTGATGTGGTCCAGCTCCCGCTCCAGCGCCGCGTCGTCCAGCACGATGCCGTCGCGTACGTCCCCGGGTATCGCCCGTGCCGAGTGCGGTACGTGCAGCAGCACGGGTGACTCGGCGGCGCCGGGCAGGAGTTCGAAGGAGGGGGCGGACTCGGTCACGGGCTGCTCCAGCGCGGTCGTCGGTGGCGTCGTACCCGATCAAGGTGCCACACGGCACTGACAACGCGGACGGGCACCCGACCGAGCGGACGCCGCACGGGGGAGCAGGGAGGGGAGCCGGAGCGGTCCGGGCGAGGGGGCAGCAGCGATTTCGGTGAGGGGTCGGGCAGGGCTCGGTGAGGGAGCGGGAGCGGCCCGGGGAGGCAGCCGCAGCGATGCCGGTGAGGGGGCCGGAAGGGGTCGGTGAGAGAGCCGGAGCGGCCGGGGAGGGGGCCGCAGCGATACCGGTGAGGGGGCCGGAAGGGCTCGGGTGAGGAAGGGCGGGTGAGAGGGGCCGGGTGAGCGGGGCGGGGAACGGGGATCGCCCCGGCCGGGCGGGTGCCGGCCGGGGCGATTCCGGGTGACCTGTGGCGGTGAGCGTCAGCTCAGGGAGGCCAGCGCCTCGTTCCAGGTGGCCGACGGGCGCATGATCGCGTCCGCCTTGGCCTTGTCGACCTGGTAGTAGCCGCCGATGTCGGCCTGCTTGCCCTGGACGGCGATCAGCTCGTCCACGACCTTCTGCTCGTTCGCGGCGAGCGTCTCCGCGAGCGGCGCGAACGCCTTCGCGAGGTCGGCGTCGTCGGTCTGGCCGGCCAGCTCCTGCGCCCAGTACAGGGACAGGTAGAAGTGGCTGCCGCGGTTGTCGATGCCGCCGACGCGGCGGGTCGGGGACTTGTCCTCGTTGAGGAAGGTCGCCGTGGCGCGGTCCAGGGTGTCGGCGAGGACCTTGGCGCGGGTGTTGCCGGTGACCGTCGCGTACTGCTCGAAGGACGGGACGAGCGCGAAGAACTCACCGAGGGAGTCCCAGCGCAGGTAGTCCTCCTTGACCAGCTGCTGGACGTGCTTGGGCGCGGAGCCGCCGGCGCCCGTCTCGAAGAGGCCGCCGCCCGCCATCAGCGGGACCACCGACAGCATCTTGGCGCTGGTGCCCAGCTCCAGGATCGGGAACAGGTCGGTGAGGTAGTCACGCAGGACGTTCCCGGTCACCGAGATGGTGTTCTCACCGCGGCGGATGCGCTCCACCGACAGCTTGGTGGCCTCGACCGGGGAGAGGATCTTGATGTCCAGGCCCTCGGTGTCGTGCTCCGGCAGGTACTGCTCGACCTTGGCGATCAGCTGCGCGTCGTGGGCGCGGCCCGCGTCCAGCCAGAACACGGCCGGGTCGCCGGTGGCGCGGGCGCGGGTGACGGCCAGCTTGACCCAGTCGCGGATCGGCGCGTCCTTGGTCTGGCAGGCGCGGAAGATGTCGCCCGCGGAGACGGCCTGCTCGATCACGGCGGTGCCGGAGGCGTCGACCAGCCGCACGGTGCCGGTGACCGGGATCTCGAAGGTCTTGTCGTGGGAGCCGTACTCCTCGGCCTTCTGCGCCATCAGGCCGACGTTCGGCACCGAGCCCATGGTGGACGGGTCGTAGGCGCCGTTGGCCCGGCAGTCCTCGATGACGGCCTGGTAGACACCGGCGTAGGAGGAGTCGGGGATGACGGCGAGGGTGTCGTGCTCCTGGCCGTCCGGGCCCCACATGTGGCCGGAGGTGCGGATCATCGCCGGCATGGAGGCGTCGATGATGACGTCCGACGGCACGTGCAGGTTGGTGATGCCCTTGTCGGAGTCGACCATGGCGAGGGCCGGGCCCTCGGCGATCTCCGCGTCGAAGGACGCCTTGATCTCGGCGCCCTCGGGCAGGTTCTCCAGGCCCTTCAGGATGCCGCCGAGGCCGTCGTTCGGGGTCAGGCCGGCCGAGGCGAAGGTCTCGGCGTACTTGGCGAACGTCTTCGGGAAGAAGGCGCGCACCACGTGACCGAAGATGATCGGGTCGGAGACCTTCATCATCGTGGCCTTCAGGTGCACGGAGAACAGGACGCCCTCCTCCTTGGCCCGGGCGATCTGCGCGGTCAGGAACTCGCGCAGGGCGGCGGTGCGCAGCACGGAGGCGTCGACGACCTCGCCGGCCAGGACCGGTACGGACTCGCGCAGCACGGTGGTGGAGCCGTCGTCCCCGACCAGCTCGATGCGCAGCTCGCCGTCCTCGGCGATGGTCACGGACTTCTCGGTGGAGCGGAAGTCGTTCTCACCCATGGTCGCCACGTCGGTCCTGGACTCGGTGGTCCAGGCGCCCATGCGGTGCGGGTGGGTCTTGGCGTAGTTCTTCACCGACGCCGGGGCACGGCGGTCGGAGTTGCCCTCGCGCAGGACCGGGTTGACGGCGGAGCCCTTGATCTTGTCGTAGCGGGCGCGGATCTCGCGCTCCTCGTCGGTCTTCGGGTCGTCCGGGTAGTCGGGCAGCGCGTACCCCTTGGCCTGCAGCTCGGCGACGGCCGCCTTCAGCTGCGGGATGGAGGCCGAGATGTTCGGCAGCTTGATGATGTTGGCCGCCGGGGTCTTGGCCAGCTCGCCCAGCTCGGTCAGCGCGTCCGGGATGCGCTGGCCCTCGTCCAGGTACTCCGGGAATACGGCGATGATGCGCCCGGCCAGTGAGATGTCACGCGTCTCCACGGGCACACCGGCCTGCGAGGCGTACGCCTTGATCACCGGCAGGAACGAATGCGTCGCCAGGGCCGGGGCCTCGTCTGTGTAGGTGTAGATGATGGTCGAGTCAGTCACCGGGTGCTCCGCTCCACGTCTGCAACATTGCTCGACATCAAGATATCTCGTGATCGGGGTCGGCTCGACAGGGGTCCTGGCCGGAATACGCGTCGTCCGCCATCTCCCGCGCGATCCACCGGCAGATCACACGCACTACGTACAGGTGTTCGGTACGGGTCAGCTCGCGCCCCTTGGGGATGCCGTGCCAGCGCTGGAGACAGGTCCGGCAGCACGTGGCCGTGGCGTGCTGCGCCACGAACACCGGGTGCCCGCGGTAGGGCGTCTGGCTGCCGTCCTTGTACGGCTCGGCCGGCGCCAGGCGCTTCGCGATCAGGTCGTACGCGTGCCACCGGACGGTCGCCGGCCCCTTCAGCTCGGCGGTCGCCCGGTCCCGTCCGCGCAGGTGGAACTTCGCCCGGAACGGCTGGCGGGCGATCGCGTCGAGCCGCTGGTCGAGCGCGCGCAGGCCGTCGGCGCCGCGGTCACCGCCGGGGGAGCGGTGACCGGCGGCGGGCTGCTCGGGCGGGCCGGAGGCCGGGGAGGAGGTCATGGTGCTTCGAGCCTATCCCCGCCCGCGGACCCGGTCCCCGGCACCCGCGCGCGCCGCAGGGTTGCCCGGCGCGCCGGCCGTCGTCATGCTGGCGCCGTGGGGGATACGGCGGCACGGGCGGCGGTCGGTTTTCACATCTTCACCTCTCCGGCGCGCGGCGAGACCGAGGCGGCGCTGGCGGCGCTGCGGGCCGGGGGCGTGACCGGACTCCCCCTCCAGCCGCCGGGCGCCCCGGCCGAGGCCGAAGCCGTCCTGGCCGGGACCGCGGAGGTCGCGACGCTGGCCGGGGCCCTGACCGGGCTGCTGCACCGGCTCCGGCACGGTCTGGAGGTGCGGGCCGCGGGCCCCCGGGACCTCGTCGTGCGGTGCGGCGCCGATGTCCCCCAGGGGCTCGTCCTCGTCCGCGGCCAGGAGACGGACACCGAGGTGCGGGAGCCCGTCAGCCTGGCGGGCCCCCTGCGGGCGGTGCTCGCGGAGCTGGTCCACCGGCCGCCCGGGGTCCACCCCCGCAGCGTGCTGTTCGACGAGTGGCAGAACCAGGCGCTGGCCACCGAGGCGGCCCGGGCGACGCACGTCTTCGCCGATCCGGACTTCGTCCGCGGCGCCGATCCCACGGGCCGCCTCCTGGACGACCCCGAGCCGCTGACCCGTATCGCCACCCGGCCGCGCCTGCTGCTGGACCTGTTGCTGCTCGCCCACGCGATGTCGCCCACCGACGGGGGCGATCCCCATGCCTCGGACGTACGGCCGCCCGGCGCCGCGGAGGCACAGCGGCTGGCCTCGACGGTGGAGGCGTTCGTCCCGCCGTCGACCGACCCCCGGACCCGGCGGCTGAGACGGCCCCTGCCCGGAGGCGGCCACGGCTTCCTCATCGCCGTTCCGCCGGTGGCCGTCGACCTCATGGCGAACCTGTGCTGGGTCCTGCCCGCGGTGTGCGGCGTGCCCGGTGGCAGCGCGGGCGACCCGGAACGGCTCCGCGGCGACGTGGACGACATGGTCGCCTCCTACCTGACGTCGTGGCGCCCTGGCCGCACCGGCACCGTGCTCCCGCCCCGGCCGGTCATCCCGCAGAGCCGGCCCCCCGGCGTGGCCCCGCACGATCCCGAGGACCCCGTCGTGGTCTTCGACGCCTGTGCCCAGTTCCTCATCGCCCGGGAACTCATGCCCCTGCTCACCGGCGGGGCGGGCGAGGACGGACCGGGCTCCGCGCTGCCCGCGTTCACCGCCGGTCTGCCCCGCGAGGCCGCGCGGGAGGCGGCGGCGGACTCCGCGGCGTACGTGCTGACGGTGAACGCGCTCGTACTCGGCAGCACCGAACGGCCACCGCGGGCCCCCGACATCGCCAACGTCCGGCGCCACTTCCACGAGGAGAGGCCGAGCCGCCTGGGGCGGACCAGGCGACTGCGGCGACAGGCCCGCGAGGACGGCCTCATGATGGCGCGCAGCGTGTTGCGGGCCACCGAGGCGCTGCTGGCCTACTACGCCGTCGCCGACATCTTCGCCGCGCTGGCCCGCGCCCGCGGTGACAGCGCGCTCGCCCGGCACCTGGAGACCGTCGCCGACCGGCGCGAGACCGTGTGGACGTACGCGACCTGGGTCAGGCGGGAGGGCTTCCCGGAGTCCTGGGGGCTGCGTACCTGGCACGAAGGGGAGGACGAGGTGTGGGGGCGGCTCCAGGAGTACGTACGGCACGTCCAGCGGGACCTGGTCCCCGCCGTCGTCGGCGGGCGGGGCGCATGAACGGCGACCCGCCCGCTTCGCCGGGCCGCGCGCACTACGGTGTCTCCATGGAGGACATCACGATGGACGACATCACGGTAGGCGAGGCCATCGACCACCTCAGGGCGGAACTGACGGCCGCCCGGGCCCGGGCGGCCGACGCCGGGGTGCGCTTCGAACTCGGCGACATCTCGATGGAGTTCACGGTCGAGATGCGCCGCGACCGGAACGCCAGGGGCTCCGTCAAGGCGTGGGTGGTCTCCGGCGAACTGGCCCGGTCCCGCGCCGAGACGGCCACACACCGGCTGGCGTTCACCCTGCGCGCGGTGGACCAGGACGGCCAGGGCATCAGGATCGCCGACGCGGACGCCGCCACGGGCGGCCTCGCGGGCGGCGGGGGCACGCTGATCCGCTAGTCCGCTCCGGGGCGGCGGACAGGGCGGGAGGAACCGGGGGGACGAATGGAACTGGGCCGGATCGCGGCCGTGCTGCTGCCCGGGGAAACGGCCTACACGGGCAACGGCAGCGGCTACCTGCTCGGGCCGCGACTGGTGCTGACGGCCCGCCACGTGGTGGCCGGGCGCGACGCGTGCGACGTGCAGGTACCCGGCGGCTCCCCGGTACGGTGCTCCGTCGTCTGGCGCGGCGGACACCTGGACGGCGCGGATGTGGACGCGGCGCTGCTCCTCGCGGACCGGGACGTGCGCGCCCCCGTGGCCCCGGTCCGCTGGGGCCGGCTGGTGACCGCCCGGCAGCAGCCGTGCGACGTGGCCGGTTACCCGGACGCCGCCCGCCGGGCCGGCGGCGCGCTGGAGCTGGAGCAGCCCCGCGCGGTGCTCTCCCCGGCTTCCGGTGCCCTCTCGCACCGCTACACCGTGGAACTCGCCGCGGCGCCGCCCCCCGACCCCGCCCGCGCCCCCTCCCCGTGGAGCGGGCAGTCCGGCGCGGCCCTCTTCTGCGGCACCGGTGCCCGCGGAGTGCCCCTGCTGACGGGGGTGGTGGTGACCGACGTGACCGGCTGGGGCGTACCGCGCTGGGAGGCCGTCCCGGTGTACGCGCTGCTGGCCGATCCCGCCTTCACGGAACTGGTGACCCGGCACACCGGTACCGTCCCCGTCGGGGAACCCGTCGACCTGCAAGGTCTGATCGCCCCGGCCGGGGGCTGGCAGGTGCGCTCCCCGGCCACCCTGCTGGACCAGCGGGCCGAGGTCGTCCGCTTCCACGGCCGGGCGGGACTGCTGCGCGAACTCGCCGAGGACTGGTGTGCCGGGGAGGGGGTACGGCTCGCCGTGCTCACCGGCCCCGGCGGGGCGGGCAAGTCCCGCCTGGCGCGCGAGCTGTCGGCCCGGATGCGGGACCGGCACGGCTGGGTCTGCGGCGCCCTCGACGACCGCGGCCCCGACGGCGATCACGGTGTCCTGGCCGAGGTGGACCGGCCCCTGCTGCTGGTGGCGGACTACGCCGAAGTCCGCATTCCGCAACTGACCGCCCTGCTCACGGTGCTGGACCGGCGGCCCGCCGGCCGGCCGCCCGTACGCCTGCTGCTGACCGCGCGGGGCCGCGGGGACGACACCGGCGGCTGGTGGGACCAGCTGCGGACCCGCACCCGCGAGACCCGCGCCCTGACCTTCGACGCCCTGCACCGCGAACTCCCGCCGCTGACCGGGTTATCCGACCGCGACGCCCACTACCGGGCCGCCCTCGGTGATCTCGCCCGGCGGCTGCCCGACGCCCTGCCCCGTGACCTGCGGGCGGCCACGGGCGACTGGACGGCCCGGGTGGCGCTCGTCCCGGGCCGGGACGTGAGCGCTCCCGAGTACGGCTCCGCCCTCACCCTGCACATGACCGCGCTGACCGACCTGCTGTCCACCCACCCCGCGACCCGCCCCTCCCGAGGGCACCTCCTCGTCGAGGAGCAGCTGCTGCTGCACGAACGCGCCTACTGGGAGGACAGCGCGGCCGCCCGCCCCCTGCTGGCCGCCGCCGGTCCCGTGCGGCTGGCCGACGCGGTCGGCACCGCCGTCCTCACCGCGGCCGCGGAACCCGCCCTCGCCGCACCGCTGTTCCGGTCGTCCCCCGGGTTCCGTGAGGCCGCCGACGACGTGGTCGGCCAGGGCACGGCGTGGCTCGCCGGAATGTACCCGGCGGACGGCACGACCTGCTGGGGCGCGCTGCAGCCCGACCGGCTGGGCGAGTACCACGTGGGCGCCCGGACCCGCGCCGACGGCGACGTCGTCACCCTGCCCCTCGTCACCCTCGCGGCCCGGGCCCCGTCCGAGACCGGCGATCCCCTGCTCGCCGCCCTGGTGACCGTCTCCCGGGTGGCCGACGCACCCCGCCACTGGGAGCCGGTAGCCCAGGCCCTCGACGCGGCGCTCGGCCGGGAACCCGCCCTCGCCGCACGGATCATGCACGCCGCCACCCTCACGGACTGCCCCGAACCGCTGACCGAGGCACTGCACCGGCTCACCGACGCCCCGGACACCGATCCGCGGCTCCTGCTCGACCTGCTCGACCGGCTCGGGGCGGGCCGCAGCCGCGTCCTGGCCCGCTGGGCGACCCGCACCGCCGCCACCGCGGCCCGCGCCCTGCCCGACACGCGACGCGCGGCAGCACTGGTGCACGAGGCCGGCTGGCGCCAGGCGGCCGGAGACCACTACGCCGCGCTCCGCCGATGCGACGAGGCGCTGGACCTGTACCGCTCCGGCGCCGCCGCCGCGCCGCCCGTGGCGCTGGCCGAAGCCCTGACGGTCAAGGCCCGTTCACAGCGCTGGACGGCCGACTTCGACGCGGCACTGGTCACCCTGGACTCGGCGCAGAGCGTCCTGCACGAGGCGCCCGAGGGCCACGGACGGTCCCTGGCCGCCGCGGACATCCTCGGCGAGCGCGGCCGGCTCCTCGTCCACCGGGGCGACGCCGCCGAGGCGCTGGAGCTCCAGCAGCGCAGGATCGCCGTCCTCACCGCGCTCGGGGACGCGGGCGGCCCCGCCGTGCTCGAACGGTTGGCGGACGCCGAGTCGGAACTCGCCCGTTCCCTGCACGGCCTGGGCCGGTTCCGGGACGCGGTGGACGCGATGTCGGACGCCACCGCCGAGGCACTGGACCGCAGGGCCGGCGAGCACCCCGACACGCTCGGTGACGAGGCCCTGGGCGCCATGGTGACCCGCGCCAACCGCCTCAGGCTGATGGACCGGTTCGAGGAGGCGCTGGCCGTCCTGCGCGAGGCGCTGCCGTTCGTGGACCGGCCGGAGAACTCGGCCACGCCCACCGGTGCGGCCAACCTGGCCGTGGTCCTCAACAACCTGGGCGGCACGCTCATGTGCCTGGAACGGTACGAGGAGGCGGTCGAGCCGATCCGCCGCGGCCTCGCCATCCGGCGTGCGCTGGCCGCGGACGCCGGAGGTCCCGTCGAGCCGCTGGCCGGCTCCCTGCTCCAGTACGCCGACGCACTCCAGGAACTCGGTCGCGACGACGAGGCCCGGGCGGCCGCCGAGGAATGCGTCGCCGTGAGCACCGACCTGGTGAGCCGCGGCCTGCTCGACCCGCGCACGAAGGCCCGGGCCCAGGCCATGCTCGCCGAGATCCTCCTGAACACCGCGGAGACGGCGGCGCGCGGACGGCGGCGTGGCGACATACGGCGGGCGGTGCGACTGCTGCACGCCTCGCTGCGGTTCTACGAGAGGAACAAGGCCGCCATGCCGGGGGACCACCTGGCCGAGTACGCGAGCATGCTGCACGTCACGACGTACCACCTCTCCCGGCTGACGGTCAGCCGCCTGACGCTGTTCGCCCTCGCCCACCGGATGCTGGACGCCTGGCGGACCGCCACCCGCCACGATCCCGCCCAGCACGGGGACGACCTGGTGGAGGCGCTGACCTCCGTGGCCGTGGCGTACGAGCGGACCGGGCGGCCGGCCCGGGCCGAACGGCTGCTCGCGGAGGCGGTCGCGGTACGGCGCATGCTCGTCGAACGGCGGGGGCAGGGCACCGACCCGGCCCTGCTCGCCTCGGCGCTGGCCCGCCACGCCGGGCGGCTCTCCCTCGACGGCCGGGCGGACGCGGCCCTGCCCCTGCTGCGCGAGGCGCTCGTCCAGACCGACCGGGCCCGGCCGTACCTCTCCCCGGAGGAGTACGCCCTGAACGTCGCCGTCTGCCATCACAACCTGGCCGACACCCTGC
This sequence comes from Streptomyces sp. SID486, assembly GCF_009865385.1. Classification (GTDB taxonomy): domain Bacteria; phylum Actinomycetota; class Actinomycetes; order Streptomycetales; family Streptomycetaceae; genus Streptomyces. Next base: position 9,999 of record NZ_WWJT01000794.1, on the reverse strand, counting down.
CCTGGACCGGTGCCCTCCACGAGGCGCTGGAGGAGGTGGCGGCCGCCGAGGCGTGCCTGGGCGCCGTCGCCGCCCGTCTCCCCGACCGGTACGCCGAGGAGATGCGGGACTGTGCCGAGCTGCGCGGCCGGATCACCGACGCGATGACGAACGGTCTGCCGGCCCGTCCTGGTCGACGACGGCCGCGTCGCCGGTGAGGACGCTCCCGCCGCCGCGCTGCTGCGGGATGACCGGCCCGCCCTGCTGGACGGTCACCGTGCGCGTGGGCGCCGGGATGCGGATGCCCTCCGCGCGGTAGCGGCGGTGCAGGCGCTTGATGAACTCGTGCTTGATCCGGTACTGGTCGCTGAACTCGCCCACGCCGAGGATCACCGTGAAGCCGATCCGGGAGTCGCCGAAGGTGTGGAAGCGGACGGCCGGCTCGTGGTCGGGGACCGCGCCGGCGACGTCCGCCATCGTCTCCGCCACCACCTCCCCGGTCACCCGCTCGACGTGCTCCAGGTCGGAGTCGTAGCTCACGCCCACCTGCACCAGGACGGTCAGTTGCTGCTCCGGGCGCGTGTAGTTGGTCATGTTGGCCTTGGCGAGCTGGCCGTTGGGGATGACCACCAGGTTGTTGGACAGCTGCCGGACGGTCGTCTGACGCCAGTTGATGTCCACCACGTAGCCGTCCTCGCCACTGCTCAGCCGGATGTAGTCGCCCGGCTGGACGGTCTTGGAGGCGAGGATGTGGATGCCCGCGAAGAGGTTGGCGAGCGTGTCCTGCAAGGCCAGGGCGACGGCCAGACCGCCGACACCCAGGGCGGTGAGCAGTGGGGCTATGGAGATGCCGAGGGTCTGCAGGACGACCAGGAAACCGATCGCCAGGACCAGCACCCGGGTGATGTTGACGAAGATCGTCGCCGAGCCCGCCACCCCGGACCGGGACTGGGTGACCGAGCGGACCAGACCGGCGATCACCCGGGCCGCGGAGAACGTCACCACGACGATCAGCCAGACCTGGAGCACCTCGTCGACATGGTGCTGGACGGTCCGGGTCAGGGGCAGCACGGCCGCTGCCGCCGCCGCGCCGCCCGTGATCGCGGCCCAGGGGACGACCGAGCGCAGGGCGTCCACGATGACGTCGTCGCCGCTCCAGCGGGTCCGCTTGGCGTGCTTGGCCAGCCAGCGCAGCAGGGTGCGCGACATGAAGGCGAGCACCAGGCCCGCCGCCAGGGCGATGCCGGCGAGGACGAGGTCGTCCAGGGTCAGCGCGCGGTTCACCGGTCACCTCCGGGGCGCTTCGCCGCCGCGGGAGGCCGGTTGGGGAGTCTCGTCACGTTGTCACCTGCTCGATGTCCGGGAAGTGCGACCGCGCCGGCCCCGGAACTCCGGTGACCGGCGCGCTCGTTCATCCTGCCGTATCCGGCACACCGGTCCGTACCGGGACCGGCGCTCTTCGGGCAGTGGGCTCAGACGATCCCCTCCGCGAGTTCCGCCTGGTCACGGTCGCTGCCGTACGCGGCGGTGGTCGGAGTGCCGTACGACCTGCGGGCGACGTACCACCAGACGCTGGCGAGAACGAGCACCACGGCGAGGGCCACGGAGGCGTAGTTCATCGTGCTCACCGTGACCGGCGACGCCTGCGGCAGGCAGAACAGGACGGTCACGCAGGCCACCCACACCACCGCGGTCCAGCCGATCGGCTTGCTCCAGCGGCCCAGCTGCCACGGCCCCGGCCGGAAGCGGTCGCCCGCCCGCAGCCGCAGGAACACGGGTATCGCATAGGCCGGGGTGATGCCGATGACGTTGATGGCGGTCACCGCGTTGTACGCCGTCGCCGAGTACAGCGACGGCAGGGCGAGGATCCCGGCGACGACGACGGACAGCCAGACGGCGGCGACCGGGGTCTGGGTGCGCTCGCTGACCTTGCGCCACAGGTGCGAGCCGGGCAGCGCGCCGTCCCGGCTGAACGCGAACACCATCCGGCTGGCGGCGGCGACTTCGGCGTTCCCGCAGAACAGCTGGGCGATGATGACGACGAGGAGCAGCGCGCTCGCGCCGCCGGTGCCGAGGCCGTCGAGCAGGATCTGGGCGGGCGGCACCCCGGTGTCGGTGGCGCGGGTGGCGTCGTAGTCCTGGATGGCGAAGGTCAGACCCGCCAGCAGCGCGAAACCGGCGAGCCAGGACACCCAGATGGCGCGGACGATACCGCGCGACGCGGCCACGGAGGCGTGCGAGGTCTCCTCCGACAGATGGGCGGAGGCGTCGTAGCCGGAGAAGGTGTACTGGGCGAGGAGCAGGCCGATCGCGGCCACGTAGAGCGGGTTGTCCCAGCCGGTCTCGTTGACGAACTCGGTGAACACGAAGGACGGCGACCGGTGGTGGTCCGGGAAGATCGCCAGCGCGCCGACGATCAGCGCGACGCCCGCCAGGTGCCACCACACGCTGACCGAGTTGAGCACGCTGACCAGGCGCACACCGAACAGGTTCAGCGTCGCGTGCAGCAGCAGGATCACGCAGAAGATCAGCATGGTCTTGCCGGGCGTCGGCTCGAAGCCCCACTGGAGGTTGGCGAACGCGCCGGTGAACAGGGCGGCGCCGTAGTCGATGCCGGCGATCGCGCCGAGCAGGCCGAGCAGGTTCAGCCAGCCGGTGTACCAGCCCCAGCGCCGGCCGCCGAGCCGGTCGGCCATGTAGTACAGGGCGCCCGAGGTCGGATAGGCGCTGGTGACCTCGGCGAGGGCCAGGCCGACGCACAGCACGAACAGGCCGACACCGGCCCAGCCCCACAGCATCACGGCGGGACCGCCGGTGGTCAGGCCGAAGCCGTACAGGGTCATGCAGCCGGACAGGATCGAGATCACCGAGAAGCTGATCGCGAAGTTGCCGAAGCCGCCCATACGACGGGCCAGCACCGGCCGGTAGCCGAGTTCACGCAGGCGCTGTTCCTCGTCCTGCTGCGGCAGGCCGGGGGAGGGGGCGGGCGACGGATCGGGGGTGGGGGACACGCGGAGACCTCCGGAATCGGACAGTTGTCGAACGGGACCTTCTGGGTGGTGCGCAGGGACGATCGGGTGGTGCGAGGGGCGATCGGGTGGTGCGGAGGGCCACCGGGTCGTGCGGCGGGGCCATCGGGTGGTGCGCAGGGAGGATCGGGTGGCGCTGAGGGGCGTTCCGGGCGGAGCGGCACTGCGACCGGGGGCGGTCCGGGGGTACCGCGGGGGTGGTCAGGGTGGTCAGGGGCGGGCGGGAGCGGTCAAGGGCGGGGGCCGTCCGCGGCGGCCCGGCAGCGGTCCCGGGCCTGGACGAAGACCTCCACGGCCCGGTCCCGGTCCCGGGTGCGGTACATCCAGGGCGGGGGCGTGAAGTAGGGGCCGATCGCCTCGAACACCCGGTGCGCCTCCTGGAACCGCAGGGATCCCCACAGCGCGTGGGCCAGGTGGTTGAGGTCCGGCAGCGCGCGCTCGGCGGGCCGGGTCCGCTCGAACCAGGTGTGCAGCGCGTGCCGCGCCTCGCGGCCCGCCTCCTCCGCCACCCAGTGCAGGTCCAGCGCCGCGTCGTGCCCGCTGTCCCGGCGGTAGCGTTCCACACGCACGTACAGCGGCAGCAAGTGCAGCGCGGAACCGGCCGGGGCCCGGCCCGCGGCCCACTGGGCGTACCCGGCGGCCTCGGCGAGCCGGCCCGAACCGCCGCGCGCGTACAGGAACTGCAGCATCCGGTGGTGGGCCTCGCGGTTGAACGGGTCGCGCCTGTCGGCCTCGGCCAGCAGTCCCCAGGGCGCCGGCGGCAGCATCGGTTCCGGCGGGGCGGCCCGGTGCTCCTCCCAGCGCTGCTCCGGATCGAGCTGGGACAGGGCCAGCAGGCACACCCAGGGCACGGGGTCGAGCGGCGCGGCCGCCGTGGCCGACTGGGCGGTGTCCCACGCCTCGATCCACAACTGGTGTGTACGGCGGTGCTGTTCGCGCCGGGCGCGGAGCGCCCGCTCCACGCCGACCCGGGCGTTCATGACCGCCGCGTGGACACTGCCCGGCTCCTCGGTGAGCCACGCACGCACCACGTCGGTGCCGGCCGCGGCCGCCGCCAGGACCTGGGTGCGCTGGGTCCACTGCCACCCCTCGGTGGTCTCCGCGAGCAGGGCGCGCATGGCCATCCAGCGGCCGGTGCGCAGGTCCTGGAGCGCGGTGCGCAGGGCGTGGTCCGGGCCGGCGGGATCGTAGGAGGGGCGGGCTCCGTCTCTGGCCATCAGCCGCCGGCCCCCGGCCACGGGCGCACGGGCGTGGTGGCGGGGTGACGTTGCAACAGCACTCCCCTGGCGGTGACGTGATGGTCATTCATGTGGTCGGCGGTCACTATAGAGGCGTACGTGGCGTCGGTACCATTGTTGCCAAGTCAACTATTTAGCATGGCAAGTTGAACGAGGGTGAACACCTTGACGCCGGACCCCGCCCGGCGGCAGGCTGGCGCGGTGATCTTCAGGGCCGGAGCGGAGGACGCGCGATGACGGGGCCGGTACTGGCCGTCGACCAGGGCACGTCCGGCACCAAGGCGCTCGTGGTCTGCCCGCGGCGCGGCGTCCTCGGCACCGGGTTCGCCGAGGTCCGGCCCAGGTACCTGCCGGGCGGCCTGGCCGAGGTCGACCCGGCCCGGCTGTACGACTCGGTGGTGGAGGCCGGCCGCCGCGCGCTCGCCGAGGCCGGTGAGGACGTCGTCGCGCTCGGCCTCGCCAACCAGGGGGAGACCGTCCTCGCCTGGGACCCGGACACCGGCCGTCCGCTGACCGACGCGCTGGTGTGGCAGGACCGGCGCGCCGAATCCGTCTGCGCCCAACTCGCCGACCACGCAGATGAGTTGCGACAACTGACCGGGCTGCCCCTCGATCCGTACTTCGCCGCGCCCAAGATGGCGTGGATCCGCCGCCACCTCACCCGCGACGGCGTCGTCACCACCTCCGACGCCTGGCTGGTCCACCGCCTCACCGGCGCCTACGTCACCGACGCCGCCACCGCCGGCCGCACCCAGCTCCTGGACCTGGACCGCGCCGTATGGTCGCCGCGCGCACTGGACCTCTACGGCCTGGCCGGCGAACGCCTGCCCGAGGTCACCGACTCCGCCCGGCCGGTGGGGACGACCACGGCGTTCGGCCCCGAGATCCCGCTCACGGGACTGATCGTGGACCAGCAGGCCGCCCTGCTCGCCCAGCGCGTCACCGGGCCGGGAGCCGCCAAGTGCACCTACGGCACCGGGGCGTTCCTGCTCGCGCACACCGGCGACCGGCCCCGGCGCGGCGGCTCCGGCCTGGCCAGCTGCGTGGCCTGGCGGCTCGCCGGACGCACCGGCTACTGCCTCGACGGGCAGGTCTACACGGCCGCCTCCGCCGTCCGCTGGCTCACCGACCTCGGTGTCATCGCCTCCGCCGCCGACCTCGACCCGGTCGGCGGCACCGTCCCGGACAGCGGCGGGGTCACCTTCGTCCCCGCCCTCGCCGGACTCGCCGCCCCCTGGTGGCGCGGTGACCTGCGCGGCTCCCTCACCGGCCTCGGGCTCGACACCACGGCCGGGCATCTGGTGCGCGCCCTGTGCGAAGGGCTCGCCGCCCAGGTCGCCGAACTCGCCGAGGCCGCCGCCCACGACCTGGGCGCACCCCTGGACACCCTCCGCGTCGACGGCGGCCTCACCCGCTCCGCGCTGCTCATGCAGACCCAGGCCGACCTGCTGCAACGGCCCGTCGAGGTGTCCGCGCTGCCGGACGCCACCGCGCTCGGCGCCGCCGCCCTCGCCCGCCTCGGCGCCGATCCCGGGCTGAGCGTCGCGGCGGCGCTGCCCGACTGGAAGCCCGCCGCCGTGTACGAGCCGCGCATCCCGGCCGACCGCGCCGCCGAACGCCGGGCCGGTTTCCGCAGCGCCGTCGCGGCCCTGCTCGGCCCGTGACCGTCACCGCGGACGGCCCGCTGCCGTCCACGCCGTACGACGTGACGATCGTCGGCGCCGGCGTGGTGGGCTGCGCCGTCGCCCGCGAGCTCGCCCGCCGCCCCCGGCTGCGCATCGCCCTCGTGGAGGCGCAGGACGACGTCGGCCAGGGCACCTCGAAGGCCAACACCGCCATCCTGCACACCGGTTTCGACGCGACCCCCGGCACGCTGGAGGCCCGGCTGGTCCGCGAGGGCCACGAGCGGCTCGGCGCCTACGCCGCGGAGACCGGCATCCCCGTCGAACGGGTCGGCGCCCTGCTGGTCGCCTGGGACGAGGAGCAGCTCGCCGCGCTGCCCCGGTTCGCCGAGAAGGCCGCACGCAACGGCTGCCACGACACCGCCCTGCTCGGCCCCGGTGACCTCTACGCCCGCGAGCCGCATCTCGGCCCCGGCGCGCTCGGCGCCCTGCACGTCCCCGGCGAGAGCGTCATCTGCCCCTGGACGACGACCCTGGCGTACGCCACCCAGGCCGTGGGCGCCGGAGCCGACCTGCACCTGAACACCACCGTACGGCGGGTGGAGCGGACGTCGGACGGACACCGGCTGACCACGGGCCGGGGCGTCCTGCGCACTCGCCACCTCGTCAACGCGGCCGGACTGCACGCCGACACCCTGGACCGCGCGCTCGGCCACGAGGACTTCACCGTCACCCCGCGCCGCGGCCAGCTCATCGTCCACGACAAGCTCGCCCGCCCCCTCGTCCGGCACATCCTGCTGCCCGTACCGACGGCGCTCGGCAAGGGTGTCCTGGTCGCCCCCACCGTGCACGGCAACGTCCTGCTCGGCCCCACCGCCGAGGACCTGCACGACAGACGGGACACCCGGTCCACCGCCGACGGGCTGGCCGCTCTGCGGGAGAAGGGCCGGCGCGTCCTGCCCGCGCTGCTCGACGAGGAGGTCACCGCCGTCTACGCCGGGCTGCGGGCGGCCACCGAGCACGCGGACTACCGCATCACCGCGCACCCCGAGCAGGCGTACGTCACCGTCGGCGGCATCCGCTCCACCGGCCTGACCGCGTCCCTGGCCATCGCCGCCCACGTCGCCGGCCTGCTGGCCGGCAACGGGCTCGACCTCGGCCCGGTCCGGGAGCCGGAGCCGCTCACCATGCCCAACCTCGGCGAGGAGTTCCCGCGCCCCTGTCAGCGGCCGGACCTCGTCGCCGCCGACCCCGAGTACGGCACTCTCGTCTGTCACTGCGAGCGCGTCTCCCGCGGCGAGATCCGCGACGCCCTGGCCGGCCCGGTCCCGCCGCGCACCCTGCAGGGCCTGCGCCGCCGCACCCGGGCCGGGGCCGGCCGCTGCCAGGGGTTCTACTGCGGCGCGGCGGTGCGCGAGCTGTTCGAACGGGGCACGCGCGAACGACCGGCGGCCGCACGGGAACCGGAATCAGGCGGGTGGGGACGGCCGTCGTCCGTGGGGGAGTCCGAACCGGGTGGGTGGGGAGGGCCGTCGTCCGCTGCGGAGTCGGAATCAGGCCCGTGGGGACGGTCGCCGGCCGCCGGGGAGCAGGAAGGGGGCCGGGCATGACGGTGCCTTGCCGTGTGGACGTCCTCGTCGTCGGTGCCGGACCCGCCGGACTCGCCGCCGCCGCGCGCCTGGCCGCCGCCGGCGCCGGGCGGGTGGAGGTGCTGGAGCGGGAGACACAGCCCGGCGGCGTGCCCCGGTACTGCGCGCACGGCGGCTTCGGCACCTGGACGCGTCCGCTCACCGGCCCCGGGTACGCCCGGCTGCTCACGGAGGCCGCCGAGCGGGCCGGTGCCACGCTACGGACCGGGGTGACGGCACTGGACTGGGCGACGGCGGGCCCCGTGCTCACCGTAGTCGGCCCCGGCGGAGCCGAGACCGTCGAGGCGCGGGCGGTCGTCCTCGCCACCGGTGCCCGCGAACGCCCCCGCTCCGCCCGGCTGGTACCGGGCAGCCGCCCGGCCGGTGTCCTCACCACCGGCGAACTCCAGCAGGCGGTGCACCTGTTCGGGCAGCGTGTCGGCAGCCGTGCGGTCGTGGTCGGCGCCGAGGACGTCTCCTACGCGGCGGCCGGCACCCTGCGCGCCGCCGGTGCCGAGGTCGTCGCCCTCGTCACGGAGCACCCGCGCGCCCAGACCGGCCGGGCCCGTACCCAGGCGGCCCGGCTCGGTCACGGCATCCCGCTGCTGACCGACACAACGGTCGCCGAACTCCTCGGCCACGGACGGCTGTCCGGTGTCCGCGTCCGGCACCGGGACGGCCGTACCGCCGTACTGCCCTGCGACACCGTGGTGTTCACCGGTGACTTCGTCCCGGACCATGAACTGGCCCGGCGCGGCGGGCTGCTCCTGGACCCCGGCACCCGCGGCCCCTCCGTCGGCGGTTCCGCGCACACCTCGCGCCCCGGTGTGTTCGCCGCCGGCAACCTCCTGCACGCCGTGGAGCCCGCCGGCACCGCGGCCCGCGAGGGTGCGCGGGCGGGCGGCGCCGTCCTCGACTTCCTGGCGGGCGCCCCCTGGCCGGACCCCGGAGTGCCGGTCCGCGTGACGGCGCCGCTCAGCTGGATCACCCCGAACCGTGTCACCCCGGCCGCCCGCCCCGCCCGTCACACCCTGCGCACCGGAGCCCCGCTGCACCGCCCCGTCCTGTACGTCCACCAGGACGGCCGCCTCCTGCACCGGGAGCGGACCGGCACCGCCCGGCCGCACCGCTCCCTGTCCCTCACCGCCCACTGGCACGACCGCGTCGACCCGCAGGGCGGGGAGGTGAGGGTGAGCACCGCCCGCTGAGCGGACCGGGTGCCGACGCCGGCCGCTCACGAGTCGGTGAACGCCCCGTGCCGCCCTGCTCCGGACGCGAAGCGGGCGGCACCCTCCGCGCTCTGGGCCAGCACCCCCATGCCGTGCCGGAGTTCGCCGCGCAGGGCCTCCTCCTCCGCCCTGCCCTCCTGGTCCAGGACCGACGCCCGGTCGCTGCGCAGGCAGGACTGCGGGAAGCGGGCGATGGCCGCGGCGAGGGCCTCCGCCTCGGCGCGGGCGGTGCCGGCCGGGACGACCCGGTCGGCGAGCCCCATGGCGTGCGCCTCGCGGGCCGGCACCGGGCGGCCGGTGAGGATCATGTCCAGTGCCCGGCCGGTACCGACGAGGCGGGGCAACCGGACCGTGCCGCCGTCGATCAGCGGTACGCCCCAGCGGCGGCAGAACACCCCGAACACCGCGTCCTCCTCGGCGACCCGCAGATCGCACCACAGGGCGAGTTCCAGGCCGCCCGCGACCGCGTGCCCGGCCACCGCCGCGATCACCGGCTTGGACAGCCGCATCCGGGTCGGCCCCATCGGCCCGTCCCCGTCCTGCGCCACCCGGTTGCCGCGCTCGGTGCCGATGGCCTTCAGGTCCGCGCCCGCGCAGAAGGTGCCGCCCTCGCCCCACAGGACTGCCACCCGGGCGCCGTCGTCCGCCTCGAACGCCCGGAAGGCGGCGGCGAGTTCCGCGGCCGTCGGGCCGTCCACCGCGTTGCGCGCCTCCGGCCGGGCGAGGACGACCGTGGTGACGTGCTGCTGCCGCTCGATCCGCACCGGCATACGGCATCCTCCTTCTGACGGGCCCACGGCCCGGACTGCGACGGTGACTCGCCGGTAGCTTCGCAGCAGCGGGGCCGGTCGGGACAGACCCGGCCCCGGTGCGGCGGCGGTCCGCGTCGAACGGCCTTCATCGGCCCCACAGTGCGGCGGTCGGTGCCGAACGGCCCTGAGGGGCCCGGTGCCGCGGCGTTCGGTGTCGGACGGCCTTCAGCGAGCCCCCGGTGCCGTGCCGGCCGGTGTCAGATGACCTTCAGCCGGACCAGCGCACCCAGCGTCAGCGCCCCCGGTACCAGCGGCACCCACACCGTGATGACGCGGTAGGCCAGCACCACCGCCGTGGCCAGCGCCGCCGGGCCGCCCACCGCGACCAGCGCCACGATCAGCGCGGCCTCGACGGAGCCCAGGCCGCCCGGCGTGGGCACCAGGGCCACCGCCACCGTCGCGGCGAGGTAGGCGAGCGCCGTGTGGGCGGCGGGCACCGGCAGGCGCAGCGCCTGGCCGACC
>NZ_WWJT01000793.1 GCF_009865385.1 Streptomyces sp. SID486 | reverse complement strand
GGGCCTGGGGCCGGCCGGGCTGGCGGGTCCTGGCCCCCGCCTGCGCGGGCTGCGCACACGGGCGTCCGTCCGTCTCGCTCGCCGGGTTCGCGAGGCTGGCCGGGCAGGGGCTGCGGGTCGTCGCCGGGGGTGGCGCGGCCGGGCGGGGGCCGCGGGTCGTCACCGAGGGTGGCGCGGGCGGGCAGGGGCCGCGGGTCGTCGCCGGGGGTGGTGCTGGGGTGTCCGCGGGCGCCGCGTTGCCGGCCGGCGACGGCGTCGGCGTGCCCGAACTCGTGGCCGAGGCGGCGTTGTTGCAGGCGCGCCTCGACTGGTTCCAGTCCCAACTCGCGCGTCTCGGCGAGCCCGGGGCCCGGGGCGGCGAGCAGGGCTAAGAACTGCGGGGCCGGGTACCCGGAGGTTCCGCACAGAGAGGAGGCGGAACGCCGTGACCGTGACCCCGCAGACACGGCCCGCGGCCGACGGGCACCTTTCCACGGGCGAACTCGTCGGCCGGGCCACCGAACAGCTTTCCCGGCTCCTGCGGCAGGAGGTCGCCCTCGCCAAGGAGGAGCTGGCCGAGAAGGGACGCCGGGCCGGGCGCGGCGGCGGACTGCTCGGCGCCGCCGGTGCCGTCGGCTACGTCGGGCTGATCGTGCTGGCTGGAGCGGCCACCGCCGCCCTGTGGCTGGTGCTGCCCGTATGGGCGGCGGCGCTGATCGTGGCCGCGGTGTTCTTCGCCGTGGCCGCCCTGCTGGCCGCGGCCGGCCGCGGCCAGCTGCGCCGTGCCGCCCCGCCCGCGCCGGAGGAGACGCTCGGCAGCGTCAGGGCGGACGTCGACGTGATCAGGGAAAGGGCACACCGATGAAGCACAGCAACCCGCACGGCTCCGGCGCCAAGGGCCCCGACGAGCTGCGGCGGCAGATCGAACACACCCGGAGCCAGCTCGGTGACACCGTCGCCCAGCTGGTCGGCCGGGCCGACGTCAAGGGCCGGGCCCGGGCGCGGGCCGCCGACCTGAAGGACAAGGCCGGCGCCATGACCGTCCAGCTGCGCTCCGGCGCCGCCCACGCCGGCCACGGCGTGCAGGACCGGGCGGCCCGGGCCGGGCACCTGGTGCAGGACCGCGCCGCGCGGGCCGGCCACAGTGCGCAGGAACGGATGACCAAGGCCGGCCACCTCATGCAGGAGCGGGGCGGCCACGGCGGGCACACCCTCCAGGACCGGGCGCTCCAGGCCGGTCACGCCCTGCAGGACCGGGCGTCCCACGCCGGGCACACCATGGAGCACGACACGCGGGTGCCGCGGCCGGTACGGTCCGCCATGGGCGCCGCGCTGCGGCACCCCCGGCCCGTGCTGATCGCGGGCGCCGCGGGCGCCGCCGTCATCGGCGCGGCCATGATCTGGCGCCGGATCGACCGCGGACGGTGAGCGGCAGACGGCGGGGCCGGCCGGGCGTGGTGTCCGGCCGGCCCCGCCGTCGTGTCACGGACGGAACCGCAGAACCTGCGGGTCGTGGTCGCTGATCTGGTCGTTGAACTCCGAGTTGATGTGCACGCTGTCGTACGCGAAGTCACCGCCGCGCCGGATCGCCGGGCTGATCAGGATCTGGTCGAGAACCTGCTGGTTGCCCTGGTAGTCGTAGGTGTACCGCTCGCTCCTGGGCAGCGACTTGATCGCCGACCACAGCGCGCCGTCGCTCTCCAGGATCTTCGTGGTCCCGGAGAACTCGAAGTCGTTCATGTCGCCGAGCGCGATGACGTCCGCGTTCTTCTGCACGGCCAGGATGTCCTTGACGAACGCGTTCACCGCGGTCGCCTGGGCGTGCCGCTGGACCTCCGAGCTGCGCACCGGCGGCTGGTACTGCGCGGTCAGCGCCTGGTCGCCGCCCTTGGAGTTCAGGTGGTTGGCGATCACGAAGACGGTCCGGCCGCGGAAGACGAACTCGCCGGCCAGCGGCTTGCGGCTGTTGGTCCACGCGGCGTTCGCCGGGTCGACACGGCCGGGCGAGGCCGTCAGCTGCGCCTTGCCGTGCACCTCGGTCACGCCGACCGGGGTGGTCGAGTCGCCGCCCGCGCGGTCCGTGAAGGACACCCGCTGCGGGTTGAACAGGAACACCTGGCGGATGTTGCCGCCGGGCTCGCCGCCGTCCTGGTCGTTGACCGGGTTGACCGAGCGCCAGTCGTACTTGGGGCCGCCGGCCGCGACGATCGCGTCGATCAGCTTGGTCACGGTCTCGTTCGCGTCGACCGTGCCGTCGTCCTTGGCGCCGTTGTTGTCCTGGATCTCCTCCAGGGACACGATGTCGGGCGACTGCAGGTTGTCCACGATCGCGGCGGCGTGCTGGGCGAAGGTGGCGTCCGCCGGGTCCAGGTTCTCGACGTTGTACGTCGCCACCGCCAGCTCACGGCCGGACTGCTTGCGCGTCGTCTCACGCTGCAGGCCGCCGCTGTCCAGCGTGCCGAGCGTGCCCGCGACGAGGGTGTAGCCGCCGAACTGGTTGAAGTCCAGCGGGCCGGCGGTGGTGCCCTCCAGGGTGTCGCCGACGTTCGCCTTCGGGAAGTCGGCGGTGGAGCCCAGCGACTGGATCTGGAGCCGGCCGGTGTTCTGGGAGTCGTAGGAGCCGTAGAGCGTGCCACCGCGGTGGGTGCGGTGCTCGCGCGGCTTCACCGTCACCCACAGCTCGCTGTACGGGTCGGTGGCGGTGACCACGCGGACGTCGGAGACCTGGACGTTCATGCCCTCCAGGGACTCGTAGTAGTCCAGGGCGTACTTCGCCGGCTGCAGCGGCAGGCCGTTGATCGATCCGGCCGCGGCCGTGTCGCCCGCCGGGGTGTAGCGGTCCGGCACCGAGCGCTTGCCGATCACGACCGGCGCCGGGACCGCGTTGCCGGTGGAGACGGTGGTGATCACCGGCTTGGTGATCTCCGTCAGCGACTGGTTGCCGGACGAGGTGCCGCCCGGGACGTACTCGGAGACCGTGCCGGTCACCGTCACCGAGTCGCCGACGGCGACCTTCGGGGTGGAGCTGGTGAAGACGAACACGCCCTCGCTCGTGGCGGGGTCGTCGTCGGGGGCCGGGTCCTGGAGCCAGAAGCCCTTGGAGGACCCGTACGTGCGCGTGGCCGTCACGATGCCCGGGACGTCCGTCACCTTCTGCCCGGCGAACGGGGATATCCGGGTCGTGCCCTGGACATCGTGGACGCGCACCGAGTCGGCGTGCGCGGGGGAGGTGAGGACGACGGCGGACGCCGCGCTGCAGACGGCGGCGACGGTGAGCGCGGCGAGGCGCGCGGAAGACCTGCTCGGCAAGGGATTCCCTCCGGGGACGTGCGTGAGCGCCGGGACGAGGGTGGAACGGGAGCGTGCGGGGCTCGTGGCCCTCCGTGACACGCATAGAGCCGAGTGAACAGTTGTCCCCCCAACTTCTACGCGCGTCAATCTCCTGCTTGAGCCGGGGAGTTGTCAAGGTTTCGGCCATGTACGACGGCTTACGTGGAGATGAACCGGGCGGCATGGGTGGAAATCCGTCTAGGCTGAGCGGCTGAGCCCGTTTCACGGTCCGAGGAGAACCAGCCGATGTCAGACAGCTCCCCCCTGCCGCCCGCGCGGCTGCACCCCGAAGCGGAGCTGGCGCGCGCCGCGCTGTCCACGCCACTGCTCTCCCGCGCGGCCCGGCTGGCCCGCTGGGCCGGCCCCGGGACCCGCGTGGACGCGGGCGGCGGGCTGGTCGAGGAGCAGCTGCCGGCCGCCGCCGAACTGCTCGGGCTCACCGGGGACGACGCCGCCGCGTACGCGAGCGAGGCATGGCGGGTCGCCGTCGACGCCGGCCTGGTCGAGATCATGGACGAGGAGGCCGGCACCGTCCGGGCGGGCGAGGAGCTGGCGTTGCTGACCGGCGGCTCCCCGCAGGACGTGCTCACCGTCTGGCTCGCCGCGCTGGAGACCGTCGTCGCCGACGCCGCCGTCCCCGACCTCGACGACCTGGTCGAGGCGCTCGACGAGGGCGGAGAGGTCGATTTCTCGTCACTCGACTGGGACCCGCAGGCCGAGGCGGACTTCCTCGACGGCGTCCTCGGCAACCTCTACCTGCTGACCGTCGGTGAGGGCGGCTCCGGCGAGGCCGCCGTCCCGCTGCCCGCCCTGGCCGCCTCCATGCTCGTCCCCGACGACATGGGCGAGCCCACCAACGACGTCCTGGAGCAGGTCTCCGACGCGATGATGCGGCTGGACGACCAGTTCCGGGTGCTGGAGCCCGTCGGACTGGTCGAGTACCAGCCGGTGGACGAGGCCCTGATGGCCGACGCCGACGAGGAGCCCGCCGCGCCCGTCGACGACACCGACGTCTCCCGCTACGGGATGGTCCGGCTGACCCCGCTCGGCGTGTACGGGCTGCGGGCCCGGCTGCTGGAGGCCGGCATCGAGGCGCCGGCCGTCGGTGAACTGGTCGACAAGGGCGCGGACGCGCTGCTCGACGGCACCGCCCGGTTCGGCCGGACCGCCGCCCGGGCCGAGACCGAGCAGTGGCTCGGCCGCCGCGACCCGCTCACGGCGGCCCGGGAGCTGCTGGCGGCGGCCCGCGGCGCGGACGCGGGCGCCCCGCTGCGCAGGCTGCGCTGCCAGCAGGCGCTGTCCCTGGTGGGCGCCGAGGCGGAACCGGCGCTGCGCGAGGTGCTGGCCGACCCCGAACTGGGCGGACTCGCCAGGGTCTGGCTGAGCGAGCGGGGTGCCGCGGACGTGCCGGCGCCGCCGCAGGAGATGGTGTTCTGGCTGACCATCGACACGGTCGCCGCGCAGCTCCAGGCCGAGGGCAACTCCGAGGAGCTGCAGGCCCTGGTGGAGGGGCTGGCCGCACAGCACAGCGGGTTCTTCGCGGCGGCCTGGCGGGTGGAGCACCCGGCCGTCGCCGACGTGCTGGACGCGATGGGCAGGCTGCACCCGGACAAGAAGGTGGCCAAGGAGGCACGGAAGGCAGCCTTCAAGCCGCGCTCCCAGCAGGGCGGCTGACGCCGGCCTGCGACTGGGCCGACCGGCTCCGGCGTCCAGGGTGCGCGCGGCAGGGCGGCTGCCGTCGGCCTGCGACTGGGCCGCCCGGCCGCTCCGGCGTTCAAGGGGCGCTTCCGGCAGGGTCGTCGAGCGCCGGATGGTGAACGGGGTGGCCGGTCGGCTGTGGCGTTCAAGGGGCGCTTCCGGCAGGGCCGTTGAGCGCCGGACGGTGCGGGGGTGACCGGCCGGCTCCGGCGGCCGAGGCGCGGTCTCGGCAGACGGCCGAGGCGCGGTCTCGGTGGAGCGGTGGACGCCGGTCAGGCGCGCGGGGTGACCGGCCGGCTCGTCCGCGGGCGGTGGCCGGCGGGCCGGAGTGGGTGGAGTGGCGGGTGTTCTGGCCGGCCATGGCCGGTCGCGCACGGATTCACGGAACGGGTGCCCGGGTGGTGGTCTGGTGTTCAACTCCCGTTCACCGGTGGCCGGGAGCGTGTGCGCCGGACCCAGGCCCCCCACACTCCAGGCACGCACACCGTCGTCACGGGAGACACCATGCCGCTCAGTCGCAGGGACTTCGCCAGCAGATCCGCGCTCACCGGTGCCGGTGTGGTCCTGGCGGGCAGCGTCGGCGCCCTCGCCACCGCGCCGAACGCGCTCGCGGCCACGGACTTCGACAGCGCCGCCGGCGCCGGGACCGAGCCGGCGCACGGGCACGAGCACGGGGGCCACCACCATGGCGTCGGCTACGGCCCGCTGCTGCCCGACCCCGACGGCATCCTCGCCCTGCCCGCCGGCTTCCGGTACGAGATCATCACCTACAGCGGCCGGACCCGGCTGGAGTCCGGCGAGTTCACCCCCTCCAACCACGACGGCACCGCCACCTTCGACGGCCCCCGCGGCACCACCCTGCTCGTCAACAACCACGAGCTGGCCGGCGCCCGCGCCGACTGGCCGCACCCGGTGCCGCTCACCGAGGGCCTCGTCTACGACCCGGGCGCGGCCGGCGGCTGCACCGTCGTGGAGGTCCGCCGCGGCGGCCATGTCGCCGAGTGGGTGGGCATCGCCGGCACCGCCACCAACTGCGCGGGCGGCAGGACGCCGTGGGGCACCTGGCTGACCTGCGAGGAGACCGAGGACAAGGCCGGCGCCCACGGCTTCACCAAGGACCACGGCTATGTCTTCGAGGTCGACCCGGAGGACCGCCGGGCCAACCGCGACCCCCGGCCGGTCAAGGCCCTCGGCCGGTACGCCCACGAGGCCGTCGTCGTCGACCCCAGGCGCGGCCACCTGTTCCTGACCGAGGACGCCTCCGGGCCCAACGGCCTCTTCTACCGCTGGACCCCGCCGCCCGGCTTCCGCCACGGCCGCGGCAGGCTGCGCACCCTCGCCGACGACGCGGGCACGCTCCAGGCGTTCAGGTGCTTCGACTCCGGCGGCAGGTTCGTGGACGACCTGTCCCGCGCCACGCGGACCGGGACCGTCTACGGCGTGGACTGGGTGGACGTCCCCGACCGGGACGCCAGGACCGTGTCGGTGCGCAAGCAGTTCACCGACGGCCAGGTCACCCGCGCCCGCAAGCTGGAGGGCATGTGGTGGGGCGACGGGGGCGTCTACGTCGTCTCCTCCTTCGCCCGCCAGGAGAGCCCCGTCCAGCACGACGGACAGGTCTGGTTCTACGACCCGGGGCGCCGCACGCTCACCCTGAAGGTGCTCCTCGGGGTGAACCCCGACCCGTCCGCGGACGGTGCCTTCGACGGCCCCGACAACATCACCGTCTCCCCTTACGGCGGCCTCGTCATCGCCGAGGACGGCGAGGGCGTCCAGCACCTGTTCGGCGCCACCGAGAGCGGCCGGACCTACCCGATCGCCCGCAACGAACTGAACACGGGCACCGCGGACGACCCGGAGTACAGCGAGTTCACCGGCGTCACCTTCTCGCCCGACGGCCGGACCCTGTTCGCCAACATCCAGACCCCCGGCATCATGCTCGCCATCACCGGCCCCTGGAAGCGGCACCGGCGGTGACCGCGTTCCGCATGGTCTCGCCGCCGTAGAACGGCCGCGAGGGGCGCCGGCCCCGGCTCGCCCGGCCGCCCGTCCCGCCGCCCGTCCCGCCGCCGGGACCGGCGGCGGTGAGCGGGGGACCGTCCTCGCCGCCGCTGGATAAGCTGCGCAGACGGCCCCCGGCTTGTGAGGAGTGGGTGGATGACGCAGGGCAGGCCCATGCGCGCGGACGCTCGGCGGAACTACGAGCGGTTGCTGAAGGTGGCGGCGGAGTCCTTCGCCGAGCATGGGGAGAACGCGTCACTCGACGACATCGCCAGACGGGCGGGCGTCGGCTCGGGCACGCTCTACCGGCACTTCCCGACCCGGCAGGCGCTGCTGGAGGCGGCCTACGTCGACCGGATCGAGGCGCTGGGCGCACGGGCCGACGAACTGGCGCGGGAGCTTCCGCCGGGCGAGGCGCTCGGTGAGTGGCTGTACGAGCTGGCCGTCGGCACGCTGCAGGTGCGGGGGATGAAAGCCCTGCTCGGCTCGGCGGTCGCGGACGGTGGCGCGGCGGCGTGCGCGACCACGGTGAAGGGCGCGGTGACCCGGCTGGTGGTGGCGGCGCAGGCGGTGGGCGCGCTGCGCGCGGACGTGGAGCCGATCGATGTGCTGCGGCTGACGCACGGCGTGGCGTCGGCCGCGGAGCTGGCGGGCACCGGGGAGCCGGAGATCCGGCGCTACCTGGGACTGCTGCACGAGGGCCTGCGGGCCGGCTGAGGGGTCCGCGCCGGTGAGGCCGGTGAGCCGCGAACCCTTCCGGGGCGCCGCGGCTCCCCGCAGGGCGCGGAGAGCCGGGCGACCGGCCCGCGATCACCCGCGCCCCGGATCACAGCGCCCTGGCGCCCGGATCCACCATGTTCCGTACCGTCCGGGCCTTCACGAACTCGCCCAGCGCCGTCATGTCCCACTCGCCGGAGAACTGGCGGATGAGCTTGGCCATCAGCACGCCCGTCCGGGCCTCCGCCCCGGTGAGGTCGAAACGGACCAGTTCCTCACCGGTCGCCGGGTCGACCAGCCGGCAGTACGCCTTGGCGACCTCCGTGAACTTCTGCCCGGAGAAGGAGTTCACCGTGAAGACCAGGCCGGTGACCTCCTGGGGGAGACGGCCGAGGTCGACCACGATGACCTCGTCGTCGCCCCCGCCCTCACCGGTCAGGTTGTCCCCGGAGTGCTTGACCGCGCCGTTCAGGATCGTCAGTTTGCCGAAGTAGCAGCTGTCGATGTGGTTGCGCTGCGGCCCGTAGGCGATGACCGAGGCGTCCAGGTCGATGTCCCTGCCGCGGAACGCCGGCTCCCAACCGAGACCCATCTGCACCCGGGACAGCAGGGGCCGGCCGCCCTTGACGAGGGAGACGGTCTGGTTCTTCTGCAGGCTGACCCGGCCCTTGTCCAGGTTGATCTTCCCGGCGCCCGGTACCGGGGCGGGCGGCGGGGCCACCGGCTGCGGCGGGGCCGAGGGAGCGGCGGCCGGCTGCGGCGGGGCCGCGA
>NZ_WWJT01000792.1 GCF_009865385.1 Streptomyces sp. SID486 | reverse complement strand
AGAGCGCCCCCGGCGGCTACGGCTACCCGCCGGCCGCCCCGGCGGGCGCGCCGCCGATGCCGTCCGCGCCGCCGCCCGGCGCGCGCCCCGGCGGGTACGGCTATCCGCAGCCCGCCACCCAGCGACCCGCCGCCGCCCCCATGAGCGGCGCGCGCACCCGCTACTGGATCGAGATCAACGGCACCCGCCACCAGATCTCCCGTGCGACGCTGGTGCTGGGCCGCAGCACCGACGCCGACGTGCGGATCGACGACCCCGGCGTCTCCCGCCGGCACTGCGAGATCCGGACCGGAACGCCCTCGACGATCCAGGATCTCGGCTCCACCAACGGCATCGTGGTGGACGGGCAGCACACCACCCGCGCTACGCTCCGCGACGGCTCGCGGATCGTCGTGGGCAGTACCACCGTTATCTATAGGCAAGCCGAAGGGTGAAGCGGGGGCAATGTCAGAGCTGACCCTCACGGTCATGCGGCTGGGTTTCCTGGCCGTACTGTGGCTGTTCGTGATCGTGGCCGTGCAGGTCATCCGGAGCGACCTGTTCGGTACGCGCGTCACCCAGCGCGGATCGCGTAGGGAAGCGGCCCGGCCGCAGCCGTCGGGCCGCCAGCAGGCCCGGCAGCAGGCCGCTCCGCCTCCGCAGCGCGCCCAGCAGGGCGGCGGCGGCCGGCGTGGCCGCAACGCCCCCACCAAGCTGGTGGTGACCGAGGGCACACTCACCGGCACCACCGTCGCGCTGCAGGGCCAGACCATCAGCCTGGGCCGGGCACACGACTCCACGATCGTGCTGGACGACGACTACGCCTCCAGCCGCCATGCCAGGATCTACCCGGACCGCGACGGCCAGTGGATCATCGAGGACCTCGGTTCCACCAACGGCACCTACCTGGACCGGTCCCGGCTGACGACTCCCACACCGATCCCGCTGGGCGCGCCGATCCGCATCGGCAAGACCGCAATCGAGCTGCGGAAGTAGTGCTACATCATGAGTGAGCGCGAGCGGAGCGAGCACGCAGCGGCAGGCCGCCACCCGGTCTCCGGCGCGCTCCCGACCGGAGGGTGGGAAGTGTGGCTCGACACGACCGGCTGTACCCGGAGCCGACGGGCGAGGTGCGCATGAGTCTGTCACTGCGCTTCGCCGCCGGATCGCACAAGGGCATGATCCGGGAGGGCAACGAGGACTCCGGTTACGCCGGGCCGCGCCTGCTCGCCATCGCCGACGGCATGGGCGGTCAGGCGGCCGGCGAGGTCGCCTCCTCCGAGGTCATCTCCACCCTGGTCACGCTCGACGACGACGTGCCCGGCTCCGACCTCCTCACCTCCCTCAGCGTGGCCGTGCAGCGCGCCAACGACCAGCTGCGCGCCATGGTGGAGGAGGACGCCCAGCTCGAAGGCATGGGCACGACCCTCACCGCGCTGCTGTGGACCGGCCAGCGGCTCGGTCTGGTGCACGTCGGGGACTCCCGCGCGTATCTGCTCCGTGACGGTGTGCTCACGCAGATCACCCAGGACCACACCTGGGTGCAGCGTCTGGTGGACGAGGGCCGGATCACCGAGGAAGAGGCCACCACCCACCCGCAGCGCTCGCTGCTGATGCGCGCCCTGGGCAGCGGTGACCATGTCGAGCCCGACCTGTCGATCCGCGAGGTCCGGGCCGGCGACCGCTATCTGATCTGCTCCGACGGGCTGTCCGGCGTCGTCTCCCACCAGACGATGGAGGAGACCCTCGCCAGCTACCAGGGCCCGCAGGAGACCGTGCAGGAGCTGATCCAGCTCGCGCTGCGCGGTGGCGGCCCCGACAACATCACCGTGATCGTCGCCGACGTGCTCGACCTGGACACCGGGGACACCCTCGCCGGTCAGCTGTCGGACCAGCCGGTCGTGGTCGGCGCCGTCGCCGAGAACCAGCACCACCTGCACGACAACGGCATCATGCAGACGCCGGCCGGCCGCGCCTCCCACCTGGGCCGCCAGGGCCAGGGACACGGCGGCGGCGAGTTCGGCCCGCCCGGCTCCGGCGACGCCCCCGGCTACGCCCCGGAGGGCGGCTTCGACGACTACGCCGACGGCGACTTCGGCAAGCCGCGCAAGCGGCGCCGCTGGCTGCGGACCTCGCTCTACGGTGCCCTCGTCCTCGCCGTGATCGGCGGCGGTCTGTACGGCGGCTACCGCTGGACCCAGACGCAGTACTACGTCGGCACCAAGGACGAGCACGTCGCGCTGTACCGCGGGATCAGCCAGGACCTGGCCTGGGTCTCGCTGTCGAAGGTGGAGCGGGACCACCCCGAGATCGAACTCAAGTACCTGCCGCCGTACCAGCAGAAGCAGGTGGAGGCCACGATCGCGGAGGGCGGCCTGGAGGCGGCCCGGACCAAGGTCCAGGAGCTGTCCGTACAGGCGTCCGCCTGCCGCAAGCAGACCGAGCGCCTGGCCGCCGAGAAGGCGCGGCGCGACGCCAGGAACGGCCGGGACAAGACGTCCGGCACCAGCGGCTCGCGCGGCACCACGGGTGCCGTCACGCACGCCGCCTTCACGAAGGCATCCCCGACGCCGAACCCGTCGACGTCGAAGACGCCCCCGGCGTCCCCCTCGAAGTCTCCGTCCACGACCCCGTCCGCGACCCCCAGCCCCGGCCCCACTCTCTCGGAGGATGAGCAGAAGGTCGTCTCGCTGTGCGGTAAGCAGTAGGCAAGCCGTGAGAGGCCCTGTCACACGATGAGCAGTACTACGAACTCGCCGACGCATCACACGTCCACGATCGGCGCCATCGGCGCACCGAGCCGCCGCAACACGGAGCTGGCCCTGCTGGTCTTCGCCGTGGCCATCCCGGTGTTCGCCTACGCCAACGTGGGCCTGGCCATCAACGACCAGGTACCCGCGGGCCTGCTGAGCTACGGGCTCGGCCTCGGTCTCCTCGCGGGAGTGGCCCATCTCGGAGTGCGGAAGTTCGCGCCGTACGCCGATCCGCTGCTGCTGCCGCTGGCCACCCTCCTGAACGGGCTCGGGCTCGTGTGCATCTGGCGGCTGGACCAGTCGAAGCTGCTGCAGTCACTGCCCAACTTCGTCACGGCCGCGCCCCGCCAGCTGCTGTACACCGCGTTGGGCATCGCGCTGTTCGTGGTGGTGCTGATCTTCCTCAAGGACCACCGCGTCCTGCAGCGCTACACGTACATCTCCATGTTCGGCGCCCTGGTGCTGCTCATCCTGCCGCTGGTGCCGGGCCTCGGCGCCAACATCTACGGCGCCAAGATCTGGATCCGGGTGCCCGGACTGGGCTCGCTCCAGCCCGGTGAGTTCGCGAAGATCGCCCTCGCCGTCTTCTTCGCCGGCTACCTGATGGTGAAGCGGGACGCCCTGGCCCTCGCCAGCCGCCGCTTCATGGGCCTGTACCTGCCGCGCGGCCGTGACCTCGGACCGATCCTGGTCGTCTGGGCGATCTCGATCCTCATCCTGGTCTTCGAGACCGACCTCGGCACCTCGCTGCTGTTCTTCGGAATGTTCGTCATCATGCTGTACGTCGCCACCGAGCGGACCAGCTGGATCGTCTTCGGTCTGCTGATGTCCTCCGCCGGCGCGGTCGGCGTGGCGAGCTTCGAGCCGCACGTGAAGATGCGTGTCCAGGCCTGGATGGATCCGATGAAGGAGTACACCCTCAGCCAGGCGGGCAAGTTCGGCCACTCCGAGCAGGCCATGCAGGCGCTGTGGGCGTTCGGCTCCGGCGGCACCCTGGGCTCCGGCTGGGGACAGGGCCACTCGGACCTGATCAAGTTCGCGGCCAACTCCGACTTCATCCTCGCCACCTTCGGCGAGGAGCTGGGGCTCGCCGGCATCATGGCGATCCTGCTGATCTACGGCCTGATCGTGGAGCGCGGCGTGCGCACCGCGCTCGCCGCCCGCGACCCGTTCGGCAAGCTGCTCGCCATCGGCCTGTCCGGCGCCTTCGCCCTCCAGGTCTTCGTGGTGGCCGGCGGCGTCATGGGTCTCATCCCGCTGACCGGTATGACCATGCCCTTCATGGCGTACGGCGGTTCCTCCGTGCTGGCGAACTGGGCGCTGATCGCCATCCTGATCCGCATCAGCGACACCGCCCGCCGTCCGGCGCCCACCCCCGCCGGCAACCCCGACGCCGAGATGACCCAGGTGGTGCGTCCCTCGTGAACAAGCCCCTGCGCCGTATCGCGCTCTTCTGCGGTCTGCTCGTGCTGACCCTGCTGCTGCGGGACAACTGGCTCCAGTACCTCAAGGCCGACAGCCTCAAGGACGACCCGAAGAACCGCCGCGTGACCATCGCCCGCTACGCCAACCCGCGCGGCAACATCATCGTCGGCGGCAACCCGATCACCGGGTCCACCGAGAGCAGCAAGACCGGTCTGAACGACCTGAAGTTCAAGCGGACCTACAAGAACGGGCCCATGTGGGCCCCGGTGACCGGCTACGCCTCGCAGGCGTTCGGCGCCACCCAGCTGGAGTCCCTCGAGGACGGCATCCTCACCGGCGACGACGACCGGCTGTTCTTCCGCAAGACCCTGGACATGGTCACCGGCAAGCAGCAGCAGGGCGGCAACGTCATCACCACGCTCAACGCCGGCGCCCAGAAGGCCGCGTTCGACGGCCTGAGGAAGCAGGGCGGCAAGGGCGCGGTGGTCGCGCTGGACCCGTCCACCGGCAAGATCCTGGCGCTGGCCTCCTACCCGTCGTACGACCCGTCGTCCTTCGCGGGCAACAGCGACGACGACGCGGCGGCCTGGAAGAAGCTCCAGAAGCAGTACAACCCCGCCGACCCGATGCTGAACCGGGCGCTGCGCGAGACGTACCCGCCGGGCTCCACCTTCAAGGTGGTCACGGCCGCGGCGGCGCTGGAGAACGGCAAGTACACCTCGGCCGACGAGAAGACCGACTCGCCGCTGCCGTGGACCATGCCGGGCACCACGACCGAGCTGAAGAACGAGGGCAACATCCCGTGCAAGGACGCGCCCATGCGGGTCGCGCTCCAGTACTCCTGCAACACGGTCTTCGGCAAGATCGGCTCCGACCTCGGCAACGACAAGATGCTCGCCGAGGCGAAGAAGTTCGGCTTCGACGAGGAGCAGTTCACCCCGGTGCGCGCCACCGCCTCGGTGTTCTCCGACGACATGAACCAGTCGCAGACCGCGCTGTCCTCCATCGGCCAGTACAACACCGCCGCCACCCCGCTGCAGATGGCCATGGTCGCCTCGGCGGTCGCCAACGACGGCAAGCTGATGAAGCCGTACATGGTGGACTCGCTGCAGTCCTCCAACCTGGACCCGGTGGCCAAGACCCAGCCGGAGGAGCTGAGCCGGCCGCTGTCCGCGGACAACGCGCAGATCCTGCAGGACATGATGGAGACGGTGGTCGAGAAGGGCACCGGCACGAACGCGAAGATCGACGGCGTCAAGGTCGGCGGCAAGACCGGTACCGCCCAGCACGGTGTCGCGAACAGCGAGAACCCCTACGCCTGGTTCATCTCCTACGCCAAGCTGCCCGACGGCAGCTCGCCGGTCGCCGTGGCGGTGGTGATCGAGGACGACGCGGCCAACCGCGACGACATCTCCGGTGGCGGCCTGGCCGCGCCGATCGCGAAGAACGTCATGGAGGCGGTCATCGACTCCAAGAAGTGACCGCCGGCGGCCACGGCGGGTGATGCCGCTCACAACCCCTTCACATCGTTGCACGTTGCGGTACCGGTCCTGTATCGGGTTCCGGGCTTGGCCAGGTCACACAGAACGAGCCGGGTACGGTAGGCCCGGACGGCAGCCTCCGGCCGTGCACAAGGGTGCGCGGCCGGGACCGACGGAGAGGGCTGGTAGGTAGCTATGGAAGAGCCGCGTCGCCTCGGCGGCCGGTACGAGCTGGGCCAGGTGCTCGGCCGCGGTGGCATGGCGGAGGTCTACCTCGCGCATGACACCCGGCTCGGTCGCACCGTGGCGGTGAAGACGCTGCGCGCGGACCTCGCGCGCGATCCGTCCTTCCAGGCCCGGTTCCGCCGGGAGGCCCAGTCGGCCGCCTCGCTCAACCATCCCGCGATCGTCGCGGTCTACGACACGGGCGAGGACTACATCGACGGGGTCTCCATCCCGTACATCGTGATGGAGTACGTCGACGGTTCCACGCTGCGCGAGCTGCTGCACTCCGGCCGCAAGCTGCTGCCCGAGCGCGCGATGGAGATGACCATCGGCATCCTCCAGGGCCTGGAGTACGCGCACCGCAGCGGCATCGTCCACCGTGACATCAAGCCGGCCAACGTCATGCTGACCCGCAACGGCCAGGTCAAGGTGATGGACTTCGGCATCGCCCGCGCCATGGGCGACGCCGGGATGACCATGACCCAGACCGCGGCGGTCATCGGCACGGCCCAGTACCTCTCGCCGGAGCAGGCCAAGGGCGAGCAGGTCGACGCGCGGTCCGACCTCTACTCGACCGGCTGCCTCCTCTACGAACTGCTGACGGTACGGCCGCCCTTCGTGGGCGACTCCCCGGTGGCCGTGGCCTACCAGCACGTCCGTGAGGAACCGCAGGCCCCGTCGGTCTTCGATCCCGAGATCACGCCCGAGATGGACGCGATCGTCCTCAAGGCCCTGGTCAAGGACCCCGACTACCGCTACCAGTCGGCCGACGAGATGCGCGCCGACATCGAGGCGTGCCTGGACGGCCAGCCCGTCGCGGCCACGGCCGCGCTCGGCGCGGTGGGCTACGGCGGCTACCCGGACGACCAGCAGACGACCGCGCTGCGTTCGGACGCGGGCGCGGGGGCGACCAGCATGCTGCCCCCCATGAGCCCCGACGACGGCGGCTACGGCTACGACGACCGCCCGGACCGCCGCCGCCAGCAGAAGAAGTCCAACACCTCCACGATCCTGCTGGTGGTCGCGGGCCTGCTGGTCCTGGTCGGCGCGATCCTGATCAGCAAGTGGGCGTTCAGCGGCGGGAACGACGACCAGTCCGTCAAGGCGCCGAACTTCGTCGGTCACACCCTCGGTGAGGCCCGGAAGATGGCGGAGAACTCCGACCTGAAACTGGGCGCGACCACGCGCAAGGAGTGCGAGGACCAGCCGAAGGGCAACATCTGCTCCCAGAGCCCCGAGGCGGGCACGGACGTCGACAAGGGCGCCGCGGTCGACCTGGTGGTGTCGTCGGGTGCGCCGAAGATCCAGGTGCCCGACGTGCGCGGCATCCAGTTCGACCAGGCGGAGTCCCAGCTCAAGGAGAAGGGCTTCGAGGTCGAGAAGCAGACCGAGGTGTCCGCCCAGACCCCGGGTGTGGTCATCGACCAGGACCCCAAGGGCGGTGACACCAAGGAGAAGGGCACCACGATCACCCTGAAGGTCGCCAAGCCCGAGGAGAAGATCGCCGTCCCCGACGTCACCGGCAAGAGCTGCGACGAGGCGAAGGCCGAACTGCAGGCCCAGGGCCTGGTGCCGAGCTGCGCCGACACTCCGGTCACCGACCCCGCCCAGGACGGCAAGGTGCAGAACACCAACCCGCCGGCGGGCCAGGAAGTCACCAAGAACACCAACGTGACGATCAACGTCGGCAAGGCCCAGCAGCAGCAGACGCCGGTGCCGAACGTCGTCGGGCAGCGGGTGAAGGACGCCAGGAACATCCTTCAGCAGGCCGGCTTCAACAACATCCAGTTCGCGGGCGGCAGCTCCGACGACGACAACGCGTTCGTCACCCAGCAGGATCCGCCGGCCAACACCCCCTCCGACCCCAAGAGCGCGACGATCACGCTGACCACGGTCGGCTTCGGCGGCGGGGACAACGGCGGCAACGGTGGCAACGGCGGCGGCAACAACGACAACGGCGGCACCAACTTCTTCGGTGGTGTCACCGGCTGACGCCTCCGCCGGACGCACGTGGGCCCCGGCCGGGAACCTTCCCGGCCGGGGCCCACTCCCGTCTCACCGGGGCGTCAGCGCAGTTCCGCCGGCGGGGTGCGGGCGCTGTCGACCTTCTCGACGCGGACCAGTTCGCCCCACACCACGTAGCGGTAACGGGAGGTGTAGACGGGGGTGCAGGTCGTCAGGGTGATGTAGTGGCCCGGCTTCGTCGTGCCGGACTCCTTCGGCACCGGCGACAGCACCTTGACGTTGTACTTCGAGGTCTCGGGAAGGATCGAGAAGACCTTGTAGACGTACCAGTCGTCCCGTGTCTCGAAGACGACCGGGTCGCCCTTCTCCAGCTTGTCGATGTTGTGGAACTTGGCGCCGTGGCCGTCCCGGTGGGCGGCGACGGCGAAGTTGCCGTCCTTGCCGGTCATGGGCAGCGTGGCCTTGACCGGGTCGGTGTAGTAGCCGGCCACGCCGTCGTTGAGGACGTCCGTGTCCGTGCCCTTCTCGACCAGCACCTCGCCGTTCTTCATCGCCGGGACGTGCAGGAACCCGATGCCGTCCCTGGTGTCGAGCGCGCCCGGGCCGGTGTCCTGCCGCGCCCAGTGCTCGCGCACCTTGTCGGCCTCGTGGTGGGCCAGGCGATCGGCTATCACGTTCGTCCACCACAGCGAGTAGACGACGAACAGGCCGAGCAACGCGCCCGCCGTGATGAGGAGTTCCCCGAAGACGCTGACCGCCAGCGCGATCCGGCCGGGGCGCCGGCGGCCCGGAGCCGGACCGGGCTCGGACGCGTCCGTGGTCTCTTCGGTCTCGTCGGCGGTCGCTGCCACAGTTCCTCTGCCCTTACTCGCTGAGCCCTACTCGATGAGCGCGTCCGGCTTGCCCTTGCTGCGCGGGCGTTCCTGGACCATCTTGCCCCAGACGATCAGCCGGTACTTGCTGGTGAACTCCGGCGTACAGGTGGTCAGGGTGATGTAGCGGCCGGGCTCGGTGAAGCCGGAGCCCGGGGGCACCGGGTCCAGTACGCCCGTGTTGGACGGCGGGGTCACCGGAAGCATCGAGGTCACCTTGTACACGAAGTAGGTGTCCTGCGTCTCGACGACGACCGCGTCGCCGGTCCGGAGCCGGTTGATGTACCGGAACGGCTCACCGTGCGTGTTGCGGTGCGCCGCGAGACCGAAGTTGCCGGTCCGGTCCTGGGGCATCGCCGTCTTCAGCGGAGCCTCGCCGTAGTGCCCGACCATGCCCTTGTCGAGCACCTTCTTGTTGCTGACGCCCTCCGCTATTGGCGCCACCACGTCCAGCTTCGGGATGTGCAGGATGGCGAAGCCCTGTCCCGGTTCGAAGACGCCCGGACTGCGCTTGCCGCTGGCCCAGTCGTCCTGGAGCTGGTGCGTCTCGCTGCCGGCCTGGGCGTGCGCGCGGACGTTGGTCCACCACAGCTGGTAGGTGACGAACAGCAGCATCAGAACGCCGGTGGTGATGAACACCTCGCCGATGGCCCGGCTGGCGACGGTCGCGGGGCTCGGCCTGCGCAGCCGGGCCTGCCGCCGGGCCTCCACCCGGGTCAGGGGCCGCTCCGGGTCCCGCGCAGCCGGTGCGGGCACCGTCTCCCGGGC
Organism: Streptomyces sp. SID486; assembly: GCF_009865385.1. Taxonomy (GTDB): domain Bacteria; phylum Actinomycetota; class Actinomycetes; order Streptomycetales; family Streptomycetaceae; genus Streptomyces. Next base: position 3 of record NZ_WWJT01000792.1, on the reverse strand, counting down.
ACC